>JALSID010000285.1 GCA_026981825.1 Planctomycetota bacterium
GAGAGGTGAAGACGGGGCTGGGGCTGAAGCATGCGCGGAACTGCAGCGAGCTGGGTTCGGTGAACATCGTGCGGTGGATCAGCTACGGGTACGCCACGGCGGTGTTGGCGGCGTACCGAGCCTGGGGGTTAAAACCGCCAGGAGGTGCGACGGTGAAGTGGTGGCTGGGGGCGAAGCGTTGGACGATCCAGACGGTAATTGACGCGTTCCGGCAGATTTTTCTGGGGCGGCTGGAATTTCAGCCCAGTTGTTCCTCGTCCGGGAACGACTTGGGGAAAATTCCCCAGTCCAAGCACGCCCTGGACAACGTTGTGCTGGCTGCCGGGCACCTCTAACGCCTAACTGGAACGTCTGAGGCACCCTTCACGGGCAGTCCGACCGCCAACGACGGCCTTGAAAACCGGTTTTTCAAGGCCCGAAAGGCCAAAGTCCAGAGCTCCGGTCCCGCCAGGCGGCGGGCTCGAGGCCGCTTCGGGCCAGCGGCCGAAGCGGCCCGAGAGGGCGCGCCGCATTGGCCATCCCGCGAGGGGCGGGCTGTTTTTCCCTCGGCGCGAGTCATTTTCGCCATCGCTTCGTTCGCCCCAGCGCTTTGGGGCGGACCCGGGCCGGGTCGCGCTACCACTGCTCCGCGGTCGCAGCGGCGGAGCTCCGGTCCCGCCTGGCGGCGGGCTCGAGGCCGCTTCGGCCAGCGGGCGAAGCGGCGAGAGACGGCGCGCGTCCTTGCCAAATGAAGCCACGGCTGGGCTTCTCTTCCGCCCACAGGGGGCATTTGTGCGAACGCTTGCTTGGCGCCCATAGCTCTGGGGCGGACCCGAGGCCTGGTCGCGCTACCACTGCTCCGCCGTCGCAGCGGCAGAGCTCCGGTCCCGCCGGGCGGCGGGCTCGGGGCCGGGTCGCGCCACCACTGCTCCGCGGTCGCCGGGGCGGAGGTCCGGTCCCGCCGGGCGGCGGGCCCGGGGCCGCTTCGGCCCGGGCGGGCCGAAGCGGCGAGAGACGGCGCGCGTCCTTGCCAAATGAAGCCACGGCTGGGCTTCTCTTCCGCCCACGGGGGTCATTTGTGCGAGCGCTTGCTTGGCGCCCATAGCTCTGGGGCGGACCCGAGGCCGGGTCGCGCTACCACTGCTCCGCCGTCGCCGCGGCGGAGCTCCGGTCCCGCCTGGCGGCGGGCCGGGGCCGGGGCGCGCTACCAATGCTCCGCGGTCGCGCCGGCGAGGGCCCACTGCACCCCGAAGCGCATCGAGCCAGCAGGGTGAAAGTCGTTGCCGGGCTATGGTCTGAAGCCCCGTAACCGAAGGTAATTGCGTCTCCGTGAGGAGAGGTGGGAAGCAACCGGAGGTGAACGAGAAGTCCTTTGGAGTGCGGCAGTCCTCTGCCACTTTTAGAAAAACCAAAGCGGCACAGGAGTGCCGCGGTCGAAAAAAGGCGCACTAGTCGCGCGGGGCGCTGGCCGCGAGGATGAGCTTGCGGCGCTGAGCCAGAGCGTACTGAAGATGACGGTAGAGTTCGCTGCGCTGCGTCAGCTCCGCGTGCGTGCCAATGTCCTCAACCACGCCGTTGTGCAATAGCACCACCTGGTCGGCCGACTTGAGCGTGCTCACTCGCCGCGCCAGAAAGATCACCGCTCGATTGGGACAGAAACGGTTCAACGTGTCTTCGACCAGTTGACGAGTGTCCTCGTCCAGGACCGTGTCCGGCTCTTCGATGATCGCGATCGCCGGGTCCTTGAGAATCAGCCGCGCCAGGGCGATGCGAAACTGCTCGCCGGTGGTCAATTGGACCCCGTGGGGGCCGATGACCGTGTCGTAGCCGTCCTTGAGTCGTTGGATGAATTGGTGGGCGTGGGCCATCTTCGCCGCCGCTACGATCCGTGTGAACGGTACCGTCTTGTCCCCGTCGGCGATGTTGCCACGTACCGTGTCGAAGCTCACATAAGCGTCGGCTACGGCCAGTCCCACATGCGCACGGAGACTCTCCAGCGTGGCAGTGCGAATGTTGCGACCATCAATCAGAACGACTCCCTCGTCAGGGTCGTACAACCTGGGCACCAGGTAGGCCAGGGCGCGGGCCGAAAGGGGATCGGTGGACAGTACGGCCACCCTGGCATCTTTGGGCACGACGAACGACACACTGTCCAGCAGAACCTGGCCTCCCCGCTCGACCTTCACATCTCGGAACCGCAACTCGTGTTCGAGAGGGGGCATGAATCGAGCATCGGGGAGTTGATACACGGCCTCATCTACGTAAAGAAGCCCCAGGGCTTCCCCCACGGTCTTGTCCAGCGATTTGAGTTCTGCACGGAGCGCCCACGCGTTTTGCACACGGATCACACCGAGCGCAAGTGCGCCAACGACAAACGCTGCGTCACTTACCGCAAGCTTGTCCGCCAGCAGAGACCAGGCAAGCAGTAGTCCGATCAGGATCCCGGCGACCAGGAAGGGCAGCACGACCAGCGGCCACACCCACGCACCCAGCCGCTCTTCCCCCTTCTCGGCCCGTAGGCAGTGCTTCTGCAATTCGCTCAGCCGCTGGAGATCGTACTCTTCCTGCGCGTTCGCCCGCGACACATCACAAACCCGCAAGATCTCGCGGGTTGCCACCTCGCACTCCTGGCGAATCCGTGCCGCTCGCTTCATCAACCGGCGAAATGGGCCGACGAGCTGACTGCTGGCAAGAACCGCTGCCACGGCGGCCACAGCGATGCCCACGGCCTGGAGCGGGGCGATGACCAGCGCAGCTATTAAACAAAACACCGCCACGACGGGATCGCGTAGGACGGCCTCGTACCACGCTCGGAGACCCCGTCGCGCCGATGCCGCGCCCGAGCTGACCAGGCGGTCAATCTGGCTGACCCGATCGGGCAGCGAGGCGGAGAATGCCGGGATACGGTACGCCTGTCGGACGAGTGCGTGCCGGAGTCGGTCTGCCCCCTCGACCGCCATCGCCCCCAGAACTATCCCCTCCAGGCCCCGCGCAATCGCCCACAGCACGACCAGACCGACGGAAGCGGCCGACAGCAGTGCAATGGCATGAAACTCTCCGTCAGGTAGTGGCACCGTGGCTCGAACCAGCGCGTTGATCCGTCCCGAGGATGCTACCCCCAAGGCGGCAAGCGTCTGCTCGGTGGCGCTAGCCATTAAGGCCACCACACAGAGTTGCACCGCGAGTCCGACCAGGGTAAGGGCGACCAGCAACCACCTGAGCGACGAGCGAGCCGTGTAGCGCGAAGCCAACTCTCGGATGGCCGATTGCCACATCTTTCCACCTACGTTGCTAGTGATGATGCCGCTACCAGGGGTACCGTCGCCCCCAATAGGAGATTCGGGACAGGGAGCGTACCCAGGCGCTCCACCATCTTAGTCGGCAGAATGGTAGCTCAACCACCGCCCCTTGCTCGCCCGGAGGATCCGATTCGTCCCCTCCTGGAGAATTTCGCTTTCGGCGGGGCGTGCCATGCTAATTCGCCGCACAGGTGAGGCAACAGGCCGATCGGCGCCCCGCCCGCCGCTCAGGCAAGGTCGCGATCCTGAAAGAGCAACAACGCCAGCAGCAGAGCTGCTCCGCTGTAGAAGCAGCAGTAGAGCACGGCGGCCCCCACGTATGCTAGCGGGATGTGCGAGCCCGTGGCAATGGCCGGCGTGACATTGAGGTACTCCAAGGGGGGCAGAACAACCATTAAGAATTGCGCCCAGAACAGGAAGGGCTCGAACATCTCCACCTGTTGTCCCCTGTAGACGATCACGGGCACCAGGTTTCCGAGGATGAAGACGGTCGCGACCACAATTGCCGTGACCACAAGGTGGAAGCGCGTCGCAAGGGCGACGGCGAGAGCGGTGAGGACCACGACCTCGAGGAATGCCAGGAATAGGCCGGGAAGGACCTGAGTGACCTCAGCGATTCGGTGCTGCGTGAGCTGCTGGCGGTCGATGTCGGTCATCATCCGCCCGTCCGGGCGGTAGTTGTTCTCCCGCACGTCGTAGCCGACCTTGTAGTAGACCGCCCCGACAAACACAATTCCCAGGATGGCACACACCAGCGCCACAGCGGCGACGATACCGATAAACTTGCCCACGATGAACTGGGTCCGCGTTACCGGCTTGCTGAGAACGGTGATCGCCGTGCGGTCCTCAATGTCCTCCGAAATGCTGTTGCTGGCGGCCAGAACCGCCAGCAGTGCACCGGCGGCCAGGATCACGGCCAGACCGGTGTCCTTGAGCATCTTGATGTCCTCGCCAAACGTGAAGTAGGGGATCACGGTGAACAAGGCGAGCAAGACGGACCCTACGATGATGAGCAGCAGGTACAGCGGTTGTCGGATTGTTTCTCGGAATGTCGTGATCGCGACCGTCAGCGTCCGCATTCGGCTACGCCTCGCAGCTCGTTCCCCTGCTGTGCCTCAACCCACCCTCTCGCCTGGATCTGGACCAGGCCGCGACGCCACATTATCTATCTAACGCGGCACGCCTGTGCGGAGTTCGAGAAGAAAACCACCAAACGGTTGCCGGGCTTTGGCGAACCCGGCGCGCCGGACCGTTCTGCAGCCGGCAGCATTGCCCGACAAGCCAGCTCCGCACCTCCCGGCGGGGCCGATACCACAGGGGGTGTACCATTAGAACAAAGATCACCCGTCTTCCCAGAGGTGCACCGATGAAACGGATTTGCTTAGCTCTTGCGCTCTTCTCCGTGCTGGCTGGCGGTGCCCGCGGCCAGTGCATGGTCGGTGCTGCCAAGCGAGAAATTACGCCGGAGGTGATGGAGGGAAGGGCGGTCTACCTGGCCGGCTTCGGCCAGAACCGCACGGCCACAGGCGTGCACGATCCGATCTGGTCGCGAGCGTTCGCCCTAAGCGACGGTAAACGTACGGTGGCGATCGTCGTGGCCGACCTCATCGGCTTGTTCTACGAACCGGATGTTCTGGCGATTCGGGCGATTGTAGCCCGGGAATTGCCGGATGTGCACGTGATCGTGGCCAGCACGCACAACCACAACGGCCCGGACACCATGGGCCTTTGGGGGCCTGTACCCCTGATCACTGGCATCAACCCCCAATACCAGGACTGGATGCGGAAGCAAACGGCCAAGGCGGTTGTAGAGGCGGTCCGTTCCTTGAGGCCGGCGAAGATTCGCGTCGGCAGCATCGTGAACCAACACCTGGCGGATCTGCAAGGCGACGGCCGAATTCCCATCGTGAAGGATCCACAGTTATTCGTGCTCCAAGCGACAGACACTGAGTCGGGGAAAACCATCGCAACGTTTGTTCAGTGGAGCAGCCACCCGGAGACGCTGGGTGGTTCGAACCGCTTGCTGACGGCCGACTACTGCGGTGTGCTTTGTGCCGATCTGGAGCGGCGCTACGGCGGCGTGGCCGTCTATGCGAACGGAGCCATTGGCGGCCTGCTGGGTCCGTTGGACATACGCATTCCCGTTCCCAATCCGCGCACGGGAAAACAGACTCCGCGCCGCTCGTTCGAACGCGTGGAGGCTCTGGGCCTGTGGCTGTCGAAGTACGCCACTGAAGCGCTCGAACGCGGCGAGCCCGTCACGGGGAACCCGCGCCTGGAACTGCGGGTCCGGCAGGTGTACGTGCCGCTGCAGAACGAGCGATTCCGCGTCCTGGCCGCTGCCAGCATCATTGACCGTCCTCTTTACACGGACGGCCGCATCGATCGACGAACCCAACGGAGAAAGCTTCCGTTCCTGGGGGGCGTCGAACTACCCATCGCTCGGGGGCGCGACCTGCGCACCGAATTGAACGTCCTCCGGTTCGGTCCGGTGGAGATCGTGACGGTTCCCGGCGAGCTTTACCCCGAGCTGGCCAACGGCGGCTACGTACGCTATCCGGGCGCGGACTACCCGGACGCGCCGTTTGAGCCCGTCATTCGGGAGCACATGACCGGAAAGTACAAGGTCCTCATCGGGTTGGGCAACGACGAGTTGGGCTACATCATCCCCCGTTGCGAGTGGGACAACTCACCGCCGTGGTTGAACAACCAGGACCACGAAACCTACGGTGAAGTGAACTCGTGCGGTGTCGAAGTTGCCCGGATCGTGACGGGAACGCTACGCGAGCTGCTCCGCAGCGAACGGTGACGGCCGCTCTGCGTGGCACCGCCGCGACGCCGGCCGTTACGCCCCGACGCGGCCACCTTCGCAACGTCCGGTTTGACCCGTGCCACCATGCAGGGGTAAGTCTGGAGCCGTCGGTCGGTGCCGTTCGGTATCGGGGGCGCTGAGGCCGATGCGCGGCGGGGGCATACGAACCTTCCGGCACGGGCTCCATCGAATTCTGGATGCCGCCTTGCCCGGCGACTCCCGATGAGGCGCCAAGCTTTGCCCAAGACCCAGCCGCGACCACGCTGGGGACGTTTCGTCGCAGGCTGCCGACGGTTTTGGGGGCCGTGTGCGCAGTCCGAGCGATGAGTCCGAGCAACGACGAGCCTCTTGTGGCTGTACCCCCGGTTCCTCGCGTACAGAGGGGGCGTGTGCTCTCAGCCGCTTTCGAACTTGGGCGCGGGCGCCGACTCCGGCCCGTCGCGTACGTCTCCTGGCGTTCCCTGCCCACGGGCCAAGCAATGACCGGCCCAGCCTGTGTCTGAAAACGGTTGTGACAGGGCGCGCGGGGAGGAAGGATGCGTTCGAGGGGATCCGACCGATCCACGAAGCCGAGCTCTTAACGGACCTGAATCTCGGCGGATGGAAACCGGTCTGCTCACCACAAAGACACGGCGTACACAGCGAGAAAAAAGAACCCTGTGCCCTCTGGGTCTCTGTGGTTGGTCTGCGTCGAGACAACGCCGTATCCCTTCTGGGATGCTGAGGAGCCAATTCGCGGTCCGTTCCGAGCTGTCGCTGTCCAGGCTATTGGGGGGTTCAGACACAGCCTGGCGCACGCCGGGTTTCTCCGGCGGTGCGGACACCCGGTTAACCTCGGAGGTCCCTCGCTTGGTGGAGCGGACGCGGTCGATCCAGGCGGCTCTACGGACGGCTTTCGGTCCGGCACGGCAGAAGCGAGACAGCGTGGCGGGTTGACGCTTACGCCGTCATTCGGCGCCAGACCGGTTGGCAGTGCGCGAGCGTGCCGGTGTGTCAGGAAAACCCGTCGGCGAGCGTAAGCGCCATGGAAAGGGTTCGGTGTAAGCGACGGGAGGCTGAGCTGTGGGAGAGCTGCTTGGGCTTATCGTTTTGGGTCTGATCGTTTACGGTGCCTTCGCGGCAGCGGCTTCGGCGTATGAGGAGGGATACCGTGCCGGCAAACGCGAAGGGTCGCGAAAGGCGTACGGAGTGGGGTACGAGCGGGGACGCCGTGAAGCACCGCCTTCTGAGGCAACCGGTTGCCTGATGCCTCTGGCCGCCCTACTCGCTGCCTTGCTCGCCGCAGGCATCGCCTTCTGCTGAGCTAGCGTCCCATGGAGGGGACGCTTCGCGCGAGCGCCCGTTTTTGCAAGGTGTGGTCGGTGCGCCGACATCTGTAGCAGCGTTCTACGCCGTCGCAGGGGCTTTTCAGGCGTGCTCCTGTACTTTCCCGCTTTTCATAATCCTCGGCATGACCTCCGATGACGAACCAGAGTCTGCCGCGCCTGGGGAAACCGGTAAGCGGTTCCTCCGCGACGCGTTGCGTGCTGCGATCAGCCGGCCCGGACGCTCTGGGCGCCGGCAAGAACCGCAGCGCGGCCCGTGCTGGGTTCGGGCCAATGCTGCGTGGCCGGAGCTGGGCGACCCTGGTACGGCGAGCAGCTTACACACGGTGCCGTGGAGCAACGATGAGCAGCAGGATCAGGTGAGCCGTCCGACCGCCCCTGCTGCCGTTCACCGAAAGATTGCCGGTTCGGGAGGTGCGAGATGGGCCGGTCTTCTCCGCGCGGGCGCCGATGCTCGAACCCGCGCACAGGCGTCCCGACGCGCGGCCACGAGCAGCGCAGGCCAGTCAGTGGCCCAACGCCATCCGGCTCCACTACGTAGCGGCCAAGCGCGCCCCCGGTTGTACCGTCCGCGCGCTTTCGCGGTAACCGAGGCCGCGGAGCTCGGCCTGAGAAGCGGTGCGACCGGCCTCGCAGAACGACGGCGCTGATTGAGGCACCGTCGCTAGCACGTGTACAGGGCCGTGCGATTCGGTGCTCCGGCGACCTGTGCGGAGTGCCGTCGACCGGAGTGGCCCGTGGCCAGAGGCTGTTCGGTGGGTGTCAGAAATGCAGGGCGGCCGGCGTAACCACAGCGGAAAAGGATCGGCGTCACTGACGGAGGACCGACCTGTGCTAGTGCTGCTCGACCCAATTGGTTCGGTATTCATCGCTGCCGCAGCATTCGCGAGATGGGCTTTCGCACGCAGACCCGTATGCTTTGCCGGCAAACGGGAGGGATCGCGAAAGGAGTTCGGGCTCGGCACCGACAAGGGATGCCGAGTGGGGCCGCCGGCACGGGGAACCGGTTGCCTGCTGCCTCTGGTCGCCCTGTTGACCGCCTTCATCGCCGCAGGCGTTGCTCTTTGCTGAGCTCACGCTTGCGCGACAAAGGACTGCACTCACGCGCTCGCTTACTTCTCTACATGGACGGTTCCGTTGCTCGTGACGTGTTCGTCTCGTCCAACAAGGGTTCAGGTGGAGGTTGTCGTTGCTAGGTGACCTAGTGCTGTTCGTGATGTTTGCGTTGATGGTCTACCTCCTTAGCACGAGCGGCGAGGGATGCACGGCTTAACCCGCTGCTCCCGCGCCGTTTGTCCTGTCCTAGCGAAAGGGATCGAGCCGCGTCCGCGGCTGTCACCGCAATTTGCCTTCCGATGCGCGAGCTCGGAAGCACTTGATCTTCGATGAGCATGCAGAAGGGGCGTGATCGATCGGGGAGGTCGTCCGGAGTCACTGTTCTGGCCAGGTGGTCGGGGGATGCGAACGGGGGCATCGATGGGACTTGTGCACGTCGACGGCCCCCTTTTGCTTTTGATTGACTCCCGCGAGACCAGGTCCCGCCGTCGGGACCCTGGACCGGGAGTACTGCTGAAGGGTCCGACGGCGAGGAAGGGCGCCACGCGTCGTCGCTGCGGGGAAGGGGGGGAAGGGATGGCCCGTACGCCGCGTTCGCTGCCGTTCGATCCGCGTTCAATAGCGGATCTCGAATCCGATCAGATCGCCTCGGGCCGGTTCGCGGTACTCCTCAACGTCGCGTATGTAATGGCTCATCGCATCCTTGACTTCCGCCAGGAATCGTTCGACTTCCTCCGGAGCGCCCTCCACGACAAGTTCTACTCGGCCATCAGGCAGGTTACGAACATAGCCGCTCACGTCATAGCGGCTGGCGATGGACCACGCCGTGGCTCGAAAGCCAACCCCCTGTACACGTCCGGAGAAGTAGACCGTGCGTCGCTCGTTCGTTCCTGCCGGTTCGGCCATGGCGTTCACTCCTCAGCGAGGCTAACCTTTTCTCACAGGCAACTGCCTTGGGGGAATCGGTCGTCCCAATCGGGCCAGGGAGACTCGGGAACGGCCTGGCACAGGTCATGTGCCGCTGTTGGGCTTGGCCTTCGCTACTCAGGCTCGGGAGCTGCGCCGCTGCCGGAGCAGCTTGAGCAGCTCCTTGAGCGGGCGCGTGTTGATGATGTGTTTCGCTTCGAGCGCCCCCCTTCGAGCCTGGTACACGCCGAACTCCATGAAGCGTAGCTCATCGATCGAATGAGCGTCCGTACCGATCGCGATCAGCACGCCGCGTTCGCGAGCGGCAAGGAGGGCGACGTCATCCAGGTCCAGCCGACTCGGTTGGGCGTTCACCTCCAGGAAACAGCCGTAATCCGCCGCCGCCTTCAGCACCGCGTCCAGATCGACTTCGTAGGGTTTTCGCTTGCCGATCAGCCGACCGGTAGGATGTCCGATGCAGTGGACGTAGGGGTTTTTGATGGCGTTCAAGATGCGCCGGGTGATTTGTTCTCGTGGCTGGTTCTGTCCATAGTGCACCGACGCCACGACCCAGTCCGCTTCTGCAACGACGTCGTCGGGGAGATCCATCGAGCCATCTTCGAGGATATCCATCTCGACCCCCTTGAGCACGGTGATGCCTGGGATCCGCCCGGCGATGCGGTCGATTTCCGCCCAGTGGGCGCGAAGAGCCTTGGCGTCCAGGCCGCCGGCAACGGTGACCCGTTTCGAGTGGTCGGTGATAGCCATGTATTGGTAGCCCATCTCCTTGCACGCCAGGATCATCTCCTCGATTGAAGCGCGCCCGTCGGTTGCGGTGGTATGCATGTGGAGATCGCCCCGGATGTCGTGCAGTTCCACAAGCTTTGGCAGTCGGCCCTGGAGTGCCCACTCGATTTCCCCGCGTGCTTCACGCAGCTCCGGCGGGATCCACGGCAGCCCCACCGCGGCGTAGACCTCCTCTTCGGTCTTGCCCGCGATCCGTTTGTCCCCGCGGAAGACGCCGTACTCGTTGACCTTCAGCCCCTTTTCCTGAGCCATGCGACGGATCTGGATGTTGTGCGCCTGCGAGCCGGTGAAGTACTGGAGCGCCGCCCCATAGGACTCGTCCGGCACCACCCTCAAGTCGAGCTGCATGCCGTTCTTCAGTCGGATGCTCATCTTTGTGTCCCCCCGAGCCAGCACGTCCGCGAGGGCCGGATACTGAGCGAGCCGATCCATGACGGGGGCAGAGCGGTCGCAGGTTACGAGGACGTCCAGGTCGCCCACGGTTTCCTTGCGGCGACGATAGCTGCCGGCCACCTCGATCTGATGCAGTTCAGGCACCTCGCGCAGGTGTCGAACCACCGACTCGGCAAAGACCTTCGCCTCCGCCAGGTAGACCCGCCTCTGGACCTGTTCGAGGTGTTCGAGGGCTTCTAAGATTGCCCGTTCCGTCTTCGCTCCGAACCCGCGGAGCCGCTGGATCCGATGTTCTTGGGCCGCTTTCTTCAGGTCCTCGATCGATTTGACGCCGAGCTTCTCATACAGCGCCCACGCCCGCTTTGGCCCGAGCCCGGGCACGTCGAGCAGTTCGCGCAGCCCTGGTGGAACCTTCTCGCGAAGCTCCTGCCGCATCGGATGATCGCCCGTCTGGACGATGATGCGGATCTTCTCGGCGAGGTCTTTTCCGATCCCGGGTAGGTCTTCCAGCTTGCGATTCGGGTTCCGCACAATCTCCTCGACCGGCTCTGGCAGTTCCCGAACGGTCCGGGCGGCATTCCGGTAGGCACGCACCCGGAACGGGTTTTCCCCCAGGATTTCGAGCAGGTCCGCGATCTCCTCGAAGACCATGGCCACTTCTGGGTTTTCCATGGGGGCCTCCCCCTGGCGAGCAGAGCCAGACGCTACCAACCGCAACCGGCAGCCAACACTCAAAGAATGGTAACTTCGTCCGATACTCGGCGCCGCAGGCGCCCACCGGCCCTGCGGAGCAGCCATCCTTTGGCCGTCGGCGGACTGGGGCCATGCCGTTTCGGGACCGCGCGGGCTTGAGGGCGCATCGATGAGGCGAAAACGGACCGTGCGCGAAGCTGGCTCACGGTTGCGCGGCTGTCGTGTCTTCCGTCCAGCCGAACGCCCGCTTTGCCTCACCGACGGCAAACACCGAGCCGGCGATGACGAGCAGGCCACCGGATGCTTCGGCGAACCCCTGGAGCACGGCTTCGCGAATCGAGCCGGCGATGCGACAGGGGATCCCGGCTGCCAGGCACTCAGCCTGCACGGCTTCGGGTTCGGCCGATCGGTACCACTTGACCGGAGCGGCAATCACGAGATCGAACTCCGGTGCAAGAATCTGCGCGATTTGGTCCAGAGCTTTGTCCCGTAGGATGCCCAGGATCAGCACGTGTGGTCTTTTCTCCGCAAAATGCTCGCCCACGTACTCGCAGAGCGCGGAGACGCTTTCGGGCGTGTGAGCGACGTCCAGCAACATGTCCGTTTCCCCCCGGCGACGAAGCTCCAAACGTCCCGGCCAGCGCGCCGCTGCCAGCCCCCTTCTTATCGCCGCTTCGTTCAGTTGCGAGGCGAACGCTGGGACTGCGCGCACTGCTGCTATCGCCAGCGCTGCATTGCGGCACTGGAAGGTGCCGGCCAGGGGGAGCCGGAGGTCACGGTACGACTCGAACGAGCCATCGGCACTGCAGACGAAGTCGAAGCGTTGCTCAGTCCGGCCCGGAGCACGCACGATCGCATCGAAGTGGCGGCCCAGTTCGTAACATTTGACCCGCTGTTCTCCGGCGCGCTGTAGAACTACCTCGCGGGCCGGATCGGCGGTCACACCGGTGACGACGGGCGCCGGAGCCTTCACAATGCCGGCCTTCTCGGCAGCGATGTGTTCCAGCGAATCCCCTAGGATCGCGGTGTGTTCGAGTTCGACCGTGGTGATCACGCTGACGGCCGGCCGCACAACGTTGGTCGCGTCGCGGCGGCCGCCCACGCCGACCTCCACAACGGCCACGTCCACCTCTTGCCGCGCGAAATGCACGAACGCCACGGCCGTCGCTGCCTCGAAGAACCGCGGACGCGGCAAGCCGTGCCTATCCAGGGTTTGGAGCAGCTCCCGGACGTGGCGGTCCAGTTCCTCGTCGGTCACCGGCACGGCGTCGACCTGGATCCGTTCGTTGAACGAGGTCAGTGACGGTGATGTGTACAGGCCGACGCGGTATCCGGCTGCTTTCAGGAGCGACGCGGCAATGGCGGCCGTGGAGCCCTTACCTTTACTGCCGGTGATGTGGATCACGGGATATCTCAGGTGCGGGTTGCCGAGGGCCTCGACGACAGGGCGCATCAGGTCCAGGCCGTGCCGTTTCCTTTGGGTCTCGAGGCCGAACTCCCGTTCCACCACACTGATCGGTTGTTGTTCGCCGTCGTCGGCGCGGTACCGCCGCGCCCACAGTCCTGGGGACAGGCGAGTGGATCCGCGGAGCGTCACTCAAACTTCTCCTCTACTTGCTCGGTAACGGAGCGCGGCTGGGACGCCACGCGCCCGCAGCACTCCAACCAGCCGACCGGCCGGTTCGGCCGGCCGGCGTGCGGCCCTGAATCGGCAGGCGGGAACAGGGGCAAACGACGCGCATCGCTGCAACCACGCCCTCCCGCAGCCGTGCGCGATTATAGTGCCCGTGGGTTGCCACCGGCCTGGGCCCCCCGTAGAGACTATTCTCGTGTGGGGTCAGGAGGGCGGCGGGTGGGCTAAGCTCGGCGGGATTCCGCCGTATCATGAGCACACGGGGCGCAAGCGATCGGAGTTGCGGTCTGGACCTGGGGAGGTTCGAGGTGAGCGCCATCGTTTCGTGGTTGATCGTGTGGGCCATCGTTGCCGTTGGACTCTATCTGGCGGTGACCGTGTCGGCCGGCGCGCTGTTCGATATCCCGGTGGAGTTGGTTCCCTGGCGCGTCGTGGCGGTCTCGCCGTTTCTCGCTCTGGCCATGGTACGCTGGCCCCTTGTGTTTCCGGACATGTTCTACAACCTGGGACCACTCGTCGGCCACGCGCTGCTTTGGGTGCTGACCTTCATCCTGGCGTTCCGTTTCCCCCTTGGCTATGGGGTCGGCGTCGCGCTGATCTCGTTGCTCCTGATCGGCCCCGTGGCCTCCTACACCGTCGTATCTTTGAGCCAGGCTCCGGGGGCGGGCCTGGCCGGAGCGGCAAGCGCCGCGCTGGATGGCGCGGCGCCGGGAACCGCTATAATCGAACTCTGCATGGTGATCGTTAGCTGACCGGAGGTGCGTGCGAAACTTCGGGTAGCTCCATGTTTGAACGGCCGTCTCCCAGGAAAGGGGAAAAATTCGCCGGCGTTACGGTGGCCCTGATCACGCCGTTTCGAAACGGTGAGGTGGACTACGACGCTTTGCGCCGCCTTGTCGACTGGCACGTGGAACAGGGCACCGACTGCATCGCCCCTGTGGGAACCACGGGCGAATCACCGACGCTGAGCCACGAGGAGCACGAGCGTGTGATTGCCGCCGTGGTGGAGCATGCCGCGGGGCGGATCACGGTAATGGCGGGCACCGGATCGAACAGCACCAGTGAAGCGCTCCGCTTGACCACGTTCGCCGCTCGTGCGGGGGCCGACGGTGCGCTGATGGTCAGCCCATACTACAACAAGCCGAACCAGGAGGGGATCTACCGGCACTTTGCGGCAATAGCCGAGGCGGTGGATCTTCCCATCGTGGTCTACAACATCCCGGGACGAACCGGCCGAAACATCGAGCCGGAAACCCTGCGGAGGCTGGCGGAGATCCCCAATATCGTGGCGGTCAAAGAGGCGAGCGGTTCGCTTGATCAGGTGTCGCGGCTTGCGATCGAGACCAACCTCACCATCCTCTCGGGTGACGACACGCTGACACTACCGATGCTTGCAGTGGGTGGTTCGGGTGTTATCTCGGTACTGGCGAACATTGCCCCTCAGCAGTTGCAGCGGATGATCGAGGCGTACCAGGATGGTCGGGTCGACGAAGCGAAAGCAATCCACCAGCGGCTCTTTCCGCTCGCGTATGATCTGCTTAACCTCTCGGTGAACCCGGTACCCATCAAGGCGGCCATGCAGCTTCTGGGCCGGGATACGGGTGAGCTGCGCTTGCCTCTTGTCCCCCTGGAGGGGCCGGCGCTGGAGCGGTTGCGGCGCCGCCTGGAAGAGGTTGGTCTCCTGGAGGCCCAGGCGGCCGGGCGCTAGCAACAGCCGCGGGCACCGACCATCAAACGGGCCACACGGAGGTGTCTGTACTCTCCAGCGCCCCCGTGAGCAGGTGAGATCGCGACCGCTTCCCACCCGTCCCGGCGGGCCAAAAGTAACCTTGTCGCCTTCTACCGCATAGGTCACACTCTGCCCGAGGTCACCTGGAGTATGTTTTGGAACTGCCGCAGACCGCGGAGTGCGCGTGTTGTCGCACGTTACCACCGAGCGCGATACCAAAGCCACCGGGGATTCGGCCAGACGCTCGCGCCTGGCGACCGCGCTGATCCTGGGCATCGTGCTCACTGTGGTCGGCTGCACCGGGCCCCGACCTATCCGGCTGAAGTGGCCGTGGGCGCGGAGCAGGGACGCTGAGCAGTCCGTTGCCGAGCAGACCAGGCCGCGGGCGAAATCTCCTCCGGTGGTGCTGCAGCCGATCGTGCCTGCCGAAGCAAGATCCGAGGACACGGAAGTCATCTCCACCGTGGTCGCTCGGGTGAACGGGGAGCCCATTCTGGCCGAGGATCTGCTTGCGCCACTCCGCGACCGCCTGGCCAAGGCGAGGGAGTCGCTCACGGAGCCGGAATTCATCGCTTTACGCAACCAGTTGCTCAAGAAGCAGCTCGACGCTCTGATCGAACGCCAGCTCATCGTGCAGGAAGCACGCAGGCGGTTCCCCGAGCCGGTTCAGCGGCGGATCGAGGCTGTGGCGGACAAGGAGTTCGAGAAGCAGTTGGAGGCGGAGGCGAAGCGGTTGAACCTGCGGAGCGTCAGTGCGCTCCGCCAGCAGCTTGAGCAGTCCGGCCAGTCTGTCGAGCGGATGCGGCAGGTCTTTCGGGACACATTCCTGGCACAGCAGTTCATCCGCTCCCAGATTGCCGACAAGGTCAAGGTGACGCGACGCGAAATGCTGGAGTGGTACCGCCAGCACCGCCACGAGTTCGAGTCCTCGCCGATGGTTCGGTGGCGCGAGATCCTGGTCAGCGAGAAGCGACACGGTTCCCGCGCGGCGGCTCGTGCTCATGCCGAGCGGCTCGTGCAGGCGCTCCGCAACGGAGCGGAGTTTGCTGAGCTGGCTCGAAAGGAGAGCGATGGGGCCACCGCGCCGAAGGGGGGCCAGTGGCCGTGGACTCCCCCGGGCAGCTATGCCGTCGATGCTGTGGACCACGCTCTGTTCTCGCTCCCCGTCGGCGCAATCAGCGATCCGATCGAAGGGCCGGAGGGGTACCATATCGTCCAGGTCCAGGAACGGCGGGAAGGGGGAGTGCCGCCGTTCGAGGAGGTGCAGGACGAAATCGAGCGACGGCTGCGCCAGGAGAAGACTGAGCAGGAGCTGTCGCGGCTCATCCAGAAGCTCAAAGAGCGGGCGTATATCGTTTCGGTGCTTGACTGAGCGAAGGGGAAAGTCGCTCGAGGCTATCCCTTGGGCACGGGCGGGGTGGGGCATGCTCTTTGTCACGTCCATCTGTTAGCGGTCCGCATGTCACGTTGGGGCCAGGTGGTCCTGTTGTGCGCATCGTTGCCCTGCGCAGGTGGTTCCGCAGGTCGCGGCAGCTTGCCCGAGCTGGGGCCGGCGGCGCGCCGCGTCAGCTCGTTCAGTTCGCCAGGGGGGCACGTCTGTTGCGGGCGGTGCCGGTGAAGGGGGGATTTTGATACCCGCCCTGTTGTTGTGCGCAGATCTGTGGGGTGCGCGCGAACGGGGGGCCGTTGGCTCATGCGTGGGTGCCGGGGGAGGGGATGGCGGAAAGGCTCGCGGCGACCGGGTGCTTGACGGGTGTGAGCGCACCGGGTTATACTCTGGTTGACTGGGGGCGCGTGTTCGCTGTGTCTGGTCGTCCGGTGCAGCAAGCATCAAGTCACGTGGTCCGGTAGGTCGGGGACTCGATTAACGGACGATGGCACGGCGCCGGACAGGAAGGATCCGTAGTGCCGGAGATCGGGATACTCTAGATGTCACAGTCTCGCGATCATGTCTCAGAGCCTGAGAGCCCGTCGTCTGCGGCGACCGCCCGGCCGGACGGGGAGCAGTTCGACGTCGAGTCTGCGCCGACGGTGGTGCGGGGGGTTCAGCGGCCACCCTCGGGCGGCTCCGCCGATCGCGTCCGCTTGCAGACCATCGACGCGCTCGTAGGCGCCCAGCTTGGGCCGTACCGGATCGAGGCGCACATCGGCAGCGGCGGTATGGGGACGGTGTTCCGCGCTCTGGATGTGCGCCTGAACCGGCTGGTGGCGCTGAAGGTGTTGCCACCCGAGTTCGCCGACGATTCGAACTCCGTGCGGCGGTTCCTGTACGAGGCTCAGTGGGCGGCCCGTCTGGACCATGAGAACATCGCGCGCGTCTACGACATCGGCTCCGACAAGGGCTATCACTACATCGCGTTCGAGTACGTGGATGGCCGGTCCGTACGGGACCTCCTCGCCGAGAAAGGAGCTCTGGACCAGGTCGAGGTGGTGCGCATCGCTCTGCAGGTGGTCGGTGCTCTGTGCCACGCAGCGGCGCGGGGAGTGGTTCACCGGGACATCAAGCCGTCGAATCTGATCATTACCCGGTCGGGACGGGTCAAACTCGTGGACATGGGGCTGGCACGCACGTTCGAACGCCGCGGGCTGGCCAGTCTTACAGAGACCGGCATGACGCTGGGCACGTTCGACTACATCGCCCCCGAGCAGGCTCGCGATCCGCGCTCGGCAGATATCCGCAGCGATATCTACTCTCTGGGCTGCACCATGTTCCACATGCTCAGCGGGCGGCCGCCCTATCTCGATCCAAACCCGGTCCAGAAGCTGCTCCGGCACCAAAACGATCCCCCTCCGGATATCCGCCAGTTCGTCCCGAACGTGAACCGCTCCCTCGCTCGGGTGCTGGACCGGATGCTCCAGAAAGACCCGGCTCAGCGGTACCAGACGCCCGAGGAGCTGATGAGCGACCTGATTGACGTCGCTACCGAGCTGAACCTGAAGCCGGTGACAAGCGAGACGGTGTTGTGGATTCGCCGTCGCTGGTCAGACCGCACCACCGCGCTTCTCGTCGGCCTCTGGGCCACCGTCATCGTCGGGGTGCTCGTGTTGCTTTTCCTGATCCGATATCCGTTCGGCTGGGGCGAGTCGGCAGCGGCCCCCGCCGGCCTACCGGAATCTGCAACGCAGGTCCGCTCCGGCCAGCCGGCCCCATCGACGGCGGAGTTGGCCGGTGAAGCAGGCACGGAGCCGAGTCCTGCCGCCAGTGAAACGGAAGGGGGGAAGCAAGAGTCGCAGGCAGAGCCCGCCGTTGCTCGGGAAGAGAAGCTGGTCCAGGTCCAGGATGGGGCAGAACTGCGGGAGGCGTTGGCTCGCTGTCCTGACGGAGCTGTTATCGAACTGGCAGTGCCTCCGGGTACCGTCATCGATATTGACCCAGATGGGCGAGCAGCGCAGGAGGGGGTCGCTGGCCTACGGGTTCAGAACAAGACGGTGACGATCCGGCCGGGGAACGGTTGGTACGGCATCCTACGGCTCACGGTCGATTCTGCAGCACCGGATGTGGCAGAATGGGCGTTCTTTGAGCTCGAAAACGCACGGCTTAACCTCCGGCACATCACGCTCGTGCTTCGCGGTACTGCTCCGAACAGCGGGCCGTTCTTCTTTGTGGCTTCCGCCAGCGACGTTAATCTCAGTGACGTTGTGCTCGTGGACGCCATACAGTGGGAGGAGGCCTCTTCGACGCCCTCCGGTCGCACATGGGTTTTCCTGGGCGAATCGCGCGTCATCGTCCCGGTCGACCAGCCTGCGGAAGTGGCTGGTACGGACGGAGAGCCGGAGTCCAACGGGGAAGCGGGCGCCGTTGTGGTCCGTCCCTCTCGGCTTCGGATGGAAAGATGCTTCGTCGGACCTGTCCATGGGTTGGCCCTGGCCAGCGGCCAATTCGAGCTCCGGCTGGAGGACACAACCGTGGCCTGGGCGGACCGGGTGCTGGTCGCCGGTGCTAGCGGGTACCTCGACCAGGATCTTCCCGTCCTGAGTGCCACGATTCGGCACAGTGCGTTGCACTTCGGGCGGGGGCCGTGTTTCGAGCTTCTGCAATTTTTCGAAGAGCAGGGGGGGCGTTCGTCCGCGGTCCTGCATGTCGAGTCGTCGGTTGTGGCGACGCTCTCCGACGAGCCCGGCGCCCTGGTAGCTTTAGACGGGGGCGACAATTGGTTCTGGCAGGGGCAGAACAACCATTACTATCGCCTCGCCCGTTTTCTGGTGCGGCACGGTGATGCCGAAGGCGACGACGGCTACGCGACTGTCGCCGACACCCTTTGGGCATGGCGTGAGCAGGATGCCGTGGAGGATGTGGATTCCGCCGCTGTTACCGAGGCACCGTGGACGGTCCGCAGATTCCGCTCCGACCAGGGGGCTCCGCACGCCGCCGAGCTACTTAGCAGCAAATCGCCGTCCGAAACGCAGGGGGCCGTTCACGTTGGGCCGCGATTCATGCCTCCGTGGCAGAATGAGTTCAACCAGCCCATCGTGGAGCTCCTCGCGGCGGCCGTGGCAGGAAAGGTGCGGCTGAACCTGAGCCCTACCGCTCGCAGCGAGGTCGCAGGCGAACAGCCCGAAGAGCGGAATACTCCCCCCGAGGCGGAACGCAGCTCCCCGATGCCAGAGTCCGCGGGGACTGCGAGCACGGCCAGTCAGCTTATCGTCGATCCGACCGACGACACGGCCTACCACTCACTGGCCGACGCTCTGGCTGTCGCACCCGATGACGCGGTGATCGTGCTTAATGCAGAGGGGGAATTCAAGGTGCCCCCTCTGACCATAAAGGGGAAAACGGTCAGGGTTCAAGCGGCTGCCAATCGTAGGCCCGTCTTGCGCCTCGATCCCCTGGCCGTCACGGACATCTCACCGCGCGCGGCGCTCTTTTCCCTCCGCGACGCCCGGCTCGTCCTCTCCGGAGTCGATATCGTGCTCGACAGCGCCCCGGCCGGTACGCCCTCCGGTCCCGTGGCGTTCTCCCTGCTGGACTCCGAAGCGCAGCTAACGGACTGTCGTGTGGTGGTTTCCGCACCGCAAGGTGCGATCGCGGAGGTGACGGCGACGGCAAGCTCGTCCATGGCGGCTATGCAGGAGTCGAATTCGGGGACAACGACGAGCTCCACGGACAGCGCTAGCGTTCTCCGCGTGCAAAACAGCATTCTGTTGGCCAGAAACACCGTGGTCCGCGCCCCGCGAACGGCTCGGGTCACGATCGAGATGGACAACGTGGGGGTGCTCAGCCTGGGCTCGGTCCTGACCGTGGCGCCTGCCGACGGTTCTGCCGGCCAGTTGGACCTCGTCCTGCGCAACAGTACATGGCGGGCTCGCACGGGACTTATCCGTCCCAGCACGAACGACGGGGCAACGCCGACGCCCCCTGTGCGGGTCAGAGCGGAAGAGTGCCTGATCCAGCTTACAGCGGAGGAACCGGCAATCGTACTGACAATGAATGCGAACACCAGCGGGCAACTCTCCACATCGGTCATCGAATGGACGGGCAGGGGCAACGTTTATGACTTAAGGGGGCCGTGGCTTGAGGTCCGTAACGCCGAGGATGCGCGAATGGTGGACACCATCGGCGCAGGCGATTTCATGAGGCCCCCCTATCGCCGCGAGTCGGACTCGCGGATCAACTCGATCGCATTTCGGGCGCCGCTGCCGGCTGCGGAGGAGAGCGTCGACGCCGTGCCGTCGCTGTTCGTTGTAGAGCAAACCGACACGGCCAAAGTGCCCGGGGTACGCCCAGAGGAGTTGCCCTCCGGCGAATGATCGCCGCCGGATGCGAGACAACCGAACCTGGCCGCAGGGCAAGTGGCGAGGGGCAGGGAGCGGTCGAGCACTCCTTTGCTGGGCCTGGCTGCCGCTCAGACGTACGCGGGAATTGGAAGCAGAGCCGATCGGGGGGAACAAAGCCGAACTGCTCGTCCCATGTCGGCCGCGGAGCTGGTGGTGGGCTTGATCGTGGTCATTCCTCTTCACCGCTACACTTCGTCGGATGTTAGGTACCTACAGGTGGTTGGGCAGCGGGCGTGTCGACGCGGGGCGTCGCTTTAGAATCAGAGTGATAGCCCAGGGGTGGGCGACTTCTGAAGTGCAGCTTGTGCGGAGCACGGCGATGAGCCGAACGATCCTCAGGTCTCTGGCGTTGTTATCCCTCGTAGCGAAGCTTGCATTGCTTCCAACCCCCCTTGCGGCTGCAGACGAAAAGCTCGACGACGCTTATCGCCTGATCCAGACCGGTCGCTACGAGGAAGGGCTGGATCTGTTGCAGAAGGCGGCCGATCAGGAGCTCACGGTCGATGTTCTGCGGCTCAGGGCTCGCGCTCTCCGGGAGATGGGTGACCCGGCGCGCGCCGCGGCGGAGCTGGAAAAGGCCCTCAAGCTGGAGGGATCAAAGGCGTCTACCGCTTTTGTTGAGGCCGATCTGGCCACGCTTGCTCTCGAGCGAGGGGACGTCAAGGATGCCGTCCGCCGCTCCGCACACGCCTACGAACTCGATCCGGATTCCCCGCAGATCCTTTGGGTGCACTATCGCTGTTTGCGGGCGGCCGGGGACTACGATGGGGCACAGCGTGTGCTCAACGAAGCGTTTGTCCTGTGTACCCATCGAGCGTTCGAGGATCCGTGGGATCTCCTGGCCGCAGGCCGGCTGCTGCAGGAGTACGCGGGAAGGCACCTGAGGGATGCAGAGCAGGCCCAGCTCCTGAACAGCGTGCTGAACGATTTCTTTGACGGGGCCCTGGCGAAAGATTCCGTCCTCTGGCAGGCCCGCTATCTGTCCGGTCATCTCTTCGTCTCGAAATATCGCAGCGCAGACGCCGAACGTGACCTGCAGGCCGCTCTGGACATCAACCCCTCCGCCGCGTCTGTGTACGTCGCGTTGGGGCGCCTTGCGTTGAACGATTTTCAACTGGACCAGGCGATGCAACAGGCCGAGGCGGCACTGGAGTTGAATCCCCACCTGCCGGACGCTCTGGCGTTGAAGGCGGCCGTCCATCTGGCCCGGGCGCAGACGTCCGACGCCCGGCTCTGGGCCAAGAAGGCGGTGGAGGCCAATCCCGCCCATTGGGAAGCGCTGGCGATCCTGTGCACGGCGCACTATGTCGAGGGCGACCACGCGGCGTACGAAGCGGTCATCGCGTCGGCTCAGCGGATCAATCCCCGGCCTGTACGGTTCTACTACGCTCTGGGGCGTCACCTGGAAGACCAGCGCGTGTTTGACAGGGCAGAGTCCTGGTTGTGGCGGGCGCTGGAGGTCGATGCCGATTTCAACCCCCCGCGCGCCGCTCTGGGCATGCTGCTGATGCGCGTCGCCCGCGAAGACGATGCCCGTCCGGTCCTGGAAGAGGCATTCTCTCGCGACCCATTCAGCGTTCGTGTCAAAAACACGCTCGAGGTGCTCGATCTGCTCGACCAGTACGCCGAGTTTGCCGGCCAACACGTGCGTATCAAGGTCGATGGGAGCAAGGACAAGGTCCTGGGCATGGTGGCCCGCTGGTACCTCGATCGCACCTGGCAGCAACTCACCGATCGGTTCGGTTACTCGCCCAAGGAGCCCGCGCTGGTCGAAGTCTTCAATCGGGCCAAAGGACACACAGGCCATCAGTGGTTTAGTGCGCGCACGATCGGCTTACCCTGGATCGGTACCGTGGGGGCATGCACGGGAAAAGTTGTGGCGATGGTATCCCCCCTCGCGCTGCGGAAGCCGTTCAATTGGGGGAGGGTTCTCAGACACGAGCTCACCCACGTTATCACTCTCCAGCAGACGAACTTCAACATCACCCACTGGTTCACCGAAGCCCTTGCCGTCGATTCGGAAGGGTTCCCACGACCGCGTCTGTGGGACGAGGTGTTAATCCAGGCGCATCGGTCGGGAGAGCTACTGGACCTTTCGACCATCAACGCAGCATTCATTCGTCCCGGTTCCCAGGCGCGGTGGGCGCTTGCCTACTGTCAGGCGAAGCTTTACCTGGACTACATGCGCGAACGGTTCGGCCCCAAGGCTGCGGCTGCTCTGTTGCGCGCCTATGCCGAAGGCCATCGGGACCCGAAATCGGTCGAGAAGGCGTTCAACGTTACGGTCGAGGATTTCGAAACGGGCTACCGGCACTACATCGACCGGCTCATCCAATCGATTGTGGCCCAGCGGCCGGACCGGCCTGCGGGGTTCGCCGAGCTGGAGAGGGCTGCGGCCGCTAACCCGCAGGACGCCCGCCTTCAAGCGCGGCTTGCACTCGCCTATCTCCAGCGCAGGGGGTATCGCCGAGCACGCGATTTCGCGAGCAAGGCGCTCGATCTGGATCCAAACGAGCCGCTCGCCCTGTACGTCCTGGCGCGGCTCTACCTGCAGATCGGCGAAGACGAGCGAGCCGAGGCGCTGTTGGAGAAGGCTTTGGATGAGCAAAATCCGGAACCACACGTCCTGGCGTTGTTGGCGGACCGGGCCGTTCGGAGGCGGGACCTTGATCGGGCCGAGCGACTGTACAAGCTGGGCTACGAGCGGTTTCCCGCCGATCAACGCTGGCTCGCGGGGTTGGCGCGGGTCGCCCTGCTTAAGAAAGACCGCGACCGCCTGAAGTTCGCCCTGGAACGGCTCGCGCTCGCCGACCCCGATGACCTTGCCACCCGGGTCAAGCTCGCCCAGCTTGCCGAAGAGGAGGCGGACTGGCGGGCGCTGGAGCGGTGGGCGTGGGAAGTGGTGCTGGTTCATCCCATGCAACGCCAGGGGTATCGATGGCTGAGGACCGCTGCCGAGCACCTCGGCAACCCTGCCGACGCGGCGGAGGCGTGCCGCGTGCTCGCGGAAGTGGACGAGGAGAACCGAGCCGAGCATCTGGCAGAGGCCGTGGAACTGTTCACTAGGGCCGGCCGGGTCGAACGGGCACAGGAGGCACTGGATACCCTTCGTAAGGCGGCCCCCGATCATCCTCTGCTGCAGAAGACAAAGAAAGGTAGATGAACGAGGCAGTGGCCGTCTCGAAGGGCCGCGGCCATGGTGGCCGCCCTGAACGCTCCAGCAACCGCTGTTGAGGGGCGTTCCAAAGGTCGCCACAGCAAGTGACGGAGGCGTGCGAGTTGTCCGACATCGGCCTACGCGAACTACAGGATTTGATGCGACGGATGTACCTTCCGCGGGATGTCGAGCGGGGGGTCGAAGGAACGTTCATGTGGCTGATGGAAGAAGTGGGCGAGCTGGCCGCATCTTTGCGCACGGGGGACATCGAGAACCTGCACGAGGAGTTCGCCGATGTCCTTGCGTGGTTAGCCACAATCGCCAACGTGATGAACGTGGACCTCGCCCGTGCTGTTCGAGAAAAGTACGGTCACGGGTGTCCCGGTTGCGGCACGATCCCGTGTACGTGCTCGGAAGATGAGAAGCCGTAGGGGCTCGGGCCGACCCGGCGGCGGGGGCCAGCACCTACAATTCCTCGGGTTCAAACCACCCCTCCGGGCCGCACGTTCTATTACAAAGGACCGTTCGACGGCACAGTTACGTCGCGAATTCCGGCGGAAAAGGCGGATGGTGTCTACTTCCTGGCATCGTTTCGGTCGTATTGGCCTGGCGTGTGGACTGGTCTTGCTTGGGGCTCTTTGCCGGTGCGCACTCGCCGGTGCGCGGATCGAGTCCGTAGTTCCAGGCTTCGGCGGCCTGTACAAGGTCGGCCACTGGTGCCCCGTCCATGTGACGGTCAAGGCTGACGAGCAGGGCTTCGGGGGCTACCTTACCGTCCGCTGTCCGGATGTGGACGACATTGTCGTCCGGTTCGGGGGGCCGATAAGCAAGGGGGGAGGTGTGCCGGTGAGCCTGGGGGCCAACGAGTCCCGCACGTGGACCATCTACGTGCGTCCCGGCAACCTCGGGGCCAGGATCGAGGGGGTGCTCCTGAACGCTGACGGCAGAGAGGTGCAGAGCAGGTCGCCGGATCCTGCGGTGATTACTCCCGTGGCAGAGGAAACGTTCGTTTTGCTCGGCCTTGGCATGGAGGGGATCCTGTCCAGTCGGGCGCTGGAGGAGATAGCCGGCCGATCTAACATGGCCAGGAGCGGGGCGGTGGACCTGCAGTTCGTCCAGGTTTCTCTTGACAGCCCTGAGGTGCCTGCAGCCTGGCTCGGCTACGACATGGTCGACGCCGTATTGCTGGCTCTCGATGATAACGTGTTGCTCACGCGGATGTCGCCGGCAAAGCAGCAGGCGATCGCAAACTGGGTGCGTTTAGGCGGTCACCTGGTTGTCTCGCTCGCTTCCGGGCTCCCGGCCCTGCGAGATACCCCCCTCGATCGCCTGCTACCGGTGGAGGTCGAGGGCGTTGTGAAGCTGTCGGACGCGAGCGATTTCGAGTCGTTCGCAAAGACGCCGAAGGCTCTCCCTCTTCCCAAGGGGGGGCTGGATGTGCCGGCGTTCCGAATCCGCCGCGGCAAAGCGCTCGTCTCCCACCGTGGACAGCCGTTGCTGGTCCGCGCCCCGTTCGGCTTTGGTACGGTCGATGTGGTCGCTTTGCCGTTCGGTAGCAACGCATTCTCGCAGTGGGAAGGGCGACATGACTTCGTCAGCGCGCTGTTACCGACGCACCTCTGGCGGCAGACCGGCGGCTCGGCCACCATGCGCTTCGTCGCCGAGACGGACCTCGCCTCAATTGTGAAGCAGTGGGTCGAGCGGTACCAGGGCGTCGTTCCCGTGTCGTTCCAGTGGATCGCCTTCGGGATTTTCGCGTACATCCTGCTCATCGGTCCGGTCGACTACTTCCTGGTGCGGCGGGTATTCGGGCGGCCCGAGCTCACGTGGCTTACGTTCTCCATCGGCGCCATCGGATTATGCGTCCTGGTCTGGGTGGCCATTCAGCTCTACCAGGGGAAAGAGATTTACGAACGGCGAGTCGAGCTGATCGACGTCCACCAGCCGACCCGGTTCGTCCGCGGCTTCGGCGTGGGTTCGGTCTTCACGCCGTTCGCTCAGACGCTCACCGTCACAGTCCGCCCGGACGTGCCGTTTGTCGAGGACCTGCCCGAGCTCCGTCCCCGATGCGTTCTGCACTGGGCCGCCGTGCCGGAGGATGCGTTGGGCGGTACATCACGGGCGGGCAGCTTGCCCCTTTCGGCGCGGGAGTACGGCTACGGCACGGACTACTGTCGATTGGAGGGCGTACCGATGTATACCCGGAGCGGGAAGACGTTCGCCTGGGTGTGGGGAGGGCGCTGCCGATCCGTCTTGCGCGGCAACCTCTCCGCAGCAGCAGGCTATCACCTCCGCGGCAGCCTGCAGAACCGCTCCGGCTACGACTTCAACTGGCTCGTCGTGGCCTACAGCAACCGCACCTACATCCTGCACGATGTGCAGGACCGGGCCGTTGTGCGTGTCGAAGATGCGGACACGTTGTCCCTGTCCGCATTCGTAACCCGATTCGATCGGCTCGGGAAACACGGCGACCTGGCGCGGGCGCTCCTCCAAGCCACCTTTTACCAGGCGGTCGGAGACACGCTGATGACCACCAATTACACGCTGTCACGCCTGGACATGAGCCAGTTCGGAACCGACCCGGAATACGCAGTGGCGATCGGATGGGCAGAGGGCCAAGAGGGGGTAACCTGGCACGCCGCTACAGCCGAGGCACCGCAGAGTGCCGAATCCGTGGTTATGCTCCGTGTTGTTCTCCCGGTGCAGGCAGAACGCATGGGGGTTGAAACTCTTCTGAGGGACCAGCAATGATCGAAACGCGCGATTTGACCAAAATCTACGGCGATCTCTACGCCGTTAACCGGCTCAACCTGCGTCTGGAACGTGGGGATGTCTTTGGCTTTATCGGTCCCAACGGAGCCGGAAAAACCACAACGATGCGGATCCTGGCGACGTTGCTGAACCCCACGTTCGGCGAGGCCTATGTGTGCGGCTATTCGATCTACAACGGCGCCCGTGAGATCCGCCGCCTCATCGGCTACATGCCCGATTTCTTCGGCGTTTACGACGACATGACCGTCATTGAGTACCTGGAGTTCTTTGCGGCAGCGTACAGGATTCGGCCGCCGAAACGTCGCCAAATCTGTGAATCGGTGCTGGAGCTGGTTGACCTGGCGTTTAAGCGGGATGCACTCGTGACCAATCTGTCCCGCGGAATGACGCAGCGGCTCGGCCTGGCTCGGGTGCTCTTGCACGATCCTCAGGTGCTGCTACTGGACGAGCCGGCCAGTGGGCTCGATCCACGAGCACGCATCGAGGTGCGCAACTTGCTCAAGCGCCTGCGGGAGATGGGAAAGACGATCCTCGTATCCAGCCACATCCTCCCCGAGCTAGCCGATGTTTGCAATAAGATCGGGATCATCGAACGCGGGAACATGCTGGTCCAGGGGGACGTCCGCGAGGTCATGAAACAGGTGCGGGTCAATGTCGTGCTGGAGGTGAAAGTGCAGAACAACGCAGACGGAGCGGCAACTCTGCTGGCGGACCGACCGGAGGTCGAGTCGGTCGAGCGTCGTGGCGAACTGCTGGAAGTCACCCTGCGAGAGGACGTGACCGACTTCGCGTTCATTCCGGAACTACTCATCTACAACGGCTACCGGTTGGAACTGCTCCGCGAGAAAGAGATCAGCCTCGAGACGGCCTTCATGGCGCTCACGAAAGGTGCCCTTCAGTAAGGGGCATGAGATCGGGGGCAATCGGCCCCGCCGTCCGTGGCCGCCGACCTGGGGCGGACCCCGGGGCCGGGGAAGGCGTGTCCGGGTTAGACTGCCACGTAGCGCCAAGACGCGGTAGAACCACCGCTGTCAAGGGCAGGGGATCGACGGATCGCGACCGGCTGGCCTACCAACGAGACGAGCGTTTGGCAGGTGGCACCTTCACTTTGGTGGCCGTGGCAGCGTTACTAAGTCCGAGCGGCTCCGGTCGACGGTCCCTGTATCCGGCTGGTTGGCCCCCTGGGGGGACGTGAGTTGGACGAACGTTTGGGCGATGGGCGGCTTACCGGAACAACCAAATGCAAACAGCCCGGCCTGGGAGCCGGGCTGTTCGGGGCGTTGGGGGGGTAGGCTATGAGCGATGGCGGTTCCGTAGCCGTCGCGCGGCGATGGCTGCCGGGACACCCAACGCCATCAAGATCAGGCTGCCGGGTTCGGGATTGGGACGAGGGAGGTCGCCGTCCGAGGGGGGATCGCCGTTCCTCAGGTTACCCTTGTAGTAGCTAGGCAAGTAGTCCAGATCCGTGGTCATGAACACCACCGATGAGTAACCACCCGTGGGGATCGCACCGTCGCCGAACACGCCGAAGCCGGGAATGATCACCTGGTCCCAGGTGAAGCGAGCCATGCTGTCACCGGAATCCATCACTCCGGAAATCGGGTTGTAAGCCGAGCTATCGCTCGCAAAGCCCACCCCGGACACCCCGCTTTCGCTCGGTATACCGTCCACCACGTCATCCCCCTTGTCGTCTCCGGGGGCCTCCGATCCGAGAAACCGGTTGCCGGCCGGACCAACGGGGGCTCCATCGGTGAACACGGTGTCCGCCAGGTAACCGATTGAGGTCAGAGCACTGGATGAATAGTTCGGCAGTTTGAGAACGTGCAAGTCGTGGTCTGGATCACCTGGAACGGCGTTGGGGTCGGTGTTCACCACCTGGTAGAAAAACACATACGCGGCATCAACGTCGATATAGTTACTGAGCAGCAGGGACGTTGCGACGCCGGAAAGGCCCAGCTCCGTAACCCAGTTGTTCGTATCTGGCTTGTAAACAGCGAAGTTTACAATTCCGTCACTGCTGGGGTTGTCCGACATCTGCGTGTTGCCGGTCAACGACGTGAGCCAACCGGCCGAAGCGGGATGGCTTAAGGCTGACAATACGGCCAGAGTAACCGCCGTGCGCAGGAGAGTCCGTGTGTGCATCTGCAGCTCCTCTTCCTCCTCCGATTTGGTCTGCCAACTTTACTTATGAGCGATTTCGTATCGTGGCTGTTCACCCACCTAGATACATTTCGAGCCCAGACGTGACCGGTGTTTGCACGCCGTCTGAGCCCGCACAACCCGTACAGCTTGTCCAGTTGCTCGGCGTCGTTACAGGTGGCCCATCCTCACGCTTGCGAAGTCGGCCGACGTCGTCGCATTCGAGCGAGCCCAGGGGGGGCCGCAACGAGGGCGTCGCTGCCGAAGGTTTACGGCTCGGTCCTTCTTGCGTCTTCCGATGACCCGCGGCCGTGGAGCCGGAGTCGCGTGGAGCCTGCATCTGAAAACCGTCCTGATGTGGCGGCCGAGGGGGAAAGGGATCTGGAGATAGGCTGATGCACAGCGGGCGAATGGCAGACGGCGCCAGTGACGGTTTTGAACGACGAGGATTGGACGATTATCCAAGAACGGCTTCCGCTCGAGAACCGGGCCGCTCGGCCCGGAAACGGATCATCATGGACGGGAATCGTATGCGTTCGCGTCGTGCTCGGTCTCTCCGTGGTCCTACCCCTCCTTGCTTTGGGGTCCTCGCGTCGCTCTGGGTTGGGACGGAGCGTTGTGGCCAAAGGTAAACTAAAGATTGTGGACGAGACACCCGGCCCGGACTGACTGCGCTAACGGGGCCAAACAGGGGCCGATCAGGGGGTTGCGTGCGCGGGCCCGTGAACTGGCGCCGAAGAGCTGTGGTGCGCACTGAGTTGTTCGGATGGGAGAACCACGTGGGGCAGTCGCGGGTGTGGAAAGGCCGGTTTGGAGCTGGAGGGGGGCTTTCGGCCACAGCCGCGTGACGGGAAGTGGGGGGGGCGTCTGGTCCGAGAAGCTGATGTCAGGGGGAAAATTGCACGAGGGCGAGAGCATATGTCACCGAAGTTGGTATGGGCCTCGTCCGTGGGAGTGCTTGCGGTTGCGGTCGTCGTGTGGGAGCTGCAGCCGGCGCTCAGCAATCCTGACGTCGCATCTGCCGATCAGCAGGTTGCCGCTGCACTCCGGTGGATGGAGCAGCATGAGGACTGGATGACCGTGCCACCGGAGCATGGCCGGTTTTTGTGGCAGATTGTCGAAGCGACCAGGCCGCGGAGGATCCTGGAGGTGGGCAGCGCGTTTGGCTATGCGACCCTGTGGCTCGGCCGTGGGCTTCTAGGGCGCGAGGGGAACATCACATCGATCGAGCTGCTTGAGGAGCGAGTCGAGATTGCGCGACAGGCGTTGGAGCGCGCCGGGCTATCGGCTCGCGTGCGCGTGATCACCGGGGACGCGTTCGAAGTGGTCCCGACGCTGAGCGGGCAATTCGACCTCATCTTTCTCGATGCGGCCAAGGCGGACTACCACCGTTTTTATGAGATGCTCTTGCCCAGGCTCCGGGAAGGCGGCGTTCTTCTTGCTCACAACGTCATTGCCCGTGCCCGGCAAGTGCGTCCTTTCCTGGATCGGATCGAAAGCGACAAGCGCGTGATCGCCTCGATCATCCGGATCGGCGACGATGGCTTCGCCTTTTGCGTGCGGCGACGGGGAAAGGAATCGCAGGGGACGACCGACACGCCCTAGCGACTGTGCGGACCGGCCCGGTGGTACGAACTGTATGCCGGGAATGGGCGTGACTGAGGCCGGATGCGGCGCCGGTGATCTTCTTTGAGCAAGCTGGAGCAGGGGGGCGGCAGATGGGCGTCCGCGCGGTCGACCGGGGACGCTGCCTGCTGCTGCGACATGCGGGCGTGCCTGCTCGAGGCACGGTGCGTTGAGTGAGCGCTTGGGGGGGCGCGTGTGCGAGCGGCAGTGCCGCGACCTTGAGGATTGACGGGAAGACGGCTTCCCGTCGTGCTGTGGACGCGGACTGGAGGCTGTGCTGGAGGTGACGCGATGCGCAAGTGTGCATGTGGAGCGGTCAATCCGGACTGGGCTACGGAGTGCGCCAAATGTGGGGCTCCGCTGGGGGCTGCCTCCTCAGGAAGTGAGATCCAGGGCAGTGAGATGCAGGAACCGGCGCAGTCGCCCGAGCGGGGTGACGGCGGGGAAGGAACGAGCGCGGGTCGGCCGGATGTCCCGGCTTTTGGGGGACAAACTGGCGCAGCGAGCTCATCGGCCGCCGAGGGGCCGGCCGGCGCTGCGCCCTCGTGGGGGCAGCCCAGGTCGCCGACGTCGCCCCCAGCAAGGGGGCAGCTTGGTCCACCCCCATGGCCTGCTTCCGGCGCAGGGGCTGATGTCCCGGGTGCGCCGCCGGCCTGGGGCGGGCCGGGCTCGACCGGCGGCACCACGACCGGGGCGGACTACGTACAGGGCCCTGCGGTGGTGTTGCCTGCGGCGCCGGCGTGGGAGCAGCGAGGACCAGAGCAGCCTCGGAAAGCGAGGAAAGAGATCTCGCCTGTTGCGCTGGGTATCGTCGGGCTGTTTGCCGCGTGCGTCCCGATCGCGGGAGCACCGCTCAATGCGATCGCCATCTGGAGGGGCACGCGCGCGATCCGACAGGGGGAAACAGTAGCCGGGGTGATCGGATTGGTCTTGGGTGTGGTGGGCTTTATCCTTACGCTGCTGAATGCGGCGTTTGGCGTGTATCTGGCCTTACGGGGTGGACCGTAGGCGCATGCGCCCGCCGCCTTTGGCTTTTTGGAGTGCGGCACTCCGGTGCCGCTTTGGCTCTTTGGAGTGCGGCACTCCGGTGCCGCTTTGGCTTTTTGGAGTGCGGCACTCCTGTGCCGTTTTGGCTCTTTGGAGTGCGGCACTCCTGTGCCGCTTTGGCTCTTTGGAGTGCGGCACCCCCGTGCCGCTTTGGCTTTTTGGAGTGCGGCACCCCTGTGCCGCTTTGGCTCTTTGGAGTGCGGCACTCCGGTGCCGCTTTGGCTCTTTGGAGTGCGGCACTCCGGTGCCGCTTTGGCTCTTTGGAGTGCGGCACTCCCGTGCCGCTTTGGTTTTTTGGAGTGCGGCACCCCGGTGCCGCTTTGGCTTTTTGGAGTGCGGCACTCCCGTGCCGCTTTGGTTTTTTGGAGTGCGGCACCCCCGTGCCGCTTTGGCTTTTTGGAGTGCGGCACCCCCGTGCCGCTTTGGCTTTTTGGAGTGCGGCACTCCCGTGCCGCTTTGGCTCTTTGGAGTGCGGCACCCCCGTGCCGCTTTGGCTCTTTGGAGTGCGGCAGTCCCCTGCCGCTTTGGCTCTTTGGAGTGCGGCACTCCCGTGCCGCTTTGGCTCTTTGGAGTGCGGCACTCCCGTGCCGCTTTGATTCTTTTGGAGTGCGGCCCTCCTGTGCCGCTTTGGCTCTTTGGAGTGCGGCACTCCCGTGCCGCTTTGGCTCTTTGGAGTGCGGCAGTCCTCTGCCGCTTTGGCTTTTTGGAGTGCGGCACTCCGGTGCAGGTTTGGCTCTTTGGAGTGCGGCAGTCCTCTGCCGCTTTGGCTCTTTGGAGTGCGGCACCCCCGTGCCGCTTTGGCTCTTTGGAGTGCGGCACCCCCGTGCCGCTTTGGCTCTTTGGAGTGCGGCACTCCCGTGCCGCTTTGGCTCTTTGGAGTGCGGCACTCCCGTGCCGCTTTGATTCTTTTGGAGTGCGGCCCTCCTGTGCCGCTTTGGCTCTTTGGAGTGCGGCACTCCTGTGCCGCTTTGGTTCTTTGGAGTGCGGCACTCCGGTGCCGCTTTGGCTCTTTGGAGTGCGGCACCCCGGTGCCGCTTTGGCTTTTTGGAGTGCGGCAGTCCTCTGCCGCTTTGGCTCTTTGGAGTGCGGCACTCCCGTGCCGCTTTGGCTCTTTTGGAGTGCGGCACTCCCGTGCCGCTTTGGCTCTTTGGAGTGCGGCACTCCCGTGCCGCTTTGGCTCTTTGGAGCGCGGCACCCCCGTGCCGCTTTGCTTCCACAGACGAGTATCTACCCCCTTCATTTCGAGGGCTATCTCCCCCCACCCTTTAGAGCAGTATCTCCTCCCATCACCGCCGCGGCAGTACCGGCAGCCACGTTTGCAGATTCTGCCCCTCGCCGATTTCGAGCACAGCAGGCTCGTCCGCCTCGAGAGCGGCTTGAACCTCAGCTGCCGGGAATTCGATGAGGCCGTCCGGGCCTACAGAGGCGGCAACTCCGGCCAGTCGAGCAATCTGGCCATCGAAGTCGGCAGTCGGCTTTCCAGGAATTACCTGGCGGCCCACGCGGAGCGCGTAAGCGATCCGCACCGGAAGCTTGCCAGGATCTTTCAGAGTCGCCGGCGCCGAGGGCAGATCGACATACGCCCGATACCGATCGTCCGGGCTGGCCCAGCGCAGCTCAGATAAGTGCACGGCATCCGCAAGAGACGGGACGTCCGCCGCCACCGCCACAGACTGCCTCGATTGCCACTCCCGCAGCCTGCTCAAAACCTTCAATAGACGTCGGTTTAGCCAGGCCGTCAGAGCAGTCGCCATGAGCAGCCGAGAAACCCGGCTGTCCGGGACACTGCTCGCCTCCAGCTCCCCCCGCTCCGCCTTCTCAAAGCGTGCAACGTGCTCCAGCACCGGAATAGCATTCTGCACGGTGGCGACAAGCTCGTCATCCCCGTTCTCATAGTCGACAGCCCCCACGAATGCGAGGAGCCAGTTACGGGCCGGAATAAACGCGGCCGCACGCTTTCGAAGCCCTTCACGGGCCACCAGCAACGCGTGGTGCTTCCGCGCCAGCACATCCTGCAACTTCCGCTCAAGAAGTTTGCACGCCACCCAATGGCCCACCTCCAGCATGTCCAGCTCATCCAGGAGCCCGGCCCACGTACCCTCGTCGTCGACGTCTTCCTCGTCCGCTCGCTCCACTTTCCGCAGCCAATCAAGCGGACGAATCGCTTCGGTGGCAACGCTCGCCAGATCCTCCTTGCTCGCCTGGAAACCCTGTTCCTCGACACGCGCCCGTGCGCCCAGATCAAGCCACTGACTCCACAGCTCGTTCAACCCCACTGCAACTGGGGGCTCTTCCCGAGCAAGGCCTGCGAGGAGTCTCTTGTCAGCGCGATGTAAGCGAGCCCAGCTTGCAAGGAGTCGCAGAGCGGCATCCGGATCCTGCGTCTTGTGTTTCGGTAGGAGTTGAGCGTAATCCGAGACCCACCGGCGGACCAGTGCCTGCGATCCCTCGCCCGCCGGCGAGTCCTGTCCAATCTCTGCAAGCAACCAGTCCAGCCGATTCTTCAGCTCGTGTGCTTTCCCCATTGAAGCTACCCTCCACTTAGGATTATGCGGTGCATGAAGTGCTTCGCAACATCATCACGCCTTGCACCTGCCTCGCTTCGTCCACATGGTCTACGCCACCCGAACTGCTGGTCTGACACGGGCCGCCTTGCCCGATGCCGACACAAGCGAGGCCGTGCGGCTACGCCAGCCCCCCGTGACACTGCCAATCGCGCCGCTTTGTTGCAAGATCTGATCACCGATCGCACGGACATGCCCCCTGTGCTGGAGCCGTTCGGCTTGGAACAGCAGCCAGGGCAAGCGGACTGCAACCAATGGATTGGGGTGTAACAGGCTCGCAGACGGGCAGGCCGCAGGAGACATACTCTCGCCGAGTTCTGCGTTGAGGCTGGTTCGTTCGGCGCCCGGCGATCGCTAGCCGGTAGGTTCTCCGCCGCAGGGCACAGGGCACAAGTTCGATTTCACACGCCATAGATTGCTCGCCAAAGGGTGACGGCTTCCGGGTCGATCCCATCGAAAGCGCCATTGTCCAGCAATTCGGCGAGCTTTGCCCGGAGCCGTTCGCGCCACTTGTAATGAACCTGTGCACTTGCGCGGACGCGCGGTGCTAGCGCCTTGACCGCTTCGATCAAACGACCGCTCGTGATCGCCAGCCCCTCGGGGCCCACGCTTGCTGACACGGCGGCCCAGATATCCGCGATAGTCGGCCAGGAGGGGCGAACGCGCAGGGCTCGGTCCTGCGTGGACCACGGCAAGTAAGCTTGCACGAGATGAATCCACGCGAAGCCAGGCTGGGCGGTATCGTCGTCGCAAGCTCTGAAAGAGTTATAAAGGCCGATGCGCCCCTCAAGGAGGTAGAGGGCGTACCATTCCACGCTGCCGCGTACTTGCGTTAAGTGGTGGAAAACGACCCTGTCAATCTCGCGAAGCATGCGGGCGATGCGTTTGAGTTTTTCGCGACTAAGCGATTCTTCGGCAGGACGGTTTGGTGCCGGCACGCCATCGAGGAACTCCTTGTCTGCAGCTTGAACACCGGGCGGGGAGAATGTGTCAAGGATGCGTCGCCTGGCCGTAACGCGAACCCACCTCCGCACCGCAGCAAGGCTGCGACTTCTGCTAGGGTGCCACTTGCCGCTCCAGATCTGAAACAAGACGTGACTTGCGGCGTCATCCAGCCGATCGGGGTCCTCTTGCGCCAGTCTCACAAGCTCTCGAGAGGACGCGATCCAACGCTTGATTATCCCCCAGAGTAGTTCTGCCGCGGCCTGGTCACCTCGGCGCATGCGAACCACAAGGCGAACAAAAGCGTTCAGAGACAGGCTATACCCCGGCGGCATCGACCCCGTTCCGAGAGAGTGGAACAGCCCTCGCCAACCTTGTCCGAACGAGCACGCGGAACCCCTCAGCACGGCTATACCTCCCCGATTACGAAACCCTACAACCAGTAACCTTAGCAACCTCCATATACTACGCACGAGCTGAGCGCCGGTGAAGTCCCCAGTAAGCGGGCTTCAACGGGCGCTTCGGCGGGTCGACGAGGAGACGGGCTAACGAAATGTAAACATGCCAACGAGCCGTGCCGCAACTCCATGCAGCAGGGAGACCGGCGATGGATGTCGCGACGCCGGGAACTCGGGTTCCGGGGGGGCACGCCCGGTCAGAACGGACGATTGAGGCCACGGAGGTGGGGGTAACGTTGGAGCGCCTGGCGGAGAGCCCAGGCGCGTTTCAAGCGTTGAAGGGGGCCACGATTGCCAAAGCGGAGCCGGCCGCGCACGTAGCGGCTAGTCCACCCGTCGAACTGTTGATAATACGGCGCCGGCCAGACACGCCCACGCCCTACCAGGATTTTCACCCCCTCAATGGCAGCTACGCCCGCACAAAGCTGGCACGCCCCTCCGAAGCTCGGCGCCCGGTCCTGTTCCACATCAACCGCGTCCCGGTCGAAGTAAGCGAGGTGCAGCCCCCGGGGGGCAAGGCCAAGGGCAAAGGCGATCAGCGCCTCCAGATACGTGCCGCACGAGGAGAAATCGAAATACTCTTCGGCACTCATGCCGTGGGGGCTAAAGACGAGCCACGCGACGCCAAAACCAACAGGGCCGGCCGTGATCGCCCAGATGCCCCGCTCATGGCACACCCGAAATAGCCACCTCCGTAAACCCACCGCGAAGAAGTCGACTCCGTCCACGAACAGATCGGCCCCCTCAAGGAACTCGGCGATGTTCTCCTTCGAAACCCCCTCCGAGAACACGCGGATCTCCGCCTCAGGATTGATCTCACGGATCACAGAGGCCATCGCATCGGCTTTGTTCCGCCCCAGGAACTCGGTCGTGGCGCCATACTGGCGGTTGAAGTTGGCCACCTCAAAGGTGTCGGGATCTGCGATGCGAAAGCGGCCCACCCCGGCCCGGGCAAAGGTCACCGCGTGGATACCCCCCACGCCCCCCATGCCGGCGATCGCAACGCAAGCCTCCCGAAGAAGAGCTTGCTCCTCGCCCGTCACCAGCCCAATGTTGCGCGCAAACGCCTCCTCGTACGACCAGCCTGCCCGCCTGGCCTGAGCGGACACCTTCGCCGAGCGGCCAAACAGAGCCGAAAGCTGCACAACGTCCCTCCGCTTCGACCTTCCTCCGGTGGTGGCGCGGTCAAGGCCCTCGCGCGTCGGCGACCTCCGAAGACTCCGACGCTTCGATGACCACGTCCACACGCAGCCCCACCGGAAGCCGAACGCTTTCGTCCAGATCGATCCAGGCTTCTAGAACCCTCGTGTCGTATCGCTCTCCGGGCTCGAAGGAAAACAGGCTCTTCGAACGCACGATGCCCGAGACGGACGTCACGCGGCCCCGGAACTGTCGGTCAGGGAGCCCGTCCACGGTCACCGTCGCCGGCGCCCCGATCCGAAGCCGCGGCACGTCGTATTCCTCAACAAAGGCACGCACGCGACTGCGCGAGTCGTCGACCACCACCACGGCAGCCTCAACCGTCGTCGGACCAATCACTTCCCCCACCCGGCAGTTCACATCCACGACGATTCCGTTCACGGGCGCCCGGATCGTAAGCTTCTCCAGCAGGGCCTCAAGCTGACGGACGCGCGACCGAGCTGCGTCCAGTTCCGCCTCGGCCGCCTGTCGCCGTTCGGTTCTTGCACCGGCCTGGAGCAACTGCAATTCCGCCGCCGCAGCCGCCTGCTCGGCCGCCGCAGCCAGATAGCGTTTCTGCTCGTCTTCGACTTCCTCCCGGCGAGCCGCGTCGCGTTCCCACAGAGCAACCAGGCGGCGGTAGCGGCTTTCGTGCAGTTGGGCGCGTGCCCGGGCAGCCAGCCAGCGCTGGCGCGCCGCTTCCAGCTCCTGCGGCCGCGGCCCATTCACGATCTCGGCCAAACGCGCCATCGCCGCATCCGCCGCTGCCTTGGCCTCCTGCAAACGGGCTTGCAGCTCGCTGGCGTCCAGCTCAAGCAGCGTTGCCCCCTGCGTCACCACCTGGCCGGGAGCAACGTGCACCGCGGCAACCCGCCCGACGAGCTCGGGACGAAGCTCGTACGGTTCCGTAGCCCCCTCAATCCGCCCTACTGCGAAAATCGGTGCCTCCTCCTGTGGCCGTGGCGGAGCCCCTTCCAGGCGGACGGGACGGCTGCGTAAGTCCATCAGGTAAGCCAGGCCGCCTACCAGTACCACGGTGATGGTCAACAACGCAATCGGTCGAGTCATCTCATGCCGCCGTCGATGCTTCGACGAGCCTGCCCGCCTCCAGTTCGAAGACCCGGTCGGCGTATTCCAGAATCCGCCGGTCGTGGGTGACAACGATAACCGTGTGCTGCCGCGTCTTTGCCAGTTCGCGAAGCAACCGCATCACCTTCGCCCCCGTCTGGGCATCGAGCGACGCCGTGGGCTCATCGGCCAGCAGCAAGGGCGGATCGCACGCCAGTGCTCGGGCGATTGCCACACGCTGACACTGCCCAACGCTCATGAGGCGGGGATCCTGGTCGGCGCGACCTTCCAGGCCCACGAGTTCCAGCAGTCGCCGAGCCTGCCGCCGAGCGGCCCGCCGGGAAACGCCGGCCAGAATCAGCGGCAGCATGACGTTCTCCTCGGCAGTTAAACCGCGGAGAAGATGGAACCGTTGAAACACGAAGCCGATCGTACTCCGACGAAGCGCACTCCGCTCCGCCTCTGCCAGACCACCCACCTCGGTTCCAAACAACTCTACCTTGCCCGAGTCCGGCCGCAGAACGCAACCGATGATGGACAGCAAGGTTGTCTTGCCACAACCGGACGGACCGAGCAGGTAGACGCATTCGCCTCTGGCAACCGACAGGTCCACTCCACGCAGGACCTGCTCTACGTGTTCCCCCCGCCGGTAGCTCTTCGTCACGTGCTCCAACCGAACCGCATCTATCGCGGAGTTGGGGACTCTTTCCAGTGGTGCCGTCGAGCTAACGGTTGCCATGAGTGTGCCGTCCGTTACTGCAGAGCGAGCATGGGATCCACCTGGCGCAGCTTCATGTAGGGGGGTATAGCCGAGGCAAGGGCCACGAGCACCACGGCCAAGCAACTACCCACCGACAACCACCAGGGGATCCAAATCGGCGCCCGTGGCGTGCTGAATGCCCACTGGATGCCACCGACAACGACCATTCCCACACAACACGCGATCAACGCCAGGAAGAGCGCCTGGGCCAGAAGCACAATCGCCAGATCGCGGTTGCGGATGCCCATCGCCTTGAGAGCGGCGAATTCGGGCATGCGGTCCAGTACGGAGGCATACATTGTCTGGGCAACGATGCTGAGCCCCACCAGCATTCCCAGCAGTGTGGCCGCGCCGAAGCTGATGCCCAGGCCGGTGCGCCTCATCCAAAAATCGACCGACAGCCGGCTGTACTCTCCGCGGGTGTACACGTCCGCTTCGGGGATGCGCAGTCGGATCTGGTCGCACAAGGCGCGCAGATCCGCTCCCGGACGGGCGCGAACGAGGATGTAGGAGCACGCCCCCGGTGGTTTGCGGCAGAAGCGGGCCGCCCTGGAGAAGGTGGTGAAGACGTACGGAGCGACCAGGAAGCCCATGACCCCCCTGGTGTACGCGACGATCCTGGCTCGTTTCCCGCCGATTTCGCGCACCTCTCCAATGCGGGGCCAGCCCAGCTTGGGCAGTTCGTAGACATCGACGGTGATCCCGTCTGGCCGGAGGACGTCGCGAGGGTTACCTCGGACGACGTTCCAGGCATTCCCCAGGAGCTCGGGAGGCTCGGCTCCCACCACGACCACCGCCTCGCGCCCCCCACCAGGCACCGTGATGCTCGACCAACCGATCAAATACGGTGCCGCCGTTTCCACGTCGGGCAGGGCGCGAATACGGTTCGCCCAGGCGGCAGGGATGTCTTCGGCAAAATCGACGTTATGCATGCGGCGGTGGCCCACCCAGATGTCGGCGTCCCCGTAGTCCACCATCAAACTGACCTTGCGGATCAAGCCAATAAAAAGCCCCCCTTGGACGTTCATGAGCACGAGCGTGAACGTGAGGCCGAGAAGGGCCATCAAGCATTTCCAAGGGTCCGCCTTGAGTGTCTTGGTCGCGATGCCCCACATGCCTTCGCCTGTATCAGCTTTACCCTCCCGGGACTAGGCCGCGATCCTCTGGGGAGGTTCCCAAATCTCCCCCTCCGCGTCCGGATCCAGACCGACAAGGTACGCGAAGTACAGGAAGTCGCTGCGGCTCATGGGGGGCACCTGCAGTCGACTGGCCGGAATCTTGGGATGGAGGTAGCGGCGACAGATCTCAGGCTTCAAGACGCGGTGCGCCCGGGTTAGATCGAGCCGCAGGCCCACCGCCGGCGCCCCCATCACGTACGGATGGGGACGGCATCCCGTGAACGGTTCAAACGCAAAGACCTCCTCGTAGAACCGAGCCTGCTTCGGATGCACGGCGATCACGATGTCGTCGTACCGGGACCAGTAGCAGTACTGCACGAGTAGCCGCGTCAGCTCAAAGAACACCGATAGCGCGATCCGCTGGTGACCGGGTACAATGGCGAACCCGGTGGCCTCGGCAAGCCGCCGCCCCTCGCTGCGCAATTCGTTCAGCTCACTGCGGAAGAGAACGTCTGCCGGAATGCCACGGCCGGAATCCCCCACCACGCTCAGCGTCCCAAGTACCCGCGTCGGGCCCTGCAAGTAAACCAGCGTGCGACTGGTCGGAAAGGCAAGGTGGGGACTGAAGCGGACCCGCGCCGGATGGGGAGGCGTGTAACCCTGGCGGCGATAAGTCTCGTACAGAACCCGCAGGGCGAGCAGATACTCTGTCCGGGTCTTCGCGATCCGTGCGTGCATCATGTCCGCCTGTCGATTAGTACCCCCGAAACGCTGCGCCCCAGCCGTGCGCCGCAGTATCGAAGAAACGTCCGCATTTGTCAAATGTAACGCGTTCGCTGTCAATTTCGGGCCCAGTAGCCAGCCGGGCCTGGTTCGCACCTCGGAACAGTCGGAGGCACCGTTCCGTTTCGCACAACGAGGCTCCGACGGGTGCGGTCCTACACTTCTATCGGCATCGCAGCCGTTCGGTACGGGGAGGCGGGGCCGGGGCAAACTCGGGTAGTAGCGGTTGTCCGACCTGTGACCGCAGCGCGAACCCCTGCACGGTGGCTATACACGGTCCGCTTGCAAGGTAGAGTCCCTTAGAGAGTGTTGACCACGCAAGTCGCACGGGCACCTCACTGACCGGCGAAGAAAAGGCACTTTATACGAGCCGGGGAGGTGACCATGGGAGCGAACATGTCGCTAGTAGATTCGAGGATTGCCCACACCTGTCAGCCGCCGACGGAACCTGGCCCCGCGTTTCTGGAGTCCGCTCGTCGGGAACCGGCTCAGCTCGGGCCTGCGTTACGTCTCGCGGAAACGCCCGAGCTACGGCATGCGGCTCTCGACCTCGTTCTCGAGTACTACAAGCGGCAAGGGTACGTGCCGCCAGACGCCGTCGCCACCCACGTTCACCGCTACGCACTGGTACCAGGGGCAGAGACGATCGTGGCGTGCGATTCCGATGGGACCGTCCTCGCCACGCTGACGCTCGTGCCCGACGGCCCCTGGGGCCTACCGATGGATAGCCTCTACCGCGAGGAGCTCACCCGGCTTCGTAAAGAAGGGCGCGTTCTTGCCGAATGCATCGGGTTTGCCTCCCGGGTGCTGGAACGACACGCGACCCTTCGTTTGGTGGTCTCTCTGACACGAGCGGCGATGTGGTTCGCTTTGCGTTCCGGCAGAACAGATCTGGTCGTTACCGTCAACCCGCGGCACGTCCACTTCTACGCGCGGCTGTTGCCGTTCCAAATCATCGGAGCAGAGAAGCAGTACGCGGCCGTGCAAAACGCTCCCGCAGTTCCGCTCCGCTTGAACTTGCTGACCCTTGCCGAAGAGCGGGAGCGGAGGCGGGCGGCTTACCGCAACTACCTGGGCGAACTCGACCTGCGTAACCTCCAGACCACCTCGACCTTCCGTCCACCATCACCGGGCGAGTCCGCAACCGATGCTGCAAGCGACCGACAGGAAGCAGACTAGAGAACCGCACAGCGATCGGGCAGACGGAAGGTCACGGGACGCCGCCGCAGGATTGGTCTGCCGGGGCGCACCGCGGTATCGCATGCCCCCCCTGTGTCTCTCTCGTGCGGAGGTCAACCGGGCAAAGCAAGCTCCTACGCGAGCAGGTCGCGGATGACCTTGCCCCCTGTCTGGCTTAGCTGTTTGAATCGGCCCTCGTGGAAGAAGCGGAGCTTGTTGTCATCGAGGCCAAGGATGTGGAGCAAGGTTACGTGGAAGTCCTTGATCGGATGGACGCATTCCACCGCGCGGGCCCCGATCTCGTCCGTGGACCCGACGACTTCACCCGCGCGCACCCCGCCCCCGGCCAGCCAGACCACCATGGCGTCCTTGTTGTGATCGCGGCCGTATGCCACGCCGCCCCCTCGGATTCCGTTGTCGGGCGACCGGCCGAACTCACCGGCCCAGATCACGAGCGTTTCCTCCAGCAAGCCTCGTCGCTTGAGGTCCTTGATCAACGCCGCAATGGGCTTATCGACTGCTCGGATCCGGGCTGCGTGGGCCTTGGCGATGCGATCGTGAGAGTCCCAGCCCGACGAGTAAATCTGCACGAAGCGAACACCTCGTTCTACCAGACGCCGGGCTAACAAGCAGCGACGGGCGAAGCTGTCCGTCTCCGGTTCCCCAACACCGTACATCTGCAGCGTCCGTGCGTCTTCGCTGCTGAGGTCGACGATATCAGGAACTTCCATCTGCATGCGGAACGCCAGCTCGTACGCCTCCAGGCGCGCCGTGAGCGCATCGTGGTGCGGATGCCGAGCCATGTGCATGCGGTTGAGCTCGGCCAACAGGTCAAGGTTCTGCCGCTGATGCCATCGCGAAATCCCGGGCGGCGGTGCAATGTCCAGAAGGGGTGCCCCCTCTGGTCGGAACGCTGTGCCCTGGTAGTAGGCGGGCAAGAAACCGTTGGACCAGTTGGCCGCACCTCCTTGCGGGTAATTGACCTCCGGCAACACCACAAAGGCAGGGAGGTTCTGGTTCAACGTGCCCAGCCCATAGGTGACCCATGCCCCCACGGCAGGATCGCCACCGAAGCGGTTTCCGGTGTTCATGTGGTAACAGGCAGTGGGATGATTGATCGACTCCGCCACCAGGCCGCGGTAGATACAGAGCTCGTCGGCCACCTCCGCGAGATGTACCCAGTGTTCGCACATTTCGATGCCGCTTTGCCCGACCTTGCGGAACCGAAACGGGCTCTTCACGAAGTAGCGCTGTCCGCTGGCCATTGCGGAGGCAAACCGGTCTTTGCGAACGAACCTGGTCAGGTGTAGTTTGTCCAGTTCGGGTTTTGGATCAAAGGTGTCGATGTGGCTAGGCCCCCCTTCCATGAAGAGGAAGATGCACGCCCTGGCACGGGGACGATGGTGGGGCGGCTTGGGGGCGAGGGGGGAACTCGCCGAGCGGCTCTCGTCTGCTGCGACGAGCGAGTTGAAGGCCACGGTGCCCAGGGTCATTCCGAGGCCATAGAGAAATTCACGGCGCTTCAGCGTAACCAACCGGTGCAGCGCCTTTGGATCGTGCCGCCTCTCACCTCGCATACCACACCTCGTCGCGTCCGTCACCCTGTGCACGCGCCACGGTCAGTAGACGTAGACGAACTCGTTCGAGTTCAAAAGCACGTGGCAGACGTCGGCCAGAGCGTTAACGTCTGGGGGCAGGTCGGCCGGAGAAAGATCCGGCTCATACTGCGCCATTTCGAACAATTCCTCACGCCACGTGTACTCAACCCCTTCAACTTCTTCGATCATCCGCCGTTCGACGCTGGTGGGGGCGTCCCAACGCGGCAACTCGACCTGCCGATAATGAGCGAGCATTTTCCGGTAATGGGCCAGGCAATAGCCGAGCTCGTGCGCGTTCGGGTCGCGCGCGAACGCTCGGCGGAACGCCTCGATGATCGCATCCTCGGGCCGTCGCGTGGTCCGAGCAATCCCAGCTGCCATGGCAAGCGCACGACAATAGGCCCATTTGCTGTTGAAAAGGGCAAAGACCTGCGGGGTTACCGTCGACTCTTCACGTACCGGACACGACACCGTGCCGTCAGGTTGGTTGAACACCTCCAGGAATGGGTCACGGAGCGTGCGGATGCGGAACAGATAGATCGAGCGACGATGACGCTGATCACGCTTGGGGGAAGGTTGGTACGCCGGAGCCACCGTCCCCATGATGTGCCGCGGCTGCAGGGCCACGTCCCAATTGATCTCTTCGAACACCCCGGGACCGCCCATCTCCAGGTTCAGCTCTCCGCTGGCGAACAAGAGCGCGTCTCGCAGCTCCTCCGCCTGCAGACGACGGGGCGGATAGTAGGCCAGCAGTTCGTTGGGCGGATCGACCCTGGCAACCTCCGGGTGTCGCGGATGGGTGGAGTCCCGGCGGTAGGTGACGGAGGTAAGGATGAGGCGATGCAACCGCTTCAGCGACCACCCGTGGCTCTTGAGGTAAGCGGCCAGGAAGTCGAGCAACTCGGGATGGGTCGGCTTGGCCCCCATTTTGCCGAAGTTGTTCGGAGTGCGCACGATCCCAAGGTTCGCAAAGTGGTGCTGCCAGACCCGGTTGGCAATGACACGCGGCGTCAACGGGTTGTCCTCCGCGGTGATCCAGCGGGCCAGAGCCAGCCGTCGGCCCGACCAGCCCCGAGGGATTGGCACCGGTCGCATTCGACCGAAAGTCGCCACAACCCCCACCACGCCTGGTTCCACTTCCGGCCCTAGAGAGGCCAGATCTCCGCCCATAAGCACGCGAACCCGTGGAGGCCTGTCGTCTGCGGCCGGTTCTTTGGGCGGATTGTCCAGTCGCACGGAGCTGTAGTGATTGCTCGGCCCGTTGTACACGGAAAGCGCATACGGCTCAAACCTGCGCAACGCCCGCTGGTAATAGGCAATCCACTTGCGGAACATCCGCTGCAGACCGCGGTCCTTGACATCCAGCCCGAAGAGCCGCGTGGGACGTTTTTCGAGGGGGAGTTCCTTGAGACTGCGGAGTCCACGCTCGGCGAGGAAGCGGGCGACCGCCTCCCTGTGCTTGCGCTCGATCCGATCCAGTTGCTCCCTGCAGTACCGTAGTCGTTCCTGGAAAACTCGTCGAGCAGCGTCAAAACCAAGACGGTTTTCCTCTGCAAGAAACGGAACACGGTGTTCAACAAAGTGAGTCGTGGCAAAGCATGCTTGCACAGCGTAGTAGTCGCGGGTTGGGATCGGATCGAACTTGTGATCGTGGCACCGGGCGCAGCGTAGCGTCAGACCGAGGAACGTGACCCCTACAGCATTCGTCACGTCGTCAAGCCACGCCTGTCGCGTAACGGCCTCGACGCTCATTCCGGTGTGTTCCCACGGGCCCATCCGTAGAAATCCCACGGCGATCTTCATCTCCGGGTTGTCCGGCTCCAACTCGTCCCCCGCGATCTGCTCGAGCGCGAAACGATCGAACGGTTTGTCGGCGTTGAAAGAACGGATCACGTAGTCACGGTATCGCCAGGCGTTGGGGCGTTCGAAGTCGTTCGAATAACCCGCCGTGTCGGCATAGCGAACCACGTCCAGCCAGTGCCGCGCCCACTGCTCGCCGTAACGCGGGCTGGCCAGCAACCGATCGATCAAGCGTTCCCAGCGATCGGGGCGGGGATCGGCCAGGAAACGCTCCACGGAGGCTCGATCGGGCGGGAGGCCAAGCAGGTCAAAATAGACCCGACGCAGCAACGTTGCCGGGTCGGCAGGCGGGGCCGGTGTGAGCCCGCGGTCGGCCAGCCGGCGGTTGACGAAAGCATCGACCGGGTTTGCGTGGACCCAGCCTGGCTGAAGCGCCGGTACACGAACCGGTTTCAGCGGGCGAAAGGCCCACAGGTCTTCGGGGGCGTAAGACCACGCAGGCTTTTCGTCGGGGCGAGCGACTGCCGTCACCACACCGACAACGATCGCGGTGACGAGCAACAGACGGCAACATACGCCGGTACCTGAGCTTGCTTTCGATGCCGTCGCCGGTAGCCCCATGGGACACGCGCTCTCCGGTGGTTGCGACATCGGTGATCTAATCGCTTGCATTGTACCCGGTTGTCTCCTGACCGGGCGGCGGCTCGGCCGCGGCCGGGCCAAACCACCTTTCACCGACCGTGCGCGACGGTGCCGAGAGCATGCACGCGCACCGTGGGCCCCCGCTGATCCGTAAGAGGCGCCAGCGTGCGCGGCGCCTCTGCGGTACACCGGCCGCCGCGTTGGGTGCGCCGCGTCGATGAAAAACCGTTTAGGTGCAGGGCAGGGGGGGCGAGCCACGTCCGCTGCCGCAGGACACGACGTGCCACGAAAGTGGCTGTCATGGCGAGGTGGCTTCGATCGTTGGCAGGACGCGTCCCAGCCAGTTCGCGATTCGCCGCTGGGGAGTACTCATGGGCCAGCGGTTGATCGTTGCTACCTCCACCCAGGCTGCCTCGGTGTGCTCGTCGTCGGGAAGCCCGATCGGATGCCCCGAAATCCACTTCCCCAGCCAGGGCACGGCAGTGATGCGGAACCGCGTCACCTGGTAACGGATCGGCTTGCCTGCCAGCAAGAAGCGAGCGCACAGGCCTTTTTCCTGCAGAGCGGCCACTACGGCGTCCTCTGCACCGCCGCTGTCGGGGCCGTTATCCCTCGCGTCTACCCTGAGGAACTCCCACAATCCGCCCCAGCGGCGGTGTTGTTGCCTGCGCCAGATCAGAGTCCGTCCGGCCTTGTCGAGCAAGACGGTACGCCATTCGTGTTCGTGCTGCACTTGTGTTCGGCCGTTCTTCACGGGAAGTTCGTGGACGCGTCCCTCGCGCGCCGCCGCGCAGAGGGGGCGGAGCGAACACGCATCACATCGGGGCGACCTGGCGGTGCAGATCAGGGCACCGTGGTCCATCAAGGCGTGGACCAGGGTTTGAGGGGGGCCAAAGCGGAACAGCTCGCGCACAAAGCCCTCCAGTCGCGCACGCGCTTCCCTGGACTTGATGGGCCGATCCTCGCCGAGCAGCCGAGCGAGGACGCGTTCGAGATTGGCGTCAATAGGGACTTCCGGAAGATCGAACGCGAACAGGAGCACAGCCCGGGCGGTGTAGTCGCCCAGTCCCGGCAACGCGCGCAGTGCAGCCAGGTCGCGCGGGATGGTACCGTTGAAATGGCGAACGATCGCCTGGGCCGCCGCACGTAGGTTGAGCGCGCGGCGATAGTAGCCGAGCCCGGCCCAGAGCCCGAGGAGTTCGTCGTCGGAGGCTTCGGCCAGGCTCCGGACATCCGGGAAACGGTCAAGGAACCGGCGGAAGTAGCGCAGCACCGTCGCGACCTGCGTTTGCTGCAGCATCACTTCCGAGACGAGTACCTCGTAGGGAGTCGCTCCATCGCGCCACGGCAGAGGGCGAGCGTGTTCGGCGTACCAGGCGAGCACGCGAGTCGCAACCTCTCGCGGCGTGGCACGGCGGCGAGCTCGACTCGTCATCGTCGCTCCCTTCTCCCACGGGCATACGAGCAAGCGCGGCGTTGAGGGGGGCTGACCGGAAGCCTGCTATGGCAAGGGGGGCGATATCGACGCCGCGGCTCTTCTGAGTGTACCGTACGCGTGAACGTGGCAGAGGGAAAGAGCGGAATAGGTTTAGCGTCGGCGTCGGGGGTCAAACAGCCGCTCGAGCAGCTCGTTGGCGACGTCTGCGGTCGATCGGCCTGTTTCCCGCGGCTTTGAGGACCGGTGCTCTTCCTCGTCAGAGGGAGGTTCCGAAGGTCGAGAGATCTCCGTGGCGGTGTCCTCGCTGGAGGGGGATCTCACGATGGTGGTCGCCATGGAAGCGTCGGCGGGAGTCTCCTGGCCCCCCATGGCGCTGCTGTCCAGAACCCAGTCGAGGACACTCTCTTCCAGGTTTTCCTCACGCGGCCCTGTCTGGGGGCTCCTGGCGAGGGGGCTGGAGATTTCGAAGGCGAATGCCAGTGGACCGACGCGGAGGATATCGCCGGACTGCACCCGGACTTCACCGGTGACGCGGCTTGAGTTGAGAAACGTGCCGTTCAGGCTGTTCAGGTCGCGGACGTAAACGCCGTCCTCGCGGGTGATGATCGCGCAATGCCATTTGCTGACCACGGGACTTCGCGGCCGGAGATGACAGCGTGCGTCGCGCCCGATCAGGAACTGCGGCTGGGTGATCGGAATCTTCGTGCCCGCCGACTGACCTTTTACCACGATCAGATGGACTGGCATCGGCACACTCCCGGGACGGTCGTCCCGCGCCGCTCGTACAGTCGCCATCAGGCTCCTCCGTGAGCTCCGCTGACACTCCCACGGATCGCGAATTCGTGTTCCGAGCTAACGTGCTTTGCGTGGCGGGCTTCCTGACCAGTCCTTCCTATCAACTCTATTGTAAGCGATCCACGCCTGGTTCCTAGGAGAATCGTATGCTGCGACGTATGGTCCACGCAACAGGAGCTGGGGGAGGGGCGGATGCCTGGGCTGGGCTTTCGGGGCGGGAACGAGCCCGAGGCGGGCACCGGGCGCGTTCGACGCCGAATCGGCATGGCAGGCCGGAAGAGCAGGGGAGCTCGTTTATCCAGCCGCCTGCTTGTCGGTGAGTTGAGGAGTGGGATCTTCTTCGAGAAGCTCGCGCAACAGGTTGTTCTCGATCACTTTCGCGTCCTGGTCCTGGGCGCTTGCTTCTTCTGCACTCGGGTGAGGCACCACTTTCCAGAACATGCCCATGGCCTCGTCCCAGTTTTCCAGCACCCATCGGGCTCGTTGGCTGCCCGTGCGGTCCAGGTGCCGTTCGACCAGTGCGCGAAGCAGTTGCGCGTCCACATCGTCCTGGACACGTTCCAGGCCAACCATGGCCGGATTGAACCGCTCCGGGAACCGGCCGTCCAGATCGAGCACGTAGGCGATCCCGCCACTCATGCCGGCGCCGAAGTTGCGGCCCGTTGGACCCAGGATCACCACGACGCCGTTCGTCATATACTCGCACCCATGGTCTCCACACCCCTCAACAACCGCCTTGCCACCGGAGTTGCGGACGCAGAGCCGTTCGCCCGCGATTCCTGCTGCGTAAAGCGTGCCACCGGTGGCGCCGTACATCACGGTGTTGCCCATGATCACGGAGTCTTGGGGGGCATACCGTGCACCGGCTGGGGGCCTTATGACGATCTCGCCGCCGAACATTCCCTTGCCGACGTAGTCCTGGGCTTCCCCTTCGAGCACCAGCCGCATGCCACGGTTGCACCAGGCGCCGAAGCTCTGGCCCGCTTCGCCCCGGAAGAAGAGCTGGATCGTCCCCGGCGGCAGCCCTGCTTCTCCGTAGCGTTTGGCGATTTCGCCGGACAGTCGGGCTCCAACCGACCGGTCGCGGTTCGTGATCACGTAGTCGCGTCGCACGGGCCGGGCCGTGTGCACCGCCTGGGCGCAGTCGTGCCAGATCCGCTCATCTAGCGGCGGCTCCGGTTCTGGGCGGTCATTGCGCGGTTCGACCTGACGGTGGGGCTTGCGGAACTCCGGGTCAGGGTTGTAAAGGATTGCGGACAGATCGATGTTGTCGGTCTTGGGCAGCTTGATGTCCTTTCTCGGTTCGAGCAGGTCGACGCGGCCAATGATCTCCTCCAGCCGGCGGAAGCCCATCTCGGCCAGGATCATGCGGACCTGTTCGGCAACGAAGAGCATGTACTGGACGACATGCTCGGGCTTGCCCGGGAACTTCTTTCTCAGGTCCACCCTCTGGCTCGCCACGCCGACCGGGCAGGTGTTCAGGTGGCATTGCCGGGCCATCACGCACCCGGCAGCGATCATGGCGGCCGTACCGAAACCGAACTCCTCCGCACCCATCAATGCTGCCATTACGACATCCCGACCGCTTTTGAGCCCCCCGTCAACACGGAGGCGTACGCGGCCCCGCAGGTCATTGTCGACCAGCACCTGTTGGGTCTCGCGCAGGCCCAGCTCCCACGGTATCCCGGCGTGCTTGATCGATCCGAGCGGAGAAGCTCCTGTGCCCCCGTCGGCGCCGGAAATCAGGATGTTGTCCGCGTATCCCTTGGCCACCCCGGCTGCAATCGTACCCACTCCGGAGACGGACACGAGCTTCACGCAGATGCGAGCGTCGGGATTGACGCGTTTGAGGTCGTAGATCAACTGGGCGAGGTCCTCAATCGAGTAGATGTCATGGTGTGGGGGCGGGGAGATCAGCGTCACGCCCGGCACAGAGCGGCGAATGCGGGCGATCTCTTCGGACACCTTGTGCCCCGGGATCTGACCGCCTTCGCCCGGCTTCGAGCCCTGAGCCATCTTGATCTCGAGCTCCCGGGCGCTTACCAGGTAGTAGGGGGTCACTCCGAACCGACCCGAGGCCACCTGCTTGATCGCACTGTTCGCCCAATCCCCCTTCTTCGGATGCCACTCGGCATGGCTCAACTCGGGCATGTCACGATCGTACGGCTTGAAGCGGATCGGGTCTTCGCCCCCTTCACCAGAGTTGCTCTTGCCCCCCAGACGGTTCATCGCAATCGCGATCAGCTCGTGACATTCGCGACTGAGCGCCCCGTGACTCATCGCCTGGGTGCAGAACCGCTTCACGATCTCCTCGGCAGGCTCGACTTCACTGAGCGGCACCGGTTGCGGGGCTCGCTTCCAAGTGAGGAGATCGCGCAGGTTGCACGGCGGCCGGTTGTCAACTGCTGCGGCGAACCGACGGTACGCCTCCAGATTGCCCGTACGTACGGCTTCGTGCAGGTTCTTGAACACGTCCGGGTTGTAAGCGTGGTATTCGCCCCGCTTAGAGAACCGGTAGACGCCGCGGAGAAACAGCTTCGGCTTTTCGACGCCGTAGCCCTCCTCGTGGAACCGCAGGACGTCACGGCCGATGTCCGTCAGAGATGCCCCCTGAATCCGGCTGACGGTACCCGTGAAGTAGCGGTCTACCACCTCCTGAGAAAGACCGATGACCTCGAAGATCTGGGCGCCACGGTAACTGCTGACCGTGGAAATACCCATCTTGGACATGATCTTTAAGATTCCCTTCTCAACTGCTGCCTTGTAGTTGCGCAGCGCCTGGACCGGCTCAAGATCGTACTTTGCCGCCAGATTTGCTACCGCAGCAAACGCCAGGTAGGGGCAGATCAAGGAGGCGCCGTAACCGATCAGGCAGGCGTAGTGGTGATCTTCCCGCACCTCGCCTGTCTCGCAGATGATCGAGACCTGTAGCCGCTTGCCCCTCCGGATCAGATGGTGATGCACGGCACCAACGGCCAGGAGCATCGGGACGGGGGCATGTTCTCGATTTACCCCCCGGTCGGACAGGACCAACAGGGTGCAGCCACGATCGACCGCCTGCTCCGCTTCCGAGCACAGCCGCCAAACGGCGCGTTCCAGCCCGTCTGGACCCTCCGCTACAGGGAAGGTGCAGTCGAGCGTGGCCGAGCGGAAGCGAGGATCGTCCAGAGATCGGAGCCAGTCGAGTTCAGCCTCGCTGATGATGGGGGAGGAGAACTTGACCATTTGCGCGACCGATTCGTCTTCCTCCAGGATGCACGCGCGCGGCCCGACGGCCGTGTTCAGCGACATGACCAGCCGCTCGCGCAGGGGGTCGATGGGCGGGTTCGTCACCTGGGCAAAGCGTTGCTTGAAATAGCGGTACAGAAGCTGAGGCTTATCGGAGAGGACGGCGAGGGGCGTATCGTCCCCCATCGATCCCACCGGTTCCTTCGCCGTGCGCAGCATCGGTACGAGGATGCGGTCGATATCCTCCGAGCCGTACCCAAACGCCAATTGCTTGCGAACGAACTCCTCATCAACGGGTTCGCGGCTCCAATCCTGCACCGTTCGCGGCTGAACCCCTCGCTCGTGAGGACGCACCAGGTGGCGGTCGATCCAGGCCCGGTACGGCCGTCGTGATGCCAGCCGCCCCTTGATCTCGGCGTCGTGCAGCAAGCGGCCTTCCGCCGTATCCACCGCCAGCATCATGCCGGGGCCCAGACGCCCTTTTTCCACCACGTCCGAACGATCAATCTCCACAATGCCTGTTTCCGAACCGGCGATCACCAGGCCGCGGCCGGTCACCCAGTAGCGCATCGGCCGAAGACCATTCCGGTCCAGCGCGGCGCCAGCGAGCCGACCGTCCGTGAAGGCGATCGCAGCCGGTCCGTCCCAGGGTTCCGTGAGGAGAGCGTGGTACTCGTAGAAGCTGCGGATCTGATCGTCCATGTGCCCCACAGCCTGCTGGTAGGCGGCCGGGATCAGCATCGCCAGCGCATGGAGCGGATCACGGCCGGAAAGGACCAGGAGCTCGAACACGTTGTCCAGCCGCAGCGAGTCCGACCCCTCCCGATCGACAACAGGTAAGAGCTCTTCGATCTTGTCCCCCCACACTGCTGAGCGTAGCTCCCGCTCGCGGGCAATCATCCAGTTCGTGTTGCCGAGTAACGTGTTGATCTCGCCGTTGTGCCCCAACAGCCGAAACGGCTGGGCCAGGGGCCACTGGGGGAACGTGTTCGTGCTGTACCGCTGGTGGAAAACCACGATGGACGCTTCAAAATCCGGGTCGGCAAGGTCCCGGTAGAAGTGGTCGAGCTGGGGCGCAACCATCAGCCCCTTGTACACGATGGTGCGGTGAGAGAACGAGGGCACAAAAAACTCCCGGATGCCCGCCTCTCGCACCCCCCGTTCGATCCGCTTGCGGACAAGGTAGAGGAGACGTTCGTAATCGAGCTCGTTCAGCGCCGAACGGGGACTAACCAACGCCTGTTCGATGTGCGGACGGGTCGCGCGCGCTGTTGCGCCAAGAGCACTGTCGTCAACCGGAACCGCACGCCAGGCCAGCAACCTCAGCCCGGCACGATCGAGCTCTTGCTCAACAATTTCCCGAACGCGCCGCCGATCTCCCCCGTCGGTCGGCAGGAAGAACTGACCGACGCCAAGCGATTGCGGAGTAACATCCAGTCCCCGTTCGCTGAGGAACTTTGCAAACAGCTTGTGGGGGACCTGAGTAAGGATGCCCGCGCCGTCGCCGGTCAAACGATCGGCACTTACCGCGCCGCGGTGCGTCAGGTTTGTCAGCGCCTGGACAGCATCCCTGAGCAGGTCGTGACTCTTCCGGCCGTGCAGGTCGGCGATAAATCCAACCCCGCACGCGTCCCGTACGTACTGCCTGCTTACAAGCTGTCGCCAGTGTGCCATCGTTCTCCACCAGCTCAACAGGGTTCTAACTCAGGGGGGATTGCAGAGCTAACTTCTAGCTCGCTCGGCCAGCCGTCGCAGCCACACGACGTTTCCTGACGGTCGACCAGGGTCTCTTCGTGAGCAACTCAACAAAGCGGGTCAGGGCAGGGGAGTACTGGCGTTTTCGACGCAGGATCGCGCAGAGAGGGCGGACGAAATGCTGCCCCTTCAGTCGCACCGACCGCAGACTGCCCCGTTCAACCTCGCGTCGCAAGGTCGGTTCGGGCAGAATCGCCACGCCCAGACCTTCCTCGACCGCACGCTTGATCATCTCCACGTTGTCAAAGCCACCAACCGGTTCGTACTTCACCCGGTACTTCCTCAGGTAGCGGTCGATCGCGCGGCGGATGGCCAGTCCCTCCTCGAACGTCACGAGAGTCACGCCATCCAACTGCGACGGATGGACGGTGCTCAACCGTGCCCATCGGCTGTCCGGGCGACACACCAGCACCATCTCCTCCTCGCGCCAGGGAACGACCACAAGCTCCCTCTGGTGGGAAGGAAAGGAAAGCAAGCCCACGTCGGCTTCCCCGGAGAGAACACGCTCGTACACCCGATGGGGGTGTAGATAGTCAAACCGCACCTTTGCGTTCGGATACTCCTCCCGCAACGCCGCCTCGTACTTGCTCATGTCATGTAGCCCCACCGAGTAGATGGCAGCCACATCCACGTTGTAAGCCCCCTCCCGAGCCATCTGCCGAATCCTTGCTTCCACCTCCTCAAGCCCTTCCAGCAACTCGCGGCACCGCTCGTAATACAGCCGCCCCTCGGGGGTCACCACCCAGGGCCGACGACTACGGTCCACCAGCCGCACTCCGAGCCGCTCCTCGAGCTGCTGGATCGCCTGACTCACCGCCGACTGCGTCACTCCGTTCAGCTCCGCCGCACGCGAGAAACTGTGCAGCCGGACAGCGTCCACAAAGAACCTCAACGCCTCTAGTTGCATGACCCGGGACGCATCATTAGCATAGCTAATCTTGTGTCTGTCCCCTATAAGCGTATCTGATCCTAAGCGAAAGTGGCTCGGCCGTCAAGTCCACCGTTACCCTTGGGCGAGTCGGGCTTGAGAACGACTTGCCCGACCGCCCAACCGCTATAGCTCAGCCGCTAGATCGGCGCGCAGCCACATCCTCTACCGCGCAGGGACACCGCAAAAGCCGCTTCTTGCCGGGGAAAAAGGAAAGACCGCCGCACCTCATGATGCGGCGGTCCGAACCTTAGCTGGTGTGTCGATCGATCGGTGGGGGGCCGAGCGATCTGCGGCCTAGACGACGTTCAGTCCAAGCTCGACGAGCAGATCGATCAGCGTTTCCGGATTGGCCGGGTCGCTGCCGTCTCCATCGTCACCGCCAAGCTCCACATTCCAGGAGCCGTCGCTCAGATAGGCGTAACGGACGAGCAGGCCGCGGTCGTTCAAGGCGAGCAGCACACGATCCGCGCCGTCCGCTCCGGCCGATACGTGGAGGAGCTGCGCAATGCCTCCATTGAGGGGATCGCCTGGCAGCACGGTCTGTTCCCAGCCCTCCGGTGTGGCGCGGAATTCGACAAGCTCTCCACTGCCCAGGGTGACATACACAACCAAGGTGCCCGGCGCACCTGCCACGATGCCTCGTTCGAGCAGAACGCCCACGTTACCAGTGGGGGGCGTGTAAATCGGATCCGCTACCCACGACGGTCCCTTGCGCTTCAGATGGACCAGGGCTCCCTCGGTCGTGACGGCGAACAGGTTCCGCCCGTACCCGTGGCCAAACACGGTGGCGATGCGCGGCTCATAGAGGGTGCCTGCGTCTACCGGGCGGATCCTGGCACGGTTGCCGATTAAGCGGGTTTCGATGAGCTGACCGTTCGGTTTCACGCCGTAGAGGAAGAACCAGGGGCGATTCGTAGCCGGTCGTGCCACCATGAGGGCGGGGTCGCTGACCAGTCTCGGTGCCCTGGGGCCGGAAGAGCCGTTCAAAATCGTGACGTTCCAGCCGCGCCCGGTCGTGTAGCGGAACAGCACGATCCCACCGTTTCGAGTGCGGGCCGCGACCACGAACCCGCCCTTGACACGAGCCACGTCGACACCTCCATAAAGACGCGGCGCACGCACCTGTTCGTGCACATCGGTCACAGTCCAACCACGCCGGCCCTTGCGGTACCAGGCGAGGTGGCCTTCAACGGTGACTCCGAATACGTGGGCAATCCGCCCGGACCGATTGGTGAGAACGTCCGAAGTCCCGTTCAGACGGGGGCCGTTTACCTGAGCGGTAACGTTAACGGCCACCAGTTTATTGCCGCGACGCTCGACAATGGTCACGTTTCCGGTGCGGTCCACCAGAGCCGACGGTTTGTCCGGGTAGTAATTGGCTCCACCCAGCGCGTAAGGAGCGGAGAAGGGGCCAACCAGCCCAAAGTTCAGCGGGAACTGGATGATCGTGCCTGCAGGGGGTAACTGGTCGCCGCCCGACCAATAGCCCCCCACGATAATCTGCGGACCGAACGGGCCCGGGTTGGGGAATCCTGCGGGCACCGTCTCGGTCAACACGCCGCCCACCACCGGGCTACCGAACAGGATCTCCACCTCACCGGCGTCTTCCACGGTCGAGCGGAGTCGGAGCGTGTCAGCCCCCGGTGAACCTACCCCGATGTCGGCACCAGCCCCGACCGCCGGGGAATCGAGCACGTTACCGATACCGGCTACCGAGGTGCCGAAGAACTGCCGTTCCATTCGGCCCTCGAAGACAACCCCTACGTTTCTCAGCGGAGAATTCAGCAGGGTTGCAAGGGGGAGTGTGGTTCCTGAGGCGATCTGATAGGCGTCGTTGCCGAAGATCAGGTAGACCCGACCGGCGTCGGGAAGGACCGGGCCGAATTCTGGCTTCACGTCGGCAAGGGGCACGCCGATGACAATATCGTCGGCGGTGCTCAGCGCCCCTTGGGGATCGCGCACATTGCCAGCGGGAGCGAGCGCGAGACCGGTGCGGTCGCCGCGTGCCGCTCCCTGGATCGTTACGCCAATCGGCTGCGATGAGCCCACGAACGTGCTGACCAGGATCGGTTGAACGTTCCCATTGATGTCGACGCGTTGGGTGAAGAAGCCGCTGGTCAGCTCTCGGCCGAAGACGATATAGACCTCACCCGCGTCACGAAGGGTCCGCTGTCCTTTGGGGGTAGGCACGGTGACTTCCGCGTTGGGAGCCGAGAACATGAAGTCGCTGATGCCATCGTTGTCCAGGTCACCGGCGGAAGCCACGACCTGGCCAAGTCGGTCGTTGTGGGCCTTGCCCTGGACCGGGATCGCACCCAGGTTGAGCAGGTCCGCGTTGTTGTTCAGCTCGTAGATGCCCCGTGTTCCGGCCGTGGCGAGCAAGGTGCCGGGCAAGAAGTAGACTCGACCCGGACGGACCGGCTGGATACCGGGGCACGCATCGTCGGCGCATGCACCGGGTGCGCCAACGATGAAGTCGGGCTCGGGCGAACCGTCCACGCTAAACGGGTCAGGTACAGGGCTGGGGAGGCCCGGATCGGCAACGCCCGACACGGAGGCCCCCAGACGGGCTCCCCGCGAAGGACCGTACACAATGCTGCCCCGGTTGACGGTGACCACATCGTCCAGGTTCAAGATACCAGGAGAGACGGCACGTTCCGCACCGCCGATGACGTACACCGCCCCCCGATTCAGGTCATCCGGGTCCGATGGACTTTCGCCTCTCGGTGCACCAATCACAATGAATTCACCGCCGATTCCCGCCACGGCATAGCCGGCGTTATCTCCCGGGCGAGCCCCCTCGTAAATCTGCCAGGAGCCAGGCTGGGTGGTGGCGGCGGGGTCGAGCTGGCTGAGGTCGATCGTGACGTCATCAAGAGTCAAGGGGATGCCGAGGTCGAGTTTCTCGCGGGCTTGCTGCCACACGTTGAGGATGAAATCACCGCCAATGAGGTAGGCTCGGCCGCGATTCACCGTGTTTGCCTCAGGGGCGATTTCGATCCGCTCCGCAAACGGAGCACCGATGAGCAAATCGGGCTCCGGTCCCCCGATCACGTCACCCACCGCAGCGACGCTGAAGCCCAGGTTGTCACCCGCTCGCGCACCCACGATTCGAATCGCTTGTGCCTGGGAAAGCAACCGCTCCATCGGCGAGGATCGCTGCTCGGGCGTCGGGTTGACCGCTCCCTCAATCCCGGGCGGATTCAGGTGTTCTCCGCCGAAGACCACATACACGGCACCGGCGTTTTCCCGGCCCAAGGGGTCAGCTAGGGGTTCGGCAACCACGAAGTCGTCGCCGACCATCCTGCGAGGCCCCGACACATCCACATCAACAAGGTTCCCGAGGGGACGCACAACGGCCCCCAGCGCGGCCTCGTGGTCTGA
>JALSID010000286.1 GCA_026981825.1 Planctomycetota bacterium
CAACCGACCGGGCGCGCACGCTGGTCTAACGCGCATCTGATCGCCAATGGTCGCCTCACCTACCTGTTCAACGAGCACGGTGAACTGATCTCGGCAGAACTCTCGCCGACAGGCTACCGCGAGCTGGCACGACTGAAGCTGATCGAACCGACCCAGGGCGTGCCCTACCTCCGTCCCGTAAGCTGGGCACATCCTGCCTTCGCGTACGGTTCCATCTACGTCCGCAACGACAAGGTGCTGCGTTGCTGGCGGATCGGCAGCGCGCCGAGCAAGTCACCGTGAGACGGCTCGAACAGAGGGGACGAGGCACGGGCCGGTAGGGGCTACACGCTCGCCGCAGTGTCCAACGGCGCGGCTCCTCCTGGCCCGTCTGGACACCCGGGCAACGCACCGCACGCAGGGCACTACACGGCGCCGAAGTTGCCAGGCAAATTGTCCAGTCGGCCGTCAGAACGGCACTTCGTACTCGCCCAGGAAATCGTCCAGTTGGTAGGACAGCTCCTCGTGCTGTTTTTCCTTTTCTAATACCCTCTCGTGTAGTTGCTCCAGTCGTGCTTCCTGTTCCTGGAGCTTCCGCAGGTAGTTCTGGGCGAGGCTTGAACTCGAGTCGACTGCTGCCAGGTTTTCCCGGATCCGTTCCTGATCGCGGAGAAGCCGGTTGATCTGGTTCTCCAGCCGCTCCTTCTCCGCTTGAACCCGAGCCAGCCGCCCCTGGAGTTCCAGCAGGCGACCGAGCGCCTCTCTATCCTTGTTGCTCAGCTCAGGCATCCGCAGGTACACGCGGATCTCATTGGAGGAGAGGTTCGTAAGCTCGACGGACTCGCTTTTCTGGGACGTTTCGCGCACCCGAAGCACCGTGCTCTGGTTGGCGGAGATGGCCACGCGGAAGCGGTAGTAGTGGGCGGTTTTTTCCTCGGGTTCGGCCGGTTCGGCCAGCTCCCAATTCGCGGTGATCGGGTGCTCGATGATCAGCGTCTTATCCCGGTCCGACCGATTGCGGATTCGGTACTCCGTGGTGCGGACGAACTTGCGAGTTGTCAGCAGTCTGCCCCGGACGATCTGCACCGCTACGATTTGCGAGGAGGTCCTGCCAAGTTCCGACTCTATCTCCAGGTCGGTGTCCAGTGCGTACGCGATGATCCGGGCCATTCCGGCCGGTGTGTCGTCGATCTGGGTATCGCCGGCATACGAGCCCTGGTCGTACACGGTAATCGGTCCGCGCATCAAATGAGCCCCCGTCGTGTTCTCGAACCTGAACCCGCGCATGGGATGCCGCGGGTGCGTCGTCGCGTTGTAGATGGACAGCCGCTCCGGGCCGTCTAGGATGCTTCCCACGATAGGCAGAAGAGCCGATTGTTGACGGGGCAGATCGACCGGGGCCTGGATGAGGTACTGGAAGCTCTCGCCCACGCTGATTCCGCCAGCGATGACGGCGGCCGTTTCGGCCAGACGCTCCATCCTCACGAACTCTTCGCGCGCCCCTGGCGCTGCATGCGCCGGTGCACGGGGCAGGCCCGCGGCGTGGACCCGGGCCGCCATTGCTTCCATCGGTGGCGCACCTACGGCTTCTTCAGTTTCCCGAACTTCTTCCATCGTTCCCTCGTACAGAGGGGGGCGCACGGCTACGTCGAATCGCAACTGCACCTCCGGCCGGTCCACGTAGACGGGCTCGTACAGGTTCATCCGGAACGACACCGGTCGGCCCGAAACCAGGGCCATCGACACCTGCTCCCAGTCCTCGTCGGTGGTGTTATCCACAATCGCCCAGCCCTGCAGCAACGCCTGGTTCCCCTCCACCGCCAGCCGATAGGTGGTTTTCCACACCGGTAGCTCACGCACGTAGCCCACGCGGATTCGCCGCTTCCCCTCCCCCCTGCACCGCAACAACACCGTCTTCTTCTGCGTGTCATGAGCTGTAGCCAGCACTTCCAACGCCTGGGCCAGCTCCTGGCGGATCCGCTCGTTCTTGACCTCGATGTGCTGCACCTGGTCGATCGGGACGCTGACCAGGCCGTTGGCGGTGAAGAGATTGGCGTATTGGCGGGTGTAGGTGAGGTCGTTCTTGTCGTCGCGGAACTCCTTCTCCTCCACGCTTACCACGGTTCCTTCGATCGCTTCGGTGGTGTAGAGCACGACGGGCTCACCGCGGAGCTGCTTGAGCAGGTTGAAGAGGGAGGGGTTTTCGGTGAGATCCAGGGCGAAGCTGCGCAGGGTGCGGGTGACGGGATCGCGGGAGGTGTAGTTGACGGCGGTGATCTGTCCGCCGTCGAGGTCCTCGACGATCAGGCTCTTGAGCAGGTCATTGACATCGTCGGCGCGGAACTGCAACTGGATGTCCACGTTCCCCTCCACTGTGCCGGCCCGTTCGATGTAGCCCACGCCGCTGGAAAACAACACCACCCGACGAACAGGGATGGCTTCTGCCGGGTCGTGCACGGCTGCTTCCACGCCTTTGCCTTTGTCCTGTTGGCCTGCAGAGATCGCCTGAGCCCCATAGTAAGCCGCGGGGGGCAGCAAGCAGACGGAAGCAAGGAAAAGCCAGCTAACGCGTCGAGACAGGCCGCCACTTCGCATTGCCGCTTACCTCCGAAGGGACAACGGTTCTGGGAAAAGCTCGCTATTTAGACCGGCGGCACGCCCGGTGTGTTCCCTGCCTCCGTGCAGATTAGCCTCTGTCTAAGTCTGCCACACCGGACCGCGATCGGGGGCTGCTACGAGCCGAGGGGCGCGGCGACCGTGCCCGGCTTGCGGCCGGTTCCCCCGAGGGGCGTAACGTGTTTCCGAGGAGCGGGGGAGCTGCGTAGAGCGGGGCGACGGCTGGGACGAGCGGAAGCATGTGGTTGGGCGATGGGTGGCGAGACGGCGTTCTTCGTGATGGTTGCGACCACCGGGACTTCTCCGTTACGATGATGGCAGGACCGAGCGGACGAGAGTAACGAAACCGAGCTCAGGAGGTCTGGCATGGCCGGCTGGAACGGGCGCATTCTCCGGGTGAACCTGTCTACCCGTGAATGCCACGCGGAACCGCTGAACCTGGATTGGGCGAGAAAGTACGTGGGGGGCCGAGGGCTGGCTGCCCGCTATTTGCTGGAGGAGATGGACCCTCGCGTGGATCCTTTCGATCCGGCGAATACGCTCATCTTCGTCACAGGCCCCCTGACCGGGACGAACACGTCCTGCGGAGCGCGGTACATGGTGGTGACCAAGGGGCCGCTTACAAACGCGATCACGTATTCGAACTCCGGCGGACACTTCGGCCCGGCTCTTCGCTACGCGGGCTACGACATGATCATCATCAAGGGCAAGGCAAGCGAACCGGTGTATCTCTGGATTCACGACGATCACGTTGAGCTGCGTCCTGCGTCGCACCTTTGGGGGGCGGGTGTGTTCGAGACGGAAGATCGGATCCGGGACGAATTGGCCGATCCGGAGGTAAAGGTCGCGTGCATCGGCCCTGCCGGCGAGAACCTGGTCCGATTTGCTGCGGTCATGAACGATAAACACCGAGCGGCCGGGCGAAGCGGTGTGGGGGCTGTGATGGGATCGAAAAACTTGAAGGCGATCGCCGTTCGGGGGACACGTGGTTTAAATGTAGCCGATCCGGCAGCGTTCTTCGAAGCCGTGTGGGAACAGCACAAAAAGATGCGGTTTAGCGAGGACCGTAAGGGGCTGAGCGAGCTGGGCACCGCGGCCACGATCGATCTGATCAACGAGTTCGGCGGGTTGCCCACGCGCAACTTCCAGGAGGGCCAGTTCGAGGGGGCAGAGAAGCTCAATGGGAACACCATCAAGGACACCCGGCTTGTCCGGAACAAGGCCTGTTTCGCCTGTACGATCGCCTGCGGGAGGGTGACCCATCTTCCCGGCGAGGCTGCCGGAAAGTACCTGGTGAATACGCATCCGAGGAACTGGCGGATTTGCGGGGAGGGGCCGGAGTACGAGAACGCCTGGGGACTCGGTGCCGATTGCGGCGTAGATGATCTGGATGCTGTCATCAAGGCGAACTGGCTGTGTAACGATCTGGGCATGGACCCGATCTCCATGGGGGCTACTTTAGCGGCCGCGATGGAGCTCTACGAACGGGGTGTGATCGACGATTCGATCACCGGTATCCCCCTCCGATTTGGCTCGGCGGAAGCCCTGGTGCGGATGGTGGAAGCGACCGGTTACCGAGAAGGCTTCGGGAACGAGCTAGCCGAAGGTTCGCTTCGAATGGCTCAGAAATTCGGCCACCCCGAGGTGCATGTCGGTTCGAAGGGGCAGGAGTTTCCCGCGTACGACCCCCGTGGCTTTGTGGGCATGGGCCTGGCCTACGCGACGTGCACGCGCGGTGCCTGTCACCTGCGAGCGTGGACACCCGCACTGGAGACCTCTAACCCGGCGATCCAGCACACCACAGAAGGGAAGGCACCGTGGGTGGTGAACGAGCAAAACAAGAGCACGGCTCACGACAACACCGGTGTCTGCTTGTTCACCGGCTTCGCCGGCTCGGTACCCGAAGACCTGGTCGCGCTCGTCCGCGCGGCGACCGGCATGGAGTACGATCTGGACCGACACCTTACGGTGGGCGAGCGGACCTGGAACACGGAGCACATCTTTAACTTGCGAGCCGGCCACGGGCGGCACTCGGACACATTGCCCGATCGGATCACCAAGGTCCCCTTGCCGGCGGGCCCATCAAAAGGAGTAACGGTCAATTTGGAACCGATGCTAGAGGAGTACTACAAGCTTCGCGGTTGGGAACCGGAAGGACGTCCCACCCCAGAAAAACTCGCCCAGTTAGGGCTCACGGACCTCCAGGTCTGAGTTACGGTCGCTTTCCGCGCCGGCTTGGGTTGCCGGCGGACCGGGCTCTAAGGGGGGCCATGGTTGGCTCTTCCGGCCGCAGCAACCCGTCCTCCTCCCGCGTGTTGGGGCTGGCATCCGGGGCGGCCGGTCCGTGGTCCTTGAGCGGCGTGCTTATCGGCTGAAGCGGTTCGCCGGCCGTCGATGGTGGTGGGGTGGTTGTGAGCCACCTGATGGCGGCTGCGGAGTTGCGCAGGCCCTACCCCTCGGACCGTCCTACTCGAAGTCAGGCCCGCGTCGGTGGCGGACCGGCCCCGGCTTTGGTAGGATGAATTAACGGCGATCGATTTGTTGATGTACCTGCCGCTTTGCCTCGTCTTTGTACCTACCTGCTTCGGAGAGGAATCCGCAGATGCGTGGTCGAGCAACTATCCCAGGGATCGGTGCCTGCCTACAGGTGGTGTTGTGCGCCTGGATGGTGGCGACGAGTCTGAGTTCCTTCGCCTGGGGTCAGGATGAGAAGCAAGAGGGTGTAGAACCGATTCCGATCGCGGAGATCAAACGCGACAAGCCGGTGAGCTTCTTTGAGGAAGTGCTGCCGATTCTGGAGGAAAAGTGCCTGGCGTGCCACAGCGTCAGTCTGATGGAGGGTAGGCTCAATCTAGAAGAAGTGAGCACGATGCTCAAGGGTGGTAAACGGGGGCCGGCGATCATCCCGGGGCGCGGATCGGACAGCTTGCTGATCAAGGTGGCGGCGCGAATTGCTGAACCATACATGCCCCCTCCCGATCGAAAGGACTATCCACCGCTGACATCGGAGGAGCTCGGGTTGATCAAGCTGTGGATCGATCAGGGGGCGAAGGATGATTCGGAGGAGGGAGAAGAGGAGACGATCGAACTGCGCGGGCTACCGCCGCACCTGAACGCGATTCTAGCGGTTGCCCTCAGTCCAGACGGCCGGTTTGTTGCCGTTGGACGTGGTAACCGGGTGCAGGTGTATGACGTGCAAACCGGCTCGCTAGTAGTGCAATTGCAGGGGCATCTGGATTTCGTGCAATCTCTTGCCTGGAGCCCGGACTCCCGCTACCTCGCGTCTGGTTCCTTTCGATTGGTGAAAGTCTGGGAGGCGCCGGTGCCCAGGCGCCTCGGCTATCTCGTCGATCCCGTGGCTACTCGTTCCATCGCGGCGCACCTTGGACCGATCGCGGATGCGACGGTGGTGGATCGTGCTGCCGAGCATGTAGTGACGGCAGGGGGCGATGCGACGCTGAAGGTGTGGACTGTCAAAAGTGGGGCGCTTGAACGAACCGTGCCTTCGCCGGTGGGGGCGGTGAGCGCACTGGCGTACGCTCCAGGTCGTGGGCTTTTGTGTGTTGCCGGCGGCACTCAGGTGGCGCTGGTCGACACGAAGGACTGGACTGTTCAGCGGGTGTGGAAGCTTGCTGCTGCCGTTCGAACTGTGGCGATTTCGAAGGACGAGACCCTGCTGGCTGCCGGCACGGACGTGGGCAAGGTGGAGCTGCTGAGACTGCCGGAGATCGCGAAAGCAGAGGGGGTTGATCTGGAGGGCGCGCAGCTTGTGAGTGGTTCCGCCACCCCGGCCCTGGTTTTTCACGCCGGTCGTTTGCTGAGAGTCTCTGCGGAGAGCGATTCCCCTCAGGAAGTCGTGAAAGTTGACGGCACCGTGGTCAGGGCCGCGTTGAACCCTGCGGGTACCCTGGTTGCATGGACAGACGGCGAGGGGAAGCTGTTCGTGCACGACTTAGGCGCCAAACAGCGGGCGGCGGTTGAGACTGCTCATCCCGTGACAGCTCTTGCCTGGGCCGGCGACGCTTCCCTGGTCGTCGGGACGGGGGGACCGACTATCGAGCACTTCAACGTGGCGGCGCAGTCCGGGAAGCCCCCGGTGGTGAAGGCAGTCGCGTCGAAGCCGCTTCCGGCGACGCCGGCTTCGCTCGTTGTTTCGCCCCAAGCCGTGGTGGTAGCTCTGGAAGACGGAAAGGTTCTGTCGACTACGGTGAAGATTGACGACCCGAAAGAGATCGGGAATCTCGGGTCTCCGGTGGTGGGGGTTGCTGTGGCTCCTGTGGGGAACAGGATTGCCGCGTTGTCGCGAGAGGGCGCGGTTCTGCTCTACGACCTGAAAGCGCGCAAGTCGGCGGTTGCAGACACGAAGTTCGCCGCAACGTCTGTTGCGTTCGATGGTTCCGGCGGGTACCTGATCCTGGTTGGCGATTCGGGTTGTCAGGTGCTCGATGCGTCCTCCCGGGAGCCTGTCTATTCGTCCGACACCGTCACCGGGGTTCGTCGCCTGGCGCTCTGGAAGGGCGCGGAGTACCTGGTGGAGACGGACCGCGGTGTGAGTGGGGTGGTGATCGAGCCTGGGACGGCTGTGGCGACGTGCACAGCGAACGCGGGCCGCTGTGTAGCCGCCCGGTTCAGTTCGGAGGACAGGGAGCTGATCTGTGGGTTTTCGAACGGAACCTTTGTCGCCTTCGACCCCACTACGGGCAAACAGATTCGCTCGGCTCGATCTCCAGGGGGGGAACTCCGCGACCTGGCGGTCAGCCCAGTGGGGAATCTGGTGGTAACCGCGATGGCGGACAGGCAGGCTTATGTGTGGAGCTACGGAGACTTCAAGCCGTATCCCCAAGGGGGCAATAAGCAGATCCGGCTCGGGGGGTTCACGACACCGCTGCGGAGTGTGGCATTTACCGGCGATGGGGCGCGTGTGTTTGCAACTGCAGACGATGGATCGGTGCGGCTGTTCGATGTTTCCACCGGTCGACTCGTGCATGAGTTCGTCGGGCACACGGCGACGGTAACCGCGGCGGTGCCTTTGCCTCAGCATCGGCTGTTGACCGTGGCAACGGACGGTAGCGCGACGCTCTGGCAATGGTCTCTACAGTGGCGGGAGCACCTCCAGCTTTCCGGTCTGTTCGTGCACCGTGTCCTCGCACTTGACTACAGTCCGGACGGTCGCTTGCTGGCTGCAGGAGGCGGGGAGCCCAGTCGCTCGGGCGAGGTGAAGCTGTTTGACGCTGTCAGCGGCGCACTGGTCCGTGAGTTTGCCGCGCCGCACACGGACACCGTTTTCGGGCTCGATTTCAGCCCCGACGGTACCATGTTGGCGACCGCTTCGGCGGATAAGTTGGCGAAGATCTTCGACCTGGCGTCTGGCCAGGAGCTGCGCAAACTGGAAGGCCACACGCATCATGTCCTCGACGTCACCTGGAGGTGGGATGGGCAACGTGTGGTCACGTGCGGTGCGGACAATGTGCTCAAGGTATGGGATGTCCGTACAGGTGAGCAGGTCCGGACGATTGGGGGACACAGGAAGCAGGTGACATCGATCGTCCCGGTGCCGCGGACGAACCAGGTCGTCTCCTGTGGTGCCGATGCCCAGGTCCGTCGGTACAACACGGACAATGGGGGTACGGTGCGCGTGTACGGCGGCGCGAGCGACTTCTTGTACTCCGTTTCCGTCGACAACGGCGCACGGTGGGTAGCTGCCGGTGGCCAGGAGAGCATCCTGTTCATCTGGCGGCTCGATAACGGACAGCTCGTCCACCGCATCGGCCCGCCACCTCAGCGGCAGGTGGCGGCCAAATAGGTCGTTGGGGGCCTCGATCGGGTTGTGCTACCTGACTGGCCTGAATCCCTACGGAGCCAGGCGGTGACGTTTGGCTGTATGCCCATTCCCCCCCACGACCTGGACTTCGCCGAATCGACGCTCGTAGTAGAGCTTTAGTCCGTGGAGGGCGTGGTACATAGGACCGCATTTAAGCGGGGCGGTAGCCGTCTGCTCGAACGCCTGGCACAGCCGCAGGACAGCGTTTTCAACCCATGCGGAGCGGAGCTCTTGATCGGAGAGGTAAACACTGAGCCATTCTAGGGTGTGTCCGGTCGAGTACATGATCGTTTCCGGGTCGTCGCCTAGGCCCCGGCCGTTGTAGAAGAGGGTCGAGAAACTTCCGTCGGCGTTTTGATACGCACGGGTGAGTTCGGCGTAGCGGCGTAGTTTGTCGTCGGCCCTGGACCATACCCCCGTGAGCTGGGTTTCGGGATGCTGGCTGCGGAACCGATCCAGGGCGTAGGCGAGAGCGAACAAATTGTGAGTCCCACCGCAGGGGGCATATTCGGTAGCCAAACGGACTTCGTAGTCGACGATTCCTTCGATGCTCACCACGTCGTCGTACTTGTTTCGCCACCGCGAGTCCAGCGGCAGATAGGTTGTGAATGCGATTAGGCTCCAGGACGCTTCCTGGCCCGTGTAGTACTCGTATTGGGCGTTCGTAAGCAGATGGTGTACCTGGTAGCGCAGTTTGTCCACGACGATCGGAGCGTCCAGGGGGACATTGCTGAGCGCGAGGATGGCGAGGAACTGATTGGGATGGCCTTCGGTAGTGCCGGTTTGAACCACGCGAAGTCCGTACGGTGTCGGTTCGAACAAGCGGGTTCCGTCCAGGCCCCCACGGCTCAGGATGTAGGATACGGCGGTGATCGCACGGTCGTTGCGATCAAGAATGGTGTATTGTCCACCGTACGCCAGGATACCGTGGAAAATCTGCCATGGGGTATGGGTGCCGACCTTCAGGTAGCGCCTGGCGTTCGTGTGGAGTACCGCCTCCAGGCGAGCGCGGATTGGAACGCTGTCTGTGGCAGCCGATTGCTGGTTAGGGAGGAGCAGCAGAGTTGCGACGATGGCCAACCAAGGGGTGTTCTGCAGACGCATCCTTACCTCCGGAATCTTTGTTGCAAACGCGTGGTGCCTCGAATGTCTAGGGGGAGAGTAGGGTCGTTTTGGTGGGCACCAATCCAGTTTAGCACAAGGTTGGTTGGGTGGGAGTTCGGCTCGGCAACTTGGCGGCTGATTCCCTGTCCGGGCCTTGTCTGCTAGGGGCGCCCAGCTCGGGGGGACTGGAAGAGCGAGAGCGCGGAAGTTGGCCCATCATGGTTTCCGTCTCTTCTTTCCGGCCGGTTGGGGGCTGGGACGGCGGAGCGTGCGAGGCAGAGTCGACTGGGCGCGTGGTGGAGATTGGGGCTAGCGATCCCTGGACCGGAGTGGTTAGGACGGATCAGTGAGCGACGCAGCTTGACCACGTTGTCTGGCCGCGCTAGCATAGTTTGGCGTCACAATGTGTGCTGCTCAGGGAGGAGCGGTTCCGTGACGACCGGCGGAGTCAGAACAGGGAGTGGCTCATCGGTGGAGACTCCGGTGTCGGATTTGGACAACAACATCGTCAGGTCGATCAAAGACACCCTCTCCATCGTCGACGTTGTCAGTGACTACATCTCGTTGCAGCGGCGTGGGCGGACGTACGTGGGGCTTTGCCCTTTCCACGACGACCATCGTCCGTCGCTTGACGTGGATCCGGACCGGGCCCGTTATCGCTGCTGGGCATGTGGTGCGGTCGGGGACGTGTTCTCCTGGGTGATGGCGATGGAGAACGTCTCGTTTCCCGAAGCGTTGCAGCGGCTTGCGGAGCGCGCCGGCATTGATCTGCCTCGCAGGCATGTAGATCCGAAGCGTGTCGAACTGGACCGCTTGCGGTCGGCGGTACGGTGGGCTCTGGATCAGTTCGTGGCGGCGTTGTGGCAGCCTTCGCTGGGCCGTCGTGCTCGGGAGTATCTGGAGAGTCGCGGCTTCAGGGGTGAAACGCTCCGCAGGTTTAGTATTGGCTATGCCCCGCCGCGGTGGGACTGGCTGGTGGAACGAGCGGTGACGGCCGGCATCGAGTTGCCGCTTTTGGCGCGGGTTGGTCTGGTGCGGGAGCGGCGGGACGGAGGGTTCTACGATTGGTTCCGCGATCGCGTGATCTTTCCGATCTTTGATCTTCAGGGGCGTCCCATCGCGTTCGGTGGACGTGTCCTGCCCGATTCGGCCGACCAGGCTGCCAAGTACATCAACTCGCCCGAGACTCCGCTTTTTAGTAAGCGCGCGACCCTCTACAGCTTGCACATTGCGCGTCGCCACCCGATGCGGGACGCGCAGACCGGCGCAAGACGGTTGGTGATCGTGGAAGGCTATACGGATTGCCTCGCCCTGCATCAGGCCGGGATTGCATGTGCTGTGGCGACCCTCGGGACGGCTCTTTCCGAACAGCACGTTGGTGTGCTGCGGCGGTACGTCGACGGAGCGGTGCTGGTCTTCGATGCGGACGAAGCAGGGGCACGCGCGGCGGATCGTGCGTTGGATCTGTTTCTCCGGACGGGCTTCGACGCTCGAATCTGCGTCCTTCCGGCTGGCGCCGATCCTGCCGACTATATCGCTGAACATGGCGCCGAGGGTTTTCTGGACTGTGTGGGGGCGGCGACAGAGCCGCTGCTGTTTCGGCTGAACCGAGCCCGCAAGATCTTCCCGGTTCACACTGTCACGGGTCAGCAGCAAGCGCTAGACTACGTACTACAGCCGCTTGTTGAGCGTCGCCGCTCAACGGGTGACGTGGCAGCGCTGTCCCCAGACGAATCGCTTCTGATTGACCGCATCGTGCAGGAACTCCGCGTGAGCTACCAGACGGTGGTCGGCCGGTTCCAGCGGCTTGCCCGATCCCGTCGTTCCCGATCCGTGGCCGAGCAGTCGGGGCCCGGTTCTGAGCAGGACGTGTCGAACCATCTGGAGAAGGAGCTGCTGGCGGTACTATTAGTCTGGCCAGAAGCCGTCGAGTTCGTCCGAGACGCGTTCACGCCGGAGATCGTGGACACCCCCTGGATACGGGAGGCGGTTCAGGAGGCGCTTACATTGGCGGAAAGGGGGATCGCCCCGACGGTGGAGAACTTGGCCCTGAAGTTGGGGGCGACATCGGAGTGGTTGGAACGGCTGCACGGGTTAGCAGAGTTCGGACACGAGCTCCTGACCCGGCAGTCTCGTGAAGCGTGGATCCGAGATCTGGTACAACGCATGGAGGAGCGTCGGCTGGACCGCGAGGCCGAGCGAGTGCGGCGTGCTCTGCAGGAGAAAGCGGGGGATGCTGAGGGGCAGCGTGCGCTGCTCCGGCGGCTCCACGAGCTTCGCCGGGCGCGCCAGAAGCTCACCGGCTGAGCGGTCGGCAGAACCGTTGGCGAGGAGGAAGCCGTATGACCGAACGCCTCGAACAAATCGTCGCGCAGCTCGTTGCTCTTGCCGGCGAACGAGGTGTGCTCACGTACGAAGAGATTAACGAGAACTTACCGGACAACGACGAAATTGGACCGGACGAACTTCAGGAGATTCTGGACGCATTACAGGACCGCGGCGTCGATGTCGTAGACAGTTCGGATCTTCAAGGGGGCCTGGCGGATGCGGCCTCCACGGGGGAAGACAAGGAAGTGGCGATCGAGGATGTCTCCGCCGAATTGGCCGGATCGGTTTCTCTGCTGGACGAAGAGGAACCGGAGAACCGTTCCGACGATCCTGTCCGCATGTACCTTGCCCAGATGGGCGAACTGCCCCTGCTGACACGTCGACAAGAGATCGAACTGGCGCGTCAGATCGAGATCACCCGACGGAAATTTCGCCGCAAGGTGCTCGAATGCTACTACGCTCTGCGGGCGGTTTACATCGTCCTCGATCAGGTGCACAAAGGCGAGCTTCCCTTTGACCGCAACATAAAGATCTCCGTGACGGAGAATCTGGACAAGCCGCAGATTGTCGGGCGCATGCCCTGGAATCTCGCCACGCTTGGCCGGCTGATGCAGCAACAGGTGCAGGATTTCCGCGCGTATGTGAGCCGCCGCACGTCGCGCGAGGAACGTCGGCAGCTCCGGCGACGGATGCAGTATCGCCGGTTCAAGATGGTGAACCTGATCGAGGAGTTGTCCATCCGTACCCAGAAGATCCAACCGCTGATGCGGCGGCTCGAGCAGATGTCGGCCCGAATGGATGAGCTGGTGGAGCTGATCAAGAATGCTCGGGCCCGTGGCGCCCCTCAGGAAGAGATCGGCAACTTGCAGAAGGAACTGAGCGATCTGATGATGATGACTCTGGAAACTCCTGGCTCCCTGCGGCGGCGCACGGCACAGATGCGCGAGCGATTCAAGGCGTACGAACAGGCGAAGCGGGAACTCTCCCAGGGCAACCTGCGGCTGGTTGTTTCGATCGCCAAGAAGTATCGCAACCGCGGTTTGAGCTTCCTGGACCTCATTCAGGAAGGCAACACGGGGCTTATGCGAGCGGTGGACAAGTACGAGTACCGCCGAGGCTACAAATTCTCCACGTACGCCACCTGGTGGATTCGCCAGGCGATCACGCGTGCCATCGCCGATCAGGCGCGGACGATCCGCATCCCCGTGCACATGATCGAGACAATCACCAAGCTCCGCAATGTTTCGCGTATGCTCTACCAGGAGATGGGGCGAGAGCCCACGATCGAGGAGTGTGCCGAGGCTGCCGATCTTCCTGTGGAAGAGACACGCCGTGTGTTGGGTATCGCCAAGCAGCCCGTCAGCCTGGATCGTCCGGTGGGGGATGGCGAGGAGAGTTACTTCGGAGAATTCATCGAAGACCCCACCGCCATCTCGCCCCAACAGGAAGCGTTCCGGGCGATGCTTCGTGATAGAATCGAACAGGTGCTAAAGACCCTGACCTTCCGGGAGCGGGAGATCATCAAGCTCCGCTACGGGCTTGGCGACGGCTATCAGTACACGCTGGAAGAAGTCGGGCGGATTTTTAAGGTGACTCGCGAACGAGTGCGGCAAATCGAAGCCAAAGCGGTGAAGAAATTGCAACATCCTGTGCGGAGCAAGTGCCTCGAGGAGTTCCTCGGGCTGGTCAACGATTGATCGTCTGGCCGCCAGCCATAGGCTGGCGGCCGTTTTCGGTTTGATTGCGGTCAGGGGGATGAGACGATGTCCGAGAAGGAGACGATTCCGGGAGAAGCGGCGCCCACAAGTGACGAACAATCCCCCCAAGTGGTGCTACGCGAGTTGCACCGCTTGCAACGTAGGGTGGCCGGTCTACGCGACCAGATCGAGCGATCGCGACGGTCGGTAACGGCCAGGCAGCGCCTGTTGAAGGACCGGGAGCAGGAGCTGGAATCGGTTCGGCAGGAGAAGAAGGCCCTGCTCAAGACGATCCACGAACGAGAGGTTGACAGCAAGATCAAGGAGGAGCGTCTGCGGGAGCTGCAGGTTCGGCTGAACCAGTGCAAGAACAACAAGGAATACCAGCTTCTCTTGCAGGAGCAGGCCGCGCAGAAGGCTGCCCTCGGTCGTCTGGAAGACGAGACCCTCGAGCTGCTCGAACGCGTCGATCAGATCACCGCCAGGATCGAGGAGCTCGAGCGCGAGCTGGATCGGCACCGGCAGGAACTTGCTGCCTACGCTGCCGAGCAGGAACAGGCGGTTGCGAAGTTGACCGAAGAGCTCACCAAAACGCAGCAAGAACTGCAGCAGGCGGAAGCCCGTTTGCCCAGCGACCTTCGCGAGACCTACGCGCGGTTGGTACGGCACCTCGGCCCAGAGGCCATCGCTATTGTGGAGCGGAGGGGGCAGCTCCAGTTCGCCTGCTTGGGCTGCCACAACACTCTGCCCATCCAGGTGGGGGTACAACTCTG
>JALSID010000287.1 GCA_026981825.1 Planctomycetota bacterium
CTCAGGGATCGGATACAACCAGTCCTCGTGAACGGCGGCGTATTCGGCGAATGTCCCCTGTCGTCCGAGCAATCCCTGGTTTGATCCCCACACACGGTCACCCGGCTTGAACCGTCGACACCCAGGGCCTGTTTTCTCCACGACCCCCGCCAGGTCGCAGCCCAGGATGTACGGTTTGGGCACGGGCATCGAGATCATCCCCGAGCGGATGTACGTATCTACGGGGTTGACCGAGGCTGCATGCACGCGCACCAGCACCTCACGCTCACCCGGTTCCGGTACGGGGAGATCGCCCACCTTGATCACAGAAGGGGGGCCTGTTTCGTCAATGTAGGCTGCTCTCATCCGCGGTTACCTCCTGCGCGTGTTTACAGCGGTCCGGTTCTCTGCACAGTGTACGCAATCGCCACGGGAGAATCACGCCGGCGTGCTGGCCGCCCCAAACCGGCTCGGTATTGTTCGCCGGTGTAGAATTGGCGTCGGCGGATTGGCACCCTGGTGTTTTTTGCAGGAAGAAGCAGGGAGTTGTCCGATGGCCATTAGGGTCGGGATTAACGGATTTGGCCGGATTGGTCGGATGGCTTTTCGGGCCATGGTGCAGCGGCCCAACATCGAAGTCGTGGCGGTGAATGATCTCATCGACGCGGAGGGACTGGGTCATCTTTTGAAGTACGACAGCGTGCATGGCCAGTTCCCGGGCGAGGTCCGCGCTGAGGGCCAAGACACGCTGGTGGTGAACGGGAAGTCGATTCGCGTGCTGGGCGTCCGCAGCCCGAAGGAGCTGCCCTGGAGGGAGCTCGGTGTGGACATTGCGATCGAGAGCACGGGTATCTTTCGGTCGCGGCGTTCTGAGAAGGGAGGCTTCGAGGACCACTTGGACGCCGGTGCGAAGCGAGTGATCCTGTCAGCTCCGGCAAAGGGCGACATCGACCTGACCGTGGTGATCGGTGTCAACGACGACAAGCTCAGCCCAGACCATCGCTGTGTTTCCAACGCAAGCTGCACGACCAACTGTCTTGCCCCGATGGTCAAAGTGCTCCATGACGCTTTTGGAATCGAGCGGGCCATCATGTCGACGGTGCATGCGTACACCAATGACCAGCGCGTGTTGGACCTGGCGCATCGGGATCCCTATCGGGCGAGGGCAGCGGCGATCAACATCATTCCGAGCACGACGGGAGCGGCGGAAGCGGTCACGAAGGCGATCCCGGAGCTGGAGGGGAAGATCACGGGCATCGCGTTCCGCGTACCCGTACCCTGCGGCAGCGTAACGGACTTGTCGGCCGTCTTGAAACGGGACGTGACGGTGCAGGAGGTCAACGACGCGATGAAGGCTGCCGCAGAGGGGAGGCTGAAGGGCATTCTGCAGTACAGTGAAGAGCCGCTTGTCTCGTCTGACATTGTGGGGAATCCTCATTCGTGCATCTTTGTGGCTGACTGGACCCGCGTCGTGGACGGGCGGCTGGTCAAGACCGTGGGGTGGTACGACAACGAATGGGGCTACTCGAACCGCCTCGCCGATCTCGTAGAGAAGCTCGCGGCCCTCGGTTAGCGGTCTAGCCTGTCTCGGCGGTAGCACGGGCAGGAAGGGGCAGGCGCGCGGGTGGAGCCCGGTGTTTGCCCGCAGAAGAAGCGCGTCGTTGGAGGCAGGAGCGTGAGTCAATTCAAAACGATCCGCGATGTGGACGTGACCGGACGGCGTGTATTTGTGCGGGTCGACTTCAACGTCCCGCTCACCCCCGAGGGCGAGGTGGCGGACGACTGGCGGATCGAGGCAGCGCTGCCTACGATCCGCTATCTGATTGAGCACCGGGCGCGGGTCATCTTGGGCAGCCATTTGGGCCGTCCCAAAGGTGACCCCGAAAAGGACGCGCGGCTGCGGATGGACGCCGTGGCTCGCCGGCTTGCCCGGTTGCTGGAACAGCCCGTGTTGAAAGCGGACGATGTTGTCGGCCCAGACGCTCGGGAGAAAGCCGGCAGTCTGAAGGATGGCGAGGTCTTGCTGCTGGAGAACCTCCGGTTTCATCCGGGTGAGAAGGCGGGAGATGACGCCTTTGCCCGAGAGTTAGCCGGCTTAGCCGACGTCTACGCTAACGATGCGTTTGGAACCGCTCATCGGAAGGACGCGTCGGTGTACGTGGTACCGCGGTTCTTTCCGGAGGGTAGGCGGGTCGCGGGCCTGCTGTTGGATCGCGAGCTGACGGTGCTCGGTCAGCTTACGACACAGCCGGACCGCCCTTACGCTGCGGTTTTGGGCGGCGCGAAGGTGTCGGACAAGTTGGGAGTGATCCGCGCGCTGGCCCTGAAAGTCGACAAGCTCTTGATTGGTGGAGCGATGGCTTACACGTTCCGCCTAGCTCGGGGTTACAAGGTGGGCAGCTCCCTGGTCGAGCTCGACTTTGTCGATGAAGCACGGCGGCTATTACGGGAGGCAGGCGATCGATTGGTCTTGCCGGAGGACCATGTGGTGGCTGAGCGTCCCGAAGCCGGTGCGGCAACGCAGGTGTGTGAGGGGGATTTTCCCGACGGATGGTCGGGGGTGGACATTGGGCCGAAGACGCGGGTCCGGTTCGCAGAGCTCATCAAGGAGGCAGCAACGGCGGTTTGGAACGGCCCCATGGGGAAGTTCGAGGACGAGCCGTTCCGCGCCGGCACCGAAGCTGTAGCCCGGGCTCTTGCCGAATGCCATGGGGTCACGGTTGTCGGTGGCGGCGAGACGGCCGAGGCCGTGCGACGGTTCGGCCTCGCCGACCGTTTAACCCACGTCTCCACAGGAGGTGGCGCCTTCCTCAAGTACCTCGAAGGGGCCACGCTTCCGGCTCTGGAGGTACTTGACCCCGCGTAGCGGCCCGAACTGGCCGGCCCCTCCGTTGCGGCTAGAATCTAGTGAAAGCGCCGGCCGCATCCCGACTGGAAGCGGCGGCAAGACGCGGATCAGTGGCGAGGGCACGCATGTCGAACAATCAGGCGGCGAGGCAGGCATCCCAACGGACATCGAAACGTGGTATCCCCGAAGGGTTATGGGTACGGTGTACGGGGTGCAAGGCCACCATCTTCCGAAAAGAGGTGGAACGCCGCCTGGGCGTCTGTCCGGAGTGCAATTTCCACTTTTACGTACCGGCCCGTCAGCGGATTGCACAGCTCGTCGACGAGGGTAGCTTCGAGGAGTGGTTTGCTGATCTCTGGCCCACAGATCCGCTTGGGTTTGTCGACCGCAAGCCCTACGTGCAGCGGCTATACGACGAGCAACGGAAGACCGGGCTGCCTGAGGCAGCGGTGGTGGGCAAAGGCTACATCCGTGGCCGACCGGTGGTACTCGGCGTGACCGACTCGGCCTTCATTATGGGCAGCATGGCGTCGGTCGTTGGCGAGAAGTTGACTCGCGCCATTGAGGAAGCCCAGCGACAGAGTCTGCCGCTGGTGATCGTGAGCGGCTCGGGCGGAGGCGCCAGGATGCATGAGGGGATCCTCTCGCTCATGCAAATGGCTAAAGTCTCGGCGGCGCTGGCGCGGTTTGACCAGGCAGGCGGTCTGTTCATTTCGGTCCTGACCAACCCCACCATGGGTGGCGTGGCGGCTAGCTTCGCGTCCCTGGGCGACGTGATCCTGGCCGAGCCGCGCGCGTTGATCGGTTTCGCCGGTCCCCGGACCATCTGGGCCACCGTGCGCATCGAACTGCCCGAAGGATTTCAGACGAGCGAGTTCCTGCTTAAGCACGGCTTCATCGATCGGATCGTAGAACGCCCTCGCTTGCGGACGGAACTTGCGAGTATCATAGATTACTGTGGCAAGTAAACGGACTCTGGCCACCGTTCATGGTCGAGGCCCGCTCCGATGCTGACACGACTGAAGAACCTCTTCTCCAATCGCAAACGTGTCGATCTCGACAAGCGGTTCGCGAAACTGGCGCGGGTAGGCCAGGGCAGCATGTCGAAGCTCTACAAGGCGAGGGATCTTCAGACCGGTCGCATCGTCGCGCTGAAGGTCCTGGACAAGGAGAAAACCGAGCGGTTGATGCAGCGCACCTTTGGCGGAAAGACGCGCCCGAGCGAAGGTGAGATCGCCGTCAGTCTCCGTCACCCCAACGTCGTGACCACATACGAACATGGTATTGCCACGACGGGCGAACAGTTCCTCGTCATGGAATTCATCGAAGGAGTGGGCCTGAACTACCTGATCGACACCAACGACCCTTCCCTGAAAGGGCGCCGTGTCGAGCTGCTCATCCAGGGAGCCGAAGCTCTGGCTTACGTGCACAAGGCGGGCTACATCCACCGTGACGTCTGCCCTCGCAATCTGCTCGTCTCGAATGACGGGGTGGTGAAGCTGATCGACTTTGGCCTGGCCGTACCGAACACACCTGAGTTTCGCGCCCCCGGCAATCGCACCGGGACCCCGCAGTACATGGCCCCCGAGCTTATCCGTCGCGAGCCAACCGACGAGCGAATCGATGTGTTCTCCTACGCCGTCACGGCCTACGAGGTACTGACCGGCCACCTCCCCTGGGAGGGTCCCGACACCCTGCAGATTATGCTGGCACACATCAACCAGCCGCCGAAAGATCCTCGCGAGTATCGGCCGGACCTTGACGACGACATCGTCCGCCTCTTGTACCGTGGGCTGGCGCAGAACCCGAACCGGCGAATAAGAAGCATGCGGGAATTCGTGGACCTGTTGCGGTCGCTTCCCCGCCAGGACTACTGAGGCACGGCACGGACGACTGGGCTAACACAGGGTAGAGGTGGTCGCGATTCGAGCGTTCCTGCGATGCCTCTGACGAAATGTCCCCGGTGTGGCTACGCATTCCAGGGCGATAGCTGCCCCCAGTGTGGCCACAAAGTCTCAGCGCACACACCTGACATGGAGGATCTCGCCCTGCAGTGGCTGGAAGGACATGCCGACGACGCAACACTGCCCCTGGAATGGTTAAAGGGGAACGCAGCGCAGCCGCAACGGCCACACCGGAAACACCGCCAGCCCACGCCGCCAAAGCGTACCAAAGACCGATCGGCTGCACCGAAACCTCAGTCGTCCCCGGCCAAAAGCGCTGTGGCACGTCCCCCACAGCCTGCGACGAAGGCAGAACGACCTGTGGCCACGTCACCGGAACCCCCTGGACAACACGCCGATCGGACGGGTGAAGCGACCGCCACGAGCATCCCCCAACCTGCCGCCGCTGCGGAATCGCGCATCTCGCTCACGCCTGAAGATCCAACCCCAGCTCGGCCGCTACCGCAACCCGCCCAACAACCGTCGTCCCGCCGCCGATCGCTCTGGTTCCTGATCGGGTTGATCCTCGGCGCCGCACTCGGCTTTATAGGGGGCCAACATCTTGAGCGGATGAAGCTGGAGACCGAGCTGATGGAGCTGGAGCGTCGTGTGCAGATCCATCAGGCGTGGCTGGAAGAGGAACTGGACCGCAGGCATCGTGCGGAAGCCGAACTGGCTCGGCTGCGACACCGCACTCTGGCTGAACCCGCTTCGACACACCTGCCCGAGAGCCGCGAACCCGACTAGCCCCCGAATGGGCCAATGGGGGTGTGATAGGGGGCATGTGTTTCCCCCTGAGCCCGACACGGTCCGAACGTCTCGACGAGGAACGTTTCCACGGTTGATCGTGAGCCGTCTCCGAGGAACGCCTGGGTTGGGGGCGCACGATGGCCTGAGGGCTGCTTGCGTCGCCACGTGGCGTTCTGGCCGGGATCACGGCCAGGGGAGGTGGCAATGGCCTCTTCCACCTGCCTGAGCAGGGAAGGGACTTCAAGCACCGGCTCGGCGGGAGGCCTCCCCTCTATCCCAGAGAAGCTCCGCGGCTTGGGACCGCCTTCGTCCACACGTTGGACCGCTACCCGTTGTCGGAAGCGCTGAGCAGGTGCACGCGCCACGCCCCACACCGTGGCTTCACCAGATTTGGATCAGGCGTCATCTGCATTCAACGAAGCCGGGAACTGCACCTTCAACTGGCCCAGATCCACTCCCGTCCGTCTTCGCAGGGTGAACGCGAAAAGAGCACCGCCCGGGGGAGGCAACCGGGCGGTGCTTCTGGGACAGTTGGCGGGAAGTTGCCCGGGCGTCGCTTACAGCGACCATCCCTTGCGGTACTCGCGGCGGACGATCTCGTTCGCTTCAGGGGAGTTCTTGGCGCGCATGTTCGCAGCGTCCCACTCTACGCGGGTACCCGCCCAAACGGCGAGGTTGCCAAGGAGCACCGTCTCGGTAAGGCGTGCGGCGTACTCGAAGTTCGACAGCGCCTCCCCCTCGCCCTTGCACGCCAGAACCCACTCCCGATGGTGGCCTGGAGATACAGGCAACTTCATCTCAGGGGGCTCAAACCCTTCGAAGTCTTTCTCCGGGAGCAGCTTGTACCGTCCCCCGTATGCGTCCAGCGTCACCAGGGTGCCTTTGGTTCCCACGATGATCGTGCCGTTCTTCGGCAGCTTTACACCGGGTGCAAGCTCCTGTGGGGGCATCTTACCACCGTCGTACCACACAAGCTTGCAGGGGGCAAGATCGCCTCTCTGGGGAAACTCGTAGGTGATGATCGACCATTTCGGATAGGTTTCTGGCTTATGGTTATCGGAAACCTGCGCTTCAACAGAGACCGGATCGACGAGGTTCAGCGCCCAGAAGGCCACATCTAGAATGTGGCATGCCATGTCGCCTAATGCGCCGGTGCCGAAGTCCCACCAACCGCGCCACTTGAAGGGCACGTAAGCGGAATGGTACGGGCGGAAGGGGGCCGGCCCCAGCCAGAGGTCCCAATCCAGGGTTGGCGGCACCGGCTCAGGCTCAGCCGGCCGATCGATGCCCTGAGGCCAAATAGGGCGGTCTGTCCAGGCATGCACCTCGACGACGTCCCCGAGGACGCCGCTGCGAATCACCTCGACTGCCCGGCGTGCCGCCGTATTCGAGTGCCCCTGATTGCCCATTTGGGTGACCACCCTCTGCTCGGCAGCGACCTTTCGCATCATCCGTGCTTCGTAAATATCGTGGGTGAGCGGTTTCTCGCAGTAGACGTGCTTACCGAGCTTCATCGCCGCAATCGCGGCCACGGCGTGCGTGTGGTCCGGCGTGCTGACCACCACCGCGTCGATCTCGCGGTGCATTTCGTCGAGCATCTTGCGGAAGTCCTTGTACTTTTTCGCCTTCTCGAACCGCTTGAACGTTCCTGCCGCACGCTGCTCATCCACGTCGCAGAGAGCCACGATGTTTTCGCTCGCCACAGCGTTCACGTTGGCGGCACCTCGGCCCCCGCACCCAATCGCCGCAATGTTCAGCTTTTCGTTCGCGTTCCGGGTACGCGCGATCGCGAACCGAGGCAGCACGAAACCGCCGATTGTCGCTGCAGTGGCATGCTTCAAGAACGAACGTCTGGTTGTCTTCGCCATCGCTGCTACTCCGATCCGGTTCAACCTTCCTCTTACGGCGTTCTTCGCCTGTGTAATGGCTCACCTGGCATCGAGTTTACCAAACTCGCCGCACGGCGTCTGCTCAATCCAACGCATCATTGTAACCCCCCGGTTCAAACCGTCTTCTCGTACGTGTCTCGGTCCGGTAGCTCTTCCGGTGGCTGACGAAAAACCAGCCGTGTTAACGCTTGAGGTGGTGCTCCTGCCAGTCCCCGGATCTGCGATCCTTCCAGCCCCGCCTTCAATGCGTGCGCATTCGCCACCGCGAACGCACACCCAGAGGCCGCAACCGCAGCCGCCGCCATCACGAACATGGGGCGGAATCCGAACGCATCGGCCGCAGCACCGAGCAGTGGTGAAACGATCACGTTGGCCAGGTCGACCATGCTCAGAGTCGTGGCCAGCCCCGTCACCGTGTACTCGATTGGGAAGTGGGCCGCCCCCAGTGCCGTCGTACACGGAAAGATGATCGCGTGACCGGTCCCTGCAATAAAGGCCACAACCAGCAGGCCAACCAGGGAATCGACGGTGGCTAGGGAAGCGGTACTCACCGTCAGAAGAATCATCGCAGCCAGGATCGCGCGCTCCAGGCCGTAGCGTTCGGGAATCTTCCGCCCAAGCACACGCACGGTCAGCGCCCACATGGCATAGCCGGCGAAAAACGGCCCAACGCCTGGGAGGCCGATCGCTTCTACGAAGCGGGTCAAGAAGCTGAAGTGCACGCTTTGCGTGATGCCCATGACCAGTGCTGCCGGAAGAGCCGCGTAGGGCCAGTGGGTGCGCATGACATGCCACATGCCACGATCGCGGCTACGCACGGACCAGGCAGAGGAGGGCAACGACACAGCATAGCTGGCCACTGCGAGATTGAGTCCGGCGAGCAACGTCGCGGCTAGGAACATCAGCCGGTAACAGAGGGCCTCGTGGAACGGCAGGGATAGGATCCAGTCCGCGATCGTAGGGCCGACCGTCATGCCAAGGAAACCGGAGGTCCCCATCAGCCCAAGCGCCTCTGCGCGCCGCACTACCGGCACTCCACGCCAAACGAACGCCACCACACAACAAAACTGGGCGGCAAGAGCCAGTGAAAAGAGAACGCGCAAGGCGTAGATCAAGGGGCCAACGCGTTCCACCAGGCTAAAGCCCGCCGAAGTGAGCACGAAGACGAGGGCCGAACTGACCCAGGGCCAGCGGAGGCCGCGGTGGTCCACCTGCCACCCCACGAATAACCTGGCCAGGGCAGCCCCGACCATACCGATGCCCCACACCAACCCGATCACGGTAGCAGAGCCGCCCAGATAATCGACGAAGTCTGCGAAGCGAAAATGGATCGCGAACGCGGTGACACTGAGGCCGTTGGCCAGATAGGCCAACCAGAAAGACCGGTCAAACACCTGGGAGCGCTGTGGGCTCTCGACCATCGAATGGGAGTCCAACATACACGCGGCGTCGGAGGCAGGCAATCTATGGAGAATTCTACGTCGCTGTCCCCTTCCCACAGCCGAAGGGGGACTTTTTACCCCCCTCCCGCGACGAGGTGCGGATCTTCGCCTTTGGCTGGTAAGCTGCGCGTTTGCTCCCAGGCAACACCGAGAACCGGCCGGGCCAGAACGTTCGATACTGGCCGGGACACGCTCCCATTGTCCGAGCTGCCAAGGCGGTCTTCCTGCTCTCGTTGGACGGGACAGATCCCTCGCCCGCTTGGCCTCGAGGCTTCTGCAGAAGGCAGTCTGCACGCCCCGACGGTATCCACGCGAGCGGTAGTCGGGTGACGTGACCGCGCGGGCCGCAGTCCATGCGGCGACCAAGAAGACGGCGGCGGCAGACGAGCCGCCTACGCGCCGAGTCCTGGCGGGTGTACCCCCATTCCTGTTCGAGAACTTAGGGACGGCTCTGGAGCTCCCCTCTACCGCCCCCTTAAACGCGCCACCTAGCTGCACGAGCCGCGAATCACCGCGGCTGGAGGACACTGTCGGTCTGCGCTCGGTTGACCCAGTAGATCGGTGGCGCCGCGCTCGATCGAGACCGTACGAGCAGGCTGCATCTTCGACGCACGCTCGGCGGCTTTCGCAACGAGCGGTGCCGTTGATCAGGGACACAAGACGACGTTGCTGTGACACACATGGCCGAAAAACGGCGCACTAAATGACGAGGTGCAGCTGGGTGGTCGCTACCAGTCGGCGCACGCGTCCGCTTGGTCTGGTGGATAGACCAACCAAGGGTCAGCGCCTGGCTGCGCTAAGCGGCCATCACGGGGAATAGGCGACTGCCAGGCTCGTTGCTCGGAATGCATTGGGCAATGCTGGGACAACGCCGGGTTTCGTCAACCACCGACGTGGATCGCGCTGCCCCGCTCGTACGCGTTGCCAGAAAACTCACGTTCGCGTCTCTGACAAGAGTGCGCGAGGGTTTGGTCGCTCGCCGTGCGGCTGCTTCGGAGTGCGTTGGGGACCAGGACGGTTCAGCGAGCTCGGCGAACCTGTGCGAGGTACCCCTCGAGCGGGGCGTTCTCGAGACCCGTTGTTGCCATAGTGAGCCGTCAGCACATGTCGGATTGATTGCAGCCCCTTGCGGATTAATCGACGGTCGGATTCTTATAGGCACTGCCGACCCAGACGTTAAGGGCGTTGCCATTGTTCGATGGTTTGCCATTCGCAGGGGAGTCGATTGGCCCCGTTTGGGCCCCGCTGCAGCGACCAGCAGCGATCTGGAACTAGGACGCCCGGTCCGCGGGCCGCGCCACCTCGGGCGCCCCGAAAGGTTCCGCCGCACTGTCCCGGTCGTACGTCGCTGGGCATTGGCGAGTGGAGCCCGACACAACAACGGTGGACAGCATGAAGGTAACGGTAGGTTGCGACGCGCCTGGCCCTCCTCCTGGGCCTACTCTCGTGTCGGGCTGCAACTCGTCGACCAGATGCTAGAAGACGAGATGCTACAGGGGGGCTCAGCGCGCGGCGCCGGGTCGAACCGGCCGCTGAGTCGTCCCCGAGGAACTCGGGAAAGCCCAGGCGCTACCCCAAGGGCCGAACCGCTCTCACCTGCTGAGCGTGGTCCCTTAGGCTCAAATGCCCTCTGCGATCACTTGCGAACTGTCCGAGGCCTGCCGGGCGTGGTCGTCGAACCTACCCGGCAGGCGCGCGCCAGGCAGAACGGCTCTTGTTCCGTGAACATCGCAGCCGGACCCTTGGATCGCCCGCCAGGCACGAACCCCGTGACCGGTCCATGGCATCGGCTGGGCCCGGGCCCCAGCGGGAACGCCGAAGCGTGTACAGAGGTTGCGCACCGGCCCCGTTCCCCGCCGGCAACCTGGGGCGTGCAGCGCCGGTTGCAGGAGGACGTGCGTACCCGTCGTCCGTCATGCTCAGCGGGTCCCTCAGGCGCACAGCTCCCCCACTCGCGGTTCAACATGGGCCGGTCGATGGCGCCGGAGCTGTCGCGGCCAGGTGTCTGCGCATTACCGAAAAGCTCGGTACTGGCGATAAAGGATGGCGAACTTACCTATGGGAGTCAAAACTATGCGGATTGCCCCTTCTAAGCTTCTGTTCCACGCATCCTCGGTGCTATGTCTGGCGCTGACCGTCCTGGGGCTGGGCGTCCTCCTCAGGGCGCAAGCTCCGAGGCCCCAAGATCGTCACTTACACCCCCTGCGGATCGTACCCCAGAGCGCCTTCACCGTGGATCCCACACCGTCGAACCGACTTCCAGCCGTCGTGGTGGTTTATGACGTAGAAACCAACTTCGCACCGGATGGCAGCCGCGTGGCCCCCCGAAACCAGAGATTTTTCTACCTGCCACCCGTCGCCTTCATCCGAGACGCCACTACGGGGCGCGTGACCGCGGAAATTAACGGCCGCACCGTCTTGCTTCGGCTCCGTGTCGACGTGGCGCACTGCCCTGAAGTGCTTGCCGCGCACGTGAGCCGATTACTGGGTTACGAAGGGGATCAAAAACTCACCGCCGCGCAATTCCACCGGGTTGAACCTTCCTTTTTCCGGATCGTGACGGATGAGCGCTACTTGCCGCGTCTGACCCTATACCAGTTCCCCGACTCGCAATCGCAAGTGCTTGACACCACCAACCACACCTTGACCCTGCCCGCTGGAGAGCTTCCCTGTCGCCTTGACGCACCGACTGCGCAGCTCGCCACTCAATTCGTTGACGACCTTAACGCCGGCCGAGTTGCACTGCAGTGCATGTACGGCTTCCCGGGTTACACGCATCGCTTGAACAGCCTCACTATCCAGGTCGCTGACCTGCGGAACACGTCTACGTACAAGCGCCTTCTTGGCAGCGGGGCTCTGGGCCGGGTGAGTCGCCGCGAGGTTTCGCAAATCGCGCGCGAAGCAGTCGCCAGCAAGGTTGTCACCGTCCGAACGGAGTACGAAGACCCGGACTTCTCCGCGCTCGTTGAGAGGTTGGTCTCAGACGTCTCGCGCGAACGCGTCGAGCTCCAAAACGGTTGGGAAGAGCTGGACCGGAAGTTCACGGAGCTGGGATGGGATCCTGAAAGCTTCAAGGCCGATCTGATCACCCGTAGCGAACTGGAACAGAATCAAGAACTCCGGAACAGCTTCCGAGAGAAGATCGAGACAGTATCAAGGAGGAGCGGCGGCGGCTTCAACCTGTCGCTCTTCGGAGCATCCATCTTCGGAGCCGAGACTCCTGGTGAAGACGAAAGCCGCTTTGCCCGCGACGTCACCAAAGACGTCCTTCGAAAATGGGGTATTAGCTATAAGCTCGAGGGGCGACGGATAATCCCGAAGTCTGTAGACGTCTACGTGGATGCTGATACGAAGTGGGGCTCCACTGGCCACTACACGTTGAATACCATCAGGCCGTTCTCGACGACAGGTGGGAAAACAGTTCTTATCGACCCTGCGCAGAACGTGGTCAACATGGATCCACGGGCCACCCTTCAAGAACAGTTAGCGAATCTGAGCGGCCAGGTGGAGGACCTTCGGGAGCTCCTGGCCCGGGAAACCGCCGCGCGGCAGCACCAGGTCCAGTTGCAGGGCCGGGACATCACAGAACTCCGCCAAGCCGACGCCCTACTGCGAAGAGATTTGTCTGATTCCATCCGCTTCTACCTCAGAAAGGTTGGCGATAATTCGCGCGACGGGTTCGACACCGGACTGCGGGCGGACCAATGGCACGTCGGCGTCATCGGCTTCTGGGCGCGTGACGGCGACATTCAAGAGAACGATTCGGGTGACATCATGTACATCTGGCCGTATGTGCGCAACGGTAAGTGGTGGATCAGAAGCGATATCCGATCTCATAAGAACAATGAGGAGTGGACGGTCAGATACATCGCCATAAGAAGGGGACTTCTCAGTCTGACCTACGAGGGAAGCGGCTTGCACGATGGGCGGTGACAGCTTCCCCGCGGCACGTGGGGACCACTGATAGGGGTAGGGAAGCCCGGCCATCCGGGCTCCCCTCCCTCCGAGCCGTACGTGCGGTTGTCCCGCGTACGGCTCTCCGCTCGGTGGTCTTACGTCATAGAGGATGCACAGCAAAAACCATGGCCAAACACAGGCTGCCTGACCATCGTCCCGGCTAACTCTGGAGTGCGGCAGCCCTGTGCCGCTTTTAAAAAAAGCCAAAGCGGCACAGGAGTGCCGCACTCCAAAGAGCCAAAGCGGCACCGGAGTGCCGCACTGCAAAAAGGAGACTCGCCACGGCGAGAGGCCGAATCCAGTTCCTCATCCTCCCGACCACTTATTCAGAATCGGTCGCTTCCCACCTCTCCTCACGGAGACGCAGTTACCTTCGGTTACGCGGCTTCCGACCATGCCCCCGGCAAGGACTTTGACCCTGCTGACTCGGTGCGTTCCGGAGAGGGCGACTCGGAACGCGCCCGTCCTCGGTTCAACCGCAGACGCTTGCGCGGACAAGGGCGCGCTCTGCGAGACACGCTCGGTCAGGAGACGGGCGCGAAGAGGCAAGCGGCGGGGGCAAAACCCAGAGAGGCTTTTTCCGCTATGATGAAGAGGCCGGGGTGGTCCCGTACGAGCAAGGTTGACGCCGATGGATTTTTCGCACGCGCTAGCTGCAGCGCGAGCCGGCGACGGCAAAGAGCTGGGCGAACTGCTTGAGCGATGGCGAGCGCTGCTTAAGCTACAGGCGCGGCGATTGCTGGCGAGCGAGCTCGGTGCCGGGATTGATCCGGCTGCTGTGGTCCAGGCGACACTGAACCAGGCAGCAGCGGAGCTGGTGAGATTCTCCGGCAGCCAACCCGAACAGTGGGTGGCCTGGTTGTGCCGCTTGCTGACTGCTGAGGTCGCCAAACGGACCCGCTGCATTTACAGCGACAGTGGTGACGCCGAGCAGCGGAGCCAATCGGAACCGGTTCATCTTTTCGGTGGGGCATCGTTCGGGCTGAGGCCGATGACGCACATCGAAGAGGCGAGGCGGCTAGCCGAAGCGATTGACCGGCTGCCCGAGCCGATGCAAACGGCCATTGTGCACCGGGTCTTCCTGAAACGCTCGTGGGAGGAGAGCGCGCCGGCTCTAGGAACGACGCCCGGTGCGGCGCGGCGGCTCTGGGTGCAGGCAATCGAGAAGCTCGGCGAGCAGTTGGAGCTCGAAGAGGAGACGTCGTAAGCCCATCGTTTCGCCGGCGCGCGCGGAGCAGACCGGCTTACGTTCGTACCCCCTTCCTTGAAACCGCGGGAGCATCGTGCGGCAGTTTGAAGCCTCGATACGAGTAGTATGCCATGTCTCACACACAGTATCCCCCTGCTGACGACCGGGCGGGAACCCAGGAGCGGCTGGCCAGGCGGCTTGAGGTCTACGACGAACAGCTACGGCGTGGCTTCCGACCGGATCGGCGCCTCACGCAAGAGGGGGAGAATCGGCAGCTCTTTCGCTTGCTTGAACAGCT
>JALSID010000288.1 GCA_026981825.1 Planctomycetota bacterium
CAGCTCATAGCGAGCATCCGGCAAATTGATTCAATAACCGACCTCTGGCCACGAATCCTTATTGTGGGGGAGACTGGCACTGGAAAGACTCGCCTGGCAGAGGTGATCCACCGATGTTTGCCGCAGACGGTGAAGGATCGGCTCGTGGTCGTCTCGCCCGCGATAGCGTGTGTGGACATTGCGCCGGCGGAGATCTTTGGTCACGTCCGAGGTGCGTTCACGGGGGCAACCAGCGACCGAGATGGACGCTGCGTCAAGGCCATTCGAGGGACGCTTCTGCTGGACGACGTCGATGTCTACCCCCGCTCGGTGCAGGCCAGTCTGCTACGCTTTGTGGATGAGGGGCTCTTCCAGAAGGTAGGTGACCGCGAGGAGCGGAAGGCGAAGTGCGTTATCATTGCAACAGCGAGTTCGGAACTGGAGCAACTTGTCCGGCAGGGCAAGTTCCGTAGGGACTTTTATGAGAGGCTGCGTGGACTTGTCCTGTTCATCCCCCCGCTCAGGGCGCGACCAGAGGACATACCGTACTATGCTGAGCGGTTCCTTCGGGGACGACTTGGTATGGGCGAAGATGCGGTCCAGCGTTTGCTGGGGGATGAAGTGATCGATCGACTGCTGACACACAACTGGCGCGGCAACCTGCGAGAACTGGAACATGTTATCCTAGAACTGGTGAGGCGGTGCGGGAGCCGCCGGACGGCCAAGCGAAAGCATGCCGATGCCGCGATTAGGGCAGTGTCACTGAAGGCGACGCAGAAGATGGAGGATGACGACCTGAGCAAGATCGACGAGTATCCGATAGAGTATGATCGTGCGAGCTACTTGGGAGAGGCGCATGCGGTCAAGGTGGCGTTGTACGCCGTGCGGGGCAATGTGAGCAGGGCGAGCGAGCGGCTTAAGGTGTCTCGGTCGTACCTTTACGAGCTGATCGCTCGTTACGGGATCGACCTGGAATCGCTCAGAGCTGGATAGTATCATGTGGTACAATGGCAGTGCTGCTATAGTGGAGGTGGGCCATGGTGCTCTCCGTTCGTGGTTCTAAGCAAGTGTTGTCTGATTTTTGTCCGCCCCTTGTGGTGATCTGGGGGGCCGGGCCAGAGACGTGCCGTCGGATTCGCGCGTTGGCGACCGAACGGCAGTTACCCATGCGGTTCCTGGAAGGGGAGGAGCTAGAGCGAGGGCAATTTGCTGACATTGCGCTAACGCCTGCAGCTCAGGGGGCATCTCAGTCGCTCCGCGATGCGATCCGCGCCGTATTGGCTGCCACGGTGCTCCGTCCAGGAGAGTGGACCAGAATTGGCAAGTGGCGCGCGGTTCGGCTAGCAGCGAGCGTGCGATCAAACGCTCTCCCAACGAAGGTAGGGGTCCGGTTCCTCACGATGCCGGATGGGGGGTATGCAATCGTCGCGGGCGCGACCGAGTGGCGAACGTGGTCAGCGAAACTGGCGAAGCGTGTCCTCCGCTGGCTCAAGAGGACCAAGTTTGCCGAAGCGCTGCTCATCGTAGGTCCCACGGGAACCGGCAAGACGTTGCTTGCGAAACTGGTCCACGAGACCACGGCCCATAAAGCCGGGAAGCTCGTTCGTGTTGGCACCGAGATTCTCAGGAGCGGTTTGCTGCAGACGGAACTTTTTGGTACGATCGCTGGCGCTTACACCGGTGCACCGGGCAACCAGCCCGGCTTAGTGGAGGTGGCGAGGGGTGGAACCTTGTTGATTGACGAACTGGATGCGTTTCCTCAGGGGAAACAGCCGATTCTGTATCGGTTCCTGGATACACGGGAGTTTGAGCGGCTGGGCAGCGAAGATACTCGGACTGCACCGTGTACGATTATTGTCTGCTGCAACCGCCCCCTGAGTTCGTTGCTCGAGACCGAGGAGCTTACGCTCCAGCTGTTTGAGCGGCTTGCAGGGAAGCGGATCGTGATTCCGCCCTTACGCAAGCGGAAAAAAGACATCGTGGGCTTCCTTTGCTATCAGCTCGCAAGGCTCGCGATCCAGACTGGGAAGAGGTTTCGTTTTACGAAGCGAGCTCTGCTTTATCTGTTGTCCCTGCAATGGGAGGGCAACGTTCGGGAGTTAACACGGACCGTTCGAGCCCTCGGAGCGGTGAGCGAGACAGGCGTCGTTGATTTGGCCGACGTTCTTGCGGTGGTGCAAGAGGGGCGGCTAAGTGACGCAGTGCGACAGGCTGCAGCGGAAGGCCGTCCCCTCCATCACGTGACGAGGGTGATCGACCGGTTCCTGCTGCTGAGAGCCATCGTTAACAACTACGGCAACGTTTCCGCCGCGGCGCGGGAGATCTCCCTTCCTCGGGATGCCTTTTACCGCAAAGCGGCTGAGTGTGGCCTCGACCTCGACGCGCTTCGGAAGTACTTGCGGAAACGCACCGGAAGCGGGCGGAAACGCAAGGGCAAGCAGACCACCGCTGGCCGCGAAAACGATGCGCGTACAGATGGTGATGGCGGTGAACGGAAGGGAGCCGGCGGGAGCAAGCGGAAGAAGAAGGAAGCAGGGGAAACTCGTCGTAAACGCAAACCTAAGAGCGAGTCGAAGGGCAGCAGCCGCAGGAAGGGTACGCAGAAGGGTAAGCAAAGCCGAAAACGGAACAGCAAGGAGGACAAGGGTAAAAGGCAACGGAGGAAAAGGCGGCAAGGCGACGAAGAATCCTGACGGGTGATTATTCGGAAACGGAGGTTCGGCGAACGAGAAGCTCCGATAGTCAAGGGGTTCGTTCTTACGTTGAGAGCTGTTTCCCCCGGCGGAAGTGGCCCTCCTCCCTCCGTGGGGCCGGTTACCCCAACGGAGAGTGGGCTAGGTGCTGGTTGTCGTATTCTGGCAACCGCCGCCTGTGGGCGAATCGGTAAAGTCTGCAGGTGGTGCGTTCCGAATCACGGCATAGGAGTGAGTAAGCCACTTCATGCCGGGGGAACGTTTTATGTTGCGAGCATGCACAGTCGGGCGACAGGAGTTCGGTGTCCTATCGTGCCTCGCTTGGCCTGTGCTGGTGATCAGCCTGGCCGTTCATGCACAAGCGGGTGATCTAGGATCGAGCGAACCTGTTGTTCGACTCGGTGTCCCCTATGTTCGAGAGGCTGGCCGCGGTGAATTGTTCAGCCCGCATCTCTTTTTTACCGATGGGAAAGAGCTACGGGTACGGTCTGGTGCGTTGTTTCCCCTCGGGCAAGGGACGCTGGAACGAAGGGTCCGAGCGGCGTGGCAGATCGAAACCGCGTTGATTCAGCCGTACCGTATCCACGAAGGAGGCTGGGAGTGCTTCTGGGAGCTAGGCATCGGCTACGCACAATGGGAAGGAGACCGTGGCCGATTAGTGACAAGTGGAATCTTCCAAACGAGTGCATTGTCCGAGCCCCAGTTCATAGAGCAGTTCCACGCCACGCGGCTGAAGCGACTGATTCACCGATATGGATTTCTCGCGGTTGGGGCTAGCTGGCCCGTGCCTGCACCCCGAGGAAGTTGGCGTCTCACCTTGCGGCTCGGTTCCCGTCTCGGCTCCGTACGAGCCAAGTTTGACAACCAACCTACGCCGGAACTCCAGGATGCGGTCGATGCTGCTATCGGAGCTGGCGCAGATCCATCGCAGTTTGTGTTCAATAGCGACGTCAACAGCTCCGACGTCAGCGTAGGCTTGTTCGGTAACGTCGGCCTAAACGGGTGGATTCCGGATGTTTGGCTGGGTGCCTGGCATCTCGGCGACGTATCCGTCGGTCTGGAAGTGGGGCTCGGACACGATTGGATGGACTTTGGAGACTTTAATGGTTCTGACGGCGGAATCGGGTCTGTGTCGACGCTTCTCACAATCGGTCTGTACCACTGAGCCTCTGGCTGCATTTGTCGCACGTGATGGGGTAGTACCCACAGGTTGGCCATACGGAGCCGCATCGCTACACGTTCGGAGTAGTTCGCCCGGCACGGGTTGGACACGTCACGTGGAGCTGGTGGGGGAGACATGTCTCTTCAATGAGCGGTAACCAACTTTGGCGTAGCCATCGGCAGCCTTCATTGTCTTTCACCTCAAAACGCATGGGCTGATCTTGGGGTATCCATGCCCTACTTGGGGGCTTGCGTTGGCCGTCGGAGCTGGTGTCGACGGTCTGCGTCATGGGCCTCGTCTGAGCATCGGGAGCACCTTCATCGTCGTTCGAGACAATCGAAGAGGAATGTCCCGCGGAGGCCACACGGGGTTGCGCGCTCCACACCCACTTGCGGGTACTGCTCGGCCTTCTACAAGCAGGCGAGCGGGTGAACTTCCAAAGATCTTCGCCGCGTTTTGGCCGTTTCGCCGGGGCTCTTACCGTCGTGGGGTGTATCGGGAAGCTCTGCACCTACACAAGGACTCCGCGATTCGATCGGTTTGCGTGTCCGTGAGATTTGAGTTGTAGGGGGCTGCCTTAGACAGCGTTGTCTGGACCAGCCTGTCAGCAATCGCTTCTTCCCAATGACGGCTTTCGAATGTGTTATTCAGGCACGAAGGCAACGCGAAACTGGTTCGACCGGTGTTCGTGGCCGCGTGTGAGGTTTGTCCCGGTGGCGCAGTACTAGGATCACGAGGGAGTTGAGCAGAGCTGCCGCACTTCCGATCGAATCGTAGCTGCGGCGTTTAGGGCTTGGTCGTAAAGCCGCCATATCGGAGACTGGTTGACGTTGAGGAAGGGGCCAGGCGAGGAGTTCACAGAGGTAGCAGGAAATGAGCCCAGGCCGGAGCGTGCCGCTGGTGGAATTCCTGCCGCAGGTGCCTGATCCACGTCGGCAACGCCGCAACCTTCGTCACCCGTTGCCGAGTGTGTCGACACTGGCGTTTTGCGCGGTTTGGGCCGGGGCGAACAGTTTCCGCGAGATGGAGCTGTTTTGCCGAAGCCGGGAGGATGTTTCTCGTGACTCCCTCGAATTGCGGCACGGGTACCGTCTCACGGCACGTTTACCCGGGTACTTCAAGCGGTGGATCCGAACGCGTTGGTGGGAGCTTTGTGCCGCTGGTTGCTGGACCTGCGGCGCCGGCGGGCGGGTCACCTCCCAAAGCTCGTGAGCATCGACGGCAAGGCGTTACGGGGCACGTATGCGGAGGAGAAAGGGAAGGGGTGCTTCAGGTGGCATGGGCGTGGGCAACGGGGGAGGGCTTGGTCCTGGGGCAGGTGGCGGCAGAGGAGAAGTCGAATGAGACCCGGGCGATTCCGGCAGTGTAGGGTTTACTGGAGCTCAAGGGGACGGTGGTGACGCTGGATGCTGCTGGCGGTCAGCAGGAGATAGCGGCGAAGATCGTAGCGAAGGGCGGGGGACTGCATCCTGGCGGTCAAGGGGAATCAGCCCACCCCACATGAGCACGTCACGTCGTACTTTGAACGGGTTGCCGAAAGCGAGGAAATCGAGGGGTTAGCGTAGCACGCGGCCTTTCGTGGCCTCTGGCCTGGGGGAGTTGCGGCGTCTGACGCGTTAGGAGACTGTGTGCACGATCGCGATGGTCATGCGGGAATCTCTTCACCAGGCCAGTGGCAAGCTGACATGGGAGCAAGGGTAGTACGTATCCGGCGCAACCCAGGAAGCACGCGTGATCGCGTACGCCATGCGTGAGGACTAGTCCATTGAGAAGGGGCTGAAGGGGGGGCGGCACGTGGCCTTTGGCGAAGACGAGATGTGCGTGCGGAACCGCGTGCTCGCGCAGAATTTTGCGGCCATGAACCGGCTCGTCGTGTCCGGCAGCTCGGCGGATAAGAAAAACGCCAAGGGTGGCATCCGGGCCCGCCGTAAGAAGGCAGGCTGGGACACCTCGTACCGAGAGTACTTGCTTTTCGAAATGCACCTCCCACGAAATGAAGTGCGTCAACCCTGGGAATTGGGGTGCAGGCTGGGGCATCCAACGCGGTAGCTTTGCTTGATCCGGCCCCGACCAGGTTGGGGGGCGTATGCGGCGGCCCAGAACGTTGGTGGTGAACCTGTCGGGATCGTCTCAAAGCGAACGGATGTGGAAACCTCCGTCCACGTTGATGGTGTCTCCGGTTGAGTATGCCCAGTCGGCGGTTACTAGAGTTGCGACAACTCTCGCAACGTCTTCTGGTTCTCCCCAGCGGCTTATCGGGCAGAGCCCTTCTCGGAACAGATGGTCGTACTTTTCCTTTACGGGGGCGGTCATGTCGGTCCGGATGATGCCGGGCCGAACCTGGTACACCCTAATCTGTTCTGGTGCCAATCGGGCTGCGAACAGCTTCGTGAGCATCTCGAGGCCGGCTTTCGCAACGCAGTACGGGCCACGGTCCAGCGAGACAGTGTAGGCTGAGATGGATGAGACGTTTACGATGGTGCCTCTGGAGATCTGATCAGTTCGGCGAAGACGTATCATCTCACGTGCCACCGCTTGTGTGAGGAAGAAGGTCGCCTGTAGGTTAGTGTTGAGCACGTGGTTCCACGCTTCTTCGTCGACTTCGAGGAGGTCGATGCGAGTCGGCATTGGGACGGCCGCATTGTTGACGAGAACATCAATGCGGCCGAACGAACGCAGCACGGTGTTAACGAGTTCGGCGCGATCTCGCGACACACTGATGTCTGCCTTGATGGCGATTGCGGTTCCTCCAAAGGATGTGATCTCGTCTACAGCGGTCTGTGCGGCTGATTCGCTGCGTGCGAAGTTGATCGCGATCCGGTAGCCCAGCCGCGCCAGCTCAATCGCGATTGCTCGGCCGATCCCTCGGCTTGCTCCGGTTACCAGTGCGACGCCGTTTGGTGGAGTGGATTGTGGTTGCTGAGCGAGCTCAGGCATCGTGTCGATACAAGACCAACCCAGTGGGCAGCTTTGGGAAGAAGTAGGTACTCTTTGCCGGGAGGCGTTCTCCGGCCAGGGAGACGGTAACGAAATCCTTTACGGATGGAGGCGGCACAAGGATGGCCAAGTCGGCTTGCTTGTGTGCTAGGGCTCGGGCTACAGCACCGACGTCATGTTCGTAACGGATGTTCCGCACGGAGTCCTGTGGGACCAGACGGGGCAAGAGCACCTGGTGGGCTAGGTTCACAGCGAGCGTGTGCCACACGTCTGAGCGGCTCGGGGTTGTACGTCGGAGGATGTCCCTATCGCGTGGGGTTACCACGGCCCAGGAGTTTTCATCTGCGGTTCCAACTCCTAGCGATGTTGAGTCTCCACGGCTGTTGATCTGATGCCAGCACTGCTCTGCGGCGTTCAAGCCACTACCGATAAGCTCCACGTCGAATAGGGGCGGCAGGAGTGTTGGAAGGTCACGGACACCAAGGGGGCAGTCGAGGTTGAGTAATCGGTGGGTCGGCAAGATGCGTAGGCCAGGGTCTCCACTCGGAACCAGGCAGATGAGGATAAAGTTTGCGGGATGCTCGGGGGACCACTCTTGGCCGCTGCGCTGTTGGACCAAATCGCGGTAGGCGAGGGCTGTCTCATAGCGGTGGTGGCCATCGGCTAAGAGAACGGCACGGTGCGAGACATCTGCTCGGATTCGCGCGATTAGCTCCTGGTGGTAGATGGGCCACAGCTCGTTGATCACGCCGTTTATGTCCTCAGCACGAAGAGGTGGCTGGGTACAGACCGTTCGTTCTATGTCTTCGATTAGGCTGGCGGAGTCGTCCACGTACACGGCGAACACGGGACTGACGTTTGCGTGCAGGTGTTCCAGGAGTGCCAGACGGTCAGCCTTCGGTCCGGCCATAGTGTTTTCGTGTGGATAGACCCCTTGTGAGAAGGGTACCAGACGCATGATCCCGAAAAGTCCGCGTCGAACGAGCCGTTCTTGGCCCAACGAGAAATGCTGGCGGAGCAAGTAGTAGGCGGGCTCGGCTTCCTTAATGAGGACGTTTTCGGCGCACCAGCGGCGAAGCAGACTAGCAGCTCGCTGGTAAGGCGCCTGAGGATCCGCATTCACGGCAGTAGGGAGCTCCAGGCGAACGACATTGTATGGGCTGGCTTTGAGCAACCTGTCTGCGGTGGCGTGGTCGATCACGTCGTACGGGGGCGAGATGACTCTGTCGAGATCCCCCACGACTGCCAGATTGTAGCGCCACCCTTGGAACGGGCGGAATTCTGGCATGACTCGCTCCTGTAAGGGAGTGGGGTTAGGTGCCCAGTTCCCAGCTTTCGAGGTACTGCCGTTGTTCGTCGGTGAGCTCATCGATTGCGAGATCCATGGCTCGCAGTTTCAACTGTGCCACGGCGTTCTCCACCTCGCCCGGGACGGCATGTACCTTGGGTTCGAGACGCTGTTCCAGCTTCCGCGCCCACTCTGCGCTTAACGCTTGCGTCGCAAAGCTCATGTCCATGACGCTGGCAGGGTGGCCATGGGCCGCAGCTAGGTTGATCAGTCTACCTTCACCCAACACGAAGATGGCGCGTCCATCCTCCAGCACGTACTCGTCGACGTGTTCCTGGACTTTTCGGTTGATTGTCTTCGCCAGCTTCTCCAGGGCGTCGAGGTCGATTTCCACGTTAAAATGGCCGGAATTGCAGACGACTGCCCCGTCCTTCATCCTTTCGAAGTGCTCGGCACGGAGAACATGGCAGTTTCCTGTGACGGTGATGAACACGTCCCCGATAGCCGCGGCTTCCAACAATGGCATGACCCAGAAACCGTCCATAGCAGCTTCGAGAGCTCGGAGGGGGTTCACCTCGGTTACGATCACAGTTGCACCGAGTCCCCGTGCACGCATTGCAACCCCGCGGCCGCACCAACCGTAACCGCACACGACGACCTTTTTTCCAGCTACCAGCATGTCGGTTGCCCTGAGGATTCCGTCCCACGTGCTTTGTCCGGTGCCGTATCGGTTATCGAAGAGGTACTTCGTCTTAGCGTCGTTAACAGCAATGACGGGTAGCTTCAGGACGCCCTGTCGTTCCATGGCCCGTAGCCGAATGACGCCGGTAGTGGTCTCCTCCATGCTGGCTACGATCTGCTCCGCTAACTCGGGTCGGTTCCGGTGGATCTCACTGATCAGGTCCGCTCCATCATCGATCGTGATGTGTGGGTTGTGCGCGATGGCGGCCTCGATGTGTTTGTAGTAGGTGTCGCGGTCCTCGCCGCGGATGGCAAACACAGGGACACCGAAATCGTGCACGAGGCTCGCCGCCACGTCGTCTTGGGTACTGAGCGGGTTCGATGCGCACAGGACCACGTCTGCGCCGCCGGCCTTGAGAGTGCGTACCAAGTTGGCGGTTTCTGCCGTGACGTGGAGACACGCCGACAGACGGATTCCTTCGAGAGGCAATTCCTGAGCGAAACGCTCACGGATGGCGCGCAGGACCGGCATGTCGCGATCGGCCCACAGAATGCGACGTTTGCCTTGGGGCGCCAGCGTAAGATCCTTCACATGGTGGAGCGGATGTGTCACGTTTCTTCTCCCAATCGCTTAGCCTGTTCGTAACGTTGTTGTGAGCACAGCAAACCCGTTCTCAGCGTAGTGACAGAAGCGGCGCGGCGCTCTGGAGAGCGCAGGCACCAGGAACCAGTATTTTAGAAGGGTGAATGGCGTTGGTTAGTCCGCACGTACGTGGCGATCAGCAACGGCCCCGCACGTGGGCGTGGTGGCTAGGGCTAGCCCTCCTTCTCGGCGCCGCCCTCCGCCTTGTTGGAATCGGCCAGCTTTCGATCTCGCACTACGACGAGGGCGTCTACGCGCTGAGCGCCCAAGGCCTCGCTTACCCAGGGGGCGAGTACTTTGCCCCCCCGCTCTTCCCGCTGGCGTTGCGACCGGTGGCCCTACTTTGGCCCTGGCAGGACACGCCGCTCTTCCTGGTCAATGCGTTCCTGGGAGTCGTCGGCATAGCTCTCGCCGCGCTGGTGGCCGTCGGTGTTTCGCGATGTGCAGCTCTGATAGCGGCAGCTCTGGTGGCCTGCAGCGGCTGGCACGTCGTCTATTCGCGCTCGGTGTTGACAGATGTGCTGTTTGCGGACTGCGTGCTATTGTCGGTAGCTGCAACGGCACGTTTGCTGGCTGCCGAGACGTCCGACGCAGGGGCTCAGCGGTGGCGGTGGGCGGCTGTGCTGGGTGTGGCTCTCCTAGGGGCCTGGTACACGAAGTACGCGACGCCGGTGCTTGTGGCTGGCATCCTTTCAGGGACGGTCGCGGTACTTGCCGCGTCGGGCTCCGAGTGGAGGTGTCGTGTCACAGGGGGCCTGCTTGTTTTCCTCGCCGTGGCGGTCAGCTTTGCCGGTTACATCCCTTGGGTGGCGCATGTCCAGCGCACCATCGGCTATGAGAATCTCTTGACCCACCATCGCGGATATGTCCTTGGCTGGTCCGCGTGGTTTTCCAACATACGGGAATACGCCCGATACGCCCGTGCCCTACTGCCGCAACTGTCTGCCGTTGGCGTAGGCGTCGTGTTGGTCGCCTCCCTCACAGGGGGGTTGTGTAGGAACACTCCAGCGATCTCGCGTCTTCTATGCCTGCTGGCATTCGGTGCTGCAGGGATGCTCGCCGGCGACGTCGTGTGGCCCGTTGTTGGCCTAATGGGTTCCGGGATCGGGCGACCGCGGGGACGGCTTGCGTTTCCCACGTTCGGTGTCACGACTGGGGTTCTGGCATGCTTCTTCTTCGTGACGCCGCTATACCGTCCGTATCCTCGGCTAGCGATTCCCACCATCCTATTGGGGTGCGTTGCCATCGCTGTCCTCTTAGACGGCGTCCTGACCAGATCCCGCGGACACAAGATTGCCGTTACTGCCGGCACCATGTCGAGTGTTGCAGCTCTAGCCATCTTCGGGGTCGTCGAACTATCTCCCCCGCCAGAGATTTCCAACCCGCCGCAGGGGGCTGCACCGCTTGAAGAGGCGGTCAGAGAGCTTGCCGCGGCTGCTTCTGGGGAGCATACGGTGTATGTCTATGCGAGGCCCTGTGTGACTTTCTACTTGGTACCCCGTATGGCCGTGCAGCTTCTGGGTGAGCCTAGTGCCGTGCGGCAAGCCCTGCGTACTGCTGCTCCACTGATTGTCGATACGGCGCTGTTGCTGGACAATCCGCCTGTGGCCGAGTTGTTTGAACGCGATAGCTGCCAACCTGCGGGAATATGGCCGTACTGTCCCTCCCTGCCGACACGGCTGAATGATTGGCATCACCGTCGGTTGCCGGTCGCAGGGGACTGGCCGTATTGGCTGTGGCTGTTTCGTGAAGACGGTGGCGCGGCGGCGCAGCTTTATGGACCATGATGGGAAGGGGCGTTCGCCGCGACGAGCGGTTAGTCGTTCCGACACGTGCTGTGCGAGGATTACCGCGTAGCGTGGGCCGCCGCCAGGCAAATGGTCGCCTTGGCAACTCGCATTAGCCCCTGGCATGCCTCTTGCAACGACTTTCAGGCCAGGGTAGGATACGAGTGGGTGAATTGGTTGACGGGACTTGCCATATTGCGGCACTTGCCTACAATACCTATTTTCACGTGAAGTTCGAACAAGGCGTCCCCCTCAATAATTTCCCCCCTTTTTGAGAGCCGCGCAAAGGGGGCTTCTGTCGCCGCTGCTCTCGGAACTGCTCTGTGGGCAGGCAGCCCGCCTTGACAAATGTCCCTTAGGGACGGTCTCATAGCGCGGCGATCGATTGGTTGATCGAGGCCTTCACGCGTTGGTGGACACCGCTTTACAATCGCGCGGCCTGCACGGTAAGGGGCTTCTAAAGCATTTGCCAGCCGGATCCGCTGGTGTCCGTTCACGTCGCTGACGGAACGGAAGCTCCTGCACCCGAGCGGGTGGGTAGTCCACGGGTCATGGTTTCGGAGACAGGGATATGGCACATATCATCGCGATTGCTAACCAAAAGGGCGGTGTCGGGAAGACAACCACCGCGATCAACCTAGGCGTCGCACTTGTGATGGCGGGGCGCACGTGCCTGGTCGTCGACGGCGATCCACAATGCAATGCCACGACGGGTTTCGGCCTGCGTCCGCTCCCCCGTCACCCTTGGTTATCGCCCCAGTCGCTGGATCAGTTGGTCTCCCCAACAGAAGAAGGGGTCACGTTGCTCCCTGGCTCCCCTTGTCGACAAGACGCGGATAAGCTCTCAGCTCTCCCGACGGCCCGATTCCGGACAGTGGTGAGTCGGCTCCGAACCCTCGCCAAGGGGTTCGACTTCGCACTCATCGACTGCCCGCCTAGCTTGGGCAAGATCACCCAGATCGCCCTACACACCGCGGACACGGTGCTCGTACCGCTTCAATGCGAGTACTTCGCGATGGAAGGACTTGCCCAGATGTGCGGGCTCATCGAGTTCATTCGCAAACAGCGCGGCCAACAAGCTCTCCCCTTGCTCGGTATCCTCCTCAACCAGTTCGACCCATCTTGGCAGATCGCTCACGAGGTCGTCGCAGAAGTCCGCTCGTACTTTCCGCAAGCGTGCTTCAAAACCGTCATTCCCCGCGAGCAGGCCGTGAGTGAAGCAACGAGCCACGGACACAGCGTAGTGACTTACTCGCCCAGAGCTCGAGCCACATTGGCGTACGCCATGCTGACCGTCGAAACGCTGTACCGCTGCGATTCCAACTGGCCAGCCGCACCGCCGACACCAGGCAATCCAAGCGAGTAGCGACCAAACCGGGACGAGCCATCTGGTGTTGCGGTCGGAATTCGCATTGCACACGATCGGGCAAGTGTACAGAATCGGCCCAGACCCGGAAACCAAGCACGTACCAGAAGGGAGTCAACCGTGGAAACGAGAAAGAAACGGCTCGGCAGAGGCTTAGACGCTTTGCTCGGCCATTCCTTCGTGAGCGAAGAAGAAGGCGAATTCTCGGAGTCCAACGAGTCGGTGGATCCCAACGAACTGGAATGGATCCCCGTCTCCGAGATCGATCCCAACCCGTACCAGCCGCGGTCCGTAATCAACCCCGTCGAACTAGAACCTCTCGTTAGGAGCATTCAGGCCCACGGCATCTTGCAGCCCATACTGGTGCGGCGGCATAGGGATCGATTCCAATTGATCGCGGGCGAACGACGCCTCCGAGCTGCAGAACTGGCTGGGCTAGATAAGGTACCAGCCCGCGTGGTTGAGGCCACAGATCAACAGCTCTTCGAACTGGCGATCGTCGAAAACCTCCAGCGCACGGACTTGAACCCGATCGAAAAGGCCCGCGCCTTCAAAGACTACCTGGAACGGTTTGGCGGTACGCAGCGGGAACTGGCGGAACGCATCGGGCTGGACGTCGCTACAGTCAGCAATTTCATTCGTCTGCTCGACCTCCCCGAAGATATCCAGCGCGAAGTGGAGCTCGGCCGTCTGTCGATGGGCCACGCCCGAGCGATCCTCGGACTCAAGGACCGACAGCAGCAGATCGATGTCGCCCACAAAGTGATGCAAGAAAGCTGGTCGGTGCGCAAGGTCGAGAAGTTCGTGGCGACCGTCCGGAGAGAGCATAACGACCGTCCGACCCATGGCAAAGCGGCACTACGTACCCCCCACATCGACCATCTGGAAGAGGTGCTACGAGAAACGCTGGGAACTATGGTCTTCATCAAACTGACCAGACGCTACCAGGGCAAGATCGTGATCGAATTCCATTCCGAAGAGGAGTTCGAACACATCGTGGAAACCATCTGCGGCAGATCGATCGAATCGCTGGCCGAATAACGGCTGGCGGCCCCGTGTTGACGCTCGACCGACCTGCCGATAGGATACCGTGAGTTCTTTACGGCCCCGTCGTCTAAGGGTTAGGACACAGGCTTTTCAAGCCTGCAATACGGGTTCGAATCCCGTCGGGGTCATCATCCTGCGACGCTGTGTCGCAGGATTTTTCATGCGCCGCCGGTACCGCGGAGGTACGCGACAAGGGAATCTCCTAGGTCGCGCAGGCTGTAGCCACCTTCCAGGATGCTCACCATCTTGCCGTTGCAATAACGGTCCGCTAGCTCGGCCACAGACTCGCCAATCCTACGGTAGTCTTCGTCGTTCAGGCCCAAGCCACCAATCGGGTCGTTGCGATGACCGTCAAACCCAGCCGAAACAAGCACGATCTCGGGCGTAATCTTCGCGGCGGCCTGCTCGACGTGTCGCCGAAACAGTCCCAAGTACTCCGTCGCTGGAGTACCAAATCGCACGGGTACGTTCATCGTGAACCCTTCCCCTGGCCCCGCACCGACTTCGGACGCCGAACCGGTTCCCGGATAAAACGGGTAGCGATGGATAGAGAAGAACATCACGCTGCCATCCCGGTAAAAGATGTCCTGGGTGCCATTGCCGTGGTGTACATCGAAATCCACGATCAACACCCGCTCGACCGAGCCCAC
>JALSID010000289.1 GCA_026981825.1 Planctomycetota bacterium
TGGGGTAGGTCGCCTTTGCACGCCCAGCAGACTCAGCAACGTGGGCATCAGATCGATCAGGTGGGCCGGGTAGGTCAGTCGCTGCCCAGCCCTGATCCGGCCGGGCCAACGCACAACTGCTGGGACCCGAATGCCTCCTTCGTACAGAGTGCCTTTGCCGCTTCGTAGCGGACGATTATCTGCGCGTTGGACCGATTGGCCGCTGCTCTGCTCGTAGCCTCCGGCACCGCCATTGTCTGAGGTGAACACGACGACAGTTTTCTCTTGCAGCTGCAGATCTGCCAGCGTACGCAGGAGGCGGCCCAGGTGGTGATCGAGCTCGGCCAGCATGGCCGCGTATTCCGGACTCTCCAACCGCCCTCTGCGGTCCTTCAGTTCGAACCGCCTGCGTAGCGGTGCTGGCGGCACCAACGGCGCATGTACCGCGTGGTACGCCACGTAAAGGAAGAAGGGGGTTCGACGATGCCGCCGCACGAACTGGATGGCCCAGTCCGTAATTTCGGCGGTGGAGTTCGACCACTGCTGGCCGGACCGCAGGGATTCGCGGTAGCTCGGTACGATATGGCTCTCGGTGAATCCGCGATACCTTGGGCTGTTTCGTGCGTTGGGCTCTACCTGCCATTTACCAACGGCACCGGTTGCGTAGCCGGCGTTGCGGAGAACGGTTGCGAGAGTTTTGATCCTGCGCGGGAGCCTGCAGGCTGAGTTGGGCGTCAGCAGAGGACGCGGCAGTCCTGTGTGCGTCGACTGTGAGCCCGTGGAAAACACACGCAGGCGAGCAGGGTAACAGCCCGTGAGGAGAGCTACGCGGGCAGGGCGGCAGGTGGAGCAGCCGTAGAAGGCGCTCAGTACCGTCCCTTCGGCAGCCAGTCGGTCGAGGTGTGGCGTTTCGGTGTAGGGATTTCCCTGAAAGGCAGGTGCGGACCAACTGAGATCGTCGACCAGGAGGATCACAACATTTGGTTTGTCCACCTGCTCGGGTTGGATCGAGCGAAACCGTGCGACGTACACCAGGCCGATTGCCGAAAGCACAGTGACCAACACGCGACCGCATCGAGCCCGCAGCCAGCCACCACGTTCGACACCTCGACCCCGGTAGACGCCACTGAAGACTTGTATGCGTCCGGCTTCCATTTGTTCGACTGGCTATGATCGGTGATTTCGACCGTGACGCTCGTGCCCATTGCCTCTTAACTCCAGTTTTCGGCGCCAGAGCGGCTTCGCGCCAGCAAACTTCCCCGGACAGACCGTATTTGTTCACCGGCGGGGCGGGCGCGGCGTACATGGTCATCCCAGGTCCGCTGTGAAAAGACAGCACGCCGAGTGGAAGCGGGGTTCGTTAGCGTGGTAGGCGGTGGAGCATTCGGCGGAATCGGCCGCCCAGAGCGGAGATCCAGCGCGACGAGAGGCCCGGCGTTTCAGCAGCCGGCTCCAGAGCGCGACGAGCTGTCAAATACCGGTGGCGTGGCCAGAGCCAACCCGTTTCAGGTAGGCTCGCGAAGTCGTTTCCTTGGGGGGGCGCTCGCCGCTGCGCCGGCGGCCTCTTCGAAGCGAAGCCATCGGTTCGCCGCTAGCCGCAGCGCGTCGCGCTCGAGGCTGCAGAACGTCACTTTTTCGACACCGCCGGCCGCTACGTCTTCGAGGTGCGGCGAGTCGTCGCCGCCTTGCCATCGTGGTCCGAAAACTGCCCTGCCACCGAGGGCCGTGCGGTAGCCGCTTGGAGTGCGGCGAGGGATCGCCGCTTTGGATCTTAATTGTTTGGACAAAGAACATCCGATCACGTTCGCGGGCCAGGGGCCGCAACGTTGGGGCTGAGTTTCGTTGGGCATGGAAGGAGGGGCAGAGCGGGGGTCAGGAATGGCTGCAGAACGGGTTGCTGGGTGCGATAGGGGGTTTGCAGGGGCTAGGTTTCGGAGATGGTGCGAGTTATTGACCGGGTTGCAGTGTCGCTACGGTGGCGAGTCGAGGACGCGCCGCCGAGCCGGCGGCGGTTACCGTTGATGCGTCACCGGCGTGACGCATGTCCGAGCTTGTTCTGGGACTGCGGTAGCCATTTGGATTGCGGCGAGCATCGCCGCTTTGCCATCGCT
>JALSID010000290.1 GCA_026981825.1 Planctomycetota bacterium
GTGCCGGTGCTGGCGCATCGTGTTATCGCCGCGTCGCAGCTCTATGGAGCCGGGTCGCGGTTGGCCGAGGAGATCATCCGCGACATTGTGGATTCCGTTCCCGTTCCGGAGTAGCAGGGGGCCGCTGTGGGGGGCGGAACCGGTCTGTGGTAAGGCTTCAGGGGGGCAGTTAGCGCGTACGGCAACTGTTGGGTCGCGTAGCCGGGCTTGGTCACGCTGAGGGGGGGCGGTTACGCCGGGCGGGTGGGATGCAGGGGAAAGTAGCGATGGCTGTAGCAGCAGAGCAGTTGAGGCGAAGGTCGGGGGCCGAGGAGTCAGAAAGATCGGAACGTCCGGCTGTGCAGTGGGCGGGCCGGTGGAGGATCCGCCTGGAGGGGGGAATTTGTGCGATGCTGCTCATCTGGGCGTTGGTGGCCAGCGTGGCATCGCACGCCAACCTCATGATTCTGTTCGCGTGCTTGATCGGGGGCGTATTAGTTGTTGGCAGTCTCTTGCCCTTGACGGTTCCTCGTCACGTCGGGGTCAGTGTTGAGGTTCCTGAGTATCTGTTCGCCGGTCAGCCCGGTACCGTGCGGGTGCGTCTCTGTTCTCGGCGGCGGTTGCGTCCCCTGCCTGGTGTGACCGTTCGCTGTCGGTTAGAGCCGCCGCTTGTTTCGCCTCCGCACTGGTTTGTCGACGGCTTAAAGCCGGGGCAAGAGGAGACTTATTCTGCGACGGTCGTGATCAGGAAACGGGGCGAGTATTACTGGCGTGAGCCCGAGGTTGCCTCCACGTACCCGTTCGGATTTTCGGAGTACGTTCGGGTGGCGGACGGCGTTGGACGGCGACGCCTGATCGTGTATCCGGCGATTGGTCAGTGGAACATGGAGCTGTTCGAACAGCAGCTTGGGTCGAGCGTTTCTCATCAGACGCTAGCGCCTCAGGTTGTTGGGCGGGAGCAAGAATTCCGTGGTCTGCGCGATTATCGGGAAGGGGACTCGGCCCGTTGGATCCACTGGCCGACGACGGCTCGTCGCGGGGAGCTGGTGGTGCGTGAGTTTGAGGTGCCACGGGACCGTCGGGTCCTCCTGCTGCTCATCCCCTGGTTGCCCGAACGCGCGACCCGGGCAGACACGGTGAACCTGGAATTGGCCTTGAGTGTGGTTGCGACGGCTCTGTACGAGCTGGCCCGTCGGCTCGGTACGCGAATTGGCGTGGTGCTGGCCGGCGAGGTTGCTCAATTCCACGCGGTGGGTGCCGGGGAAGGTGCTCCGGGTCCGGTCCTCGAAGCACTGGCTCTTATGAACGGTACCCCCAGGCCAGATCTGGAGGGGGCGGCGCAGTTGTTGCGGCGTTGGGCTGGTCCCGGCGTGTTCACCACCGTTGTGGCCACGGCGGCGGAGGAGCGGATTCGTGCCGCCGCAGCCGATGTCGCGGTGCCATGGGGGCGCGGCCTGTACATCGATGTGTCGCAGCGAGCCCAGTTGCTGAGCTTGTACACGCCACCCCCCTGGCTTTTTGACTATGGGCGGATGCAAGATGGTGTTACGGCGAGTTGACGTACTTCGCTTCACCACCTACATGTTGGCCTGTGCGGGCACGGTGGCCCTGTATCTGGCCGAGGAGGAAGGAATCTTTCCGTACGCGTGGATCGCGACGATTCTGGCGATTCTCGCGTGGGCGGCGTGCGATGTGCGCCGGCTTATCGTCATTCCCGACCGCTACGAGGGGTTGCTCGCCGTTCTCATCTGGGGCTTCCTGGTGTACGATGCCGGAATACGTCAGCAGCCGATTGCCCAGGCCCTGGGACATGTGCTCGTGTTGCTCCAGTGCATCCTTTTCTTCTACGAGAAAACCGCCCGCACCTATCTGCTCATTGCTTCCCTGTCCCTACCCCAGATGGCGATCGGGGCCATCGTGAACAACCAGTTCTATTATGGTCTCCTGCTCGTGCTCTATATCGTTCTGGCCGCCATCTGTCTTGCACAGCTTCATCTGGTGTTCTCGACGCCGCCGGGACAACGCGAGTCGCTGCTACAGCAACCCGTTGCGGTTGCCACAAACGTCGTGAGCCTGGTGGCGCTTGGGGTTCTGACGTGTGTGATCGGCGTGGGGGGCTTCCTGCTGATGCCTCGCAAAGCCCGTCCTGACTGGCGTGCGATCGAGTTCACCAGCGGTGAGCAGCTTACCGGTTTCGATGAAGAAGTCACGCTCGGTGAGCTGGGCACGATCCTGAAGAGCGAAGACGAGGTGATGTCGGTTCGCCTTTCCGATGAATCCGGCCAACCCTATGATCCACCTGACGAACCCTACTGGCGGGGGCTGACCCTGGTTGAGTATCAAGACGGCAAGTGGAGTGGACCGCAACAGGGGCGCACGGGGCCGCCGGTTCCGATGCCTCCAGACCAACTTCCCGCACGAAGGTTGATTGTACAGGAGATCACGCTGCAGCCGATGCGCACGGACTTCTGTTTCGCGCTTTGGCCCCCTCTATTTGGACGGGCGCGCAGTGGCCGTCCCGTTTTCTTCAACACGTTCTTGAACGCGATGCTCCGCACGGAAGAGGTCGAGGTCGGACCATTCGAATACATCGTCTATTCCCCCGTGGGCGCCGATCTCGGTCAGATCTCGTTCCCGGTGACCCGTGCGGAGCGGTTCTCCCGCAACTATTGGGGGGCACTGTCCCGCCTGGACGATTCTCTCCGCCAGGCGCTGCAGGAATACCTGAACACAGAGGTTCAGCCGGTGGAGCAGTTGCTGGCGCTTGAGCCTGAGGAGCGGTGTCGCCTGCTAACCGAACACTTCCAGTTCCGTGGCGGCTTCACCTACACCCTGGACCAGTCGGTCGTGGACCCAACGATCGACCCGGTCCTCGACTTCCTACGCAACCGCAAGGCGGGCCATTGCGAGTATTTCGCGACCGCTCTCGCTCTGTTACTACGCGCGGTAGATGTTCGCACGCGGGTGGTGAATGGGTTCAAGGGGGCCGATGTTAGCCAGGTCGTTACCCGCTTCTATGTCGTGCGCGAGATGCACGCCCATAGCTGGGTCGAGGCGGCTGTGCCGGACGAGTCGGTAGAAACCGGGTTCCGTTGGATCACGCTCGATCCCACCCCAGGCTCGGCCCGCCGCCAGACGATCGTGCAGATCGCGGGCCAGCGCTCCTGGTGGAAACGGTTCCGGGACGCGGCGAGACAGATATGGGCAGCGTACATTCTGAACTTCGACTTTACCCAGCAGCAAGAGCTGATCTACGGACCCATGCGCGAAGCTGCAGCGAACGTCGCAGAGGGGGCATCCAGGCTTATGGCGGGGCTACGACGGGGGGAACGTCGCGCATGGGCCGCCCTGGCCGTACTCGTAGGGGCGGCTGTGCTCGTCCTGGGCGGGGCCTTCTGGTGGCTCCGCACACGCGGTCGTCGCTGGCGCTGGCTTCGGGCCTGTCTTGACTTCATCTTGTGGTTGCTCTGGCGTCGCCATCCCCGCGGTGCGTACGCTGCTGTGGTACGCCGATTCCAGCGGGCGGGACGGCGGCTCGGTCTGAAGCACAGACCGACGGAAACGCTTCGTGAGTTCGCCGTTCGCGTGCAGCAAAGCCTCCGCGCGCTGGGGGGCAGTCCCCAGGATGCCGACCTGGCCTTGGCCCTTGCGGACCACCTCTACCGGCTCCGCTTCAGTTCGAGTCCTCCGGAGTCGGCTCTGGCCGCTATTGAGGAGCGGATCGAGCAGCTCGAAAGGGCAGTCCGCAACGCGACGGGAGCGTCCCCGCAGGGAAGCCGTCCGGCCGTGCAGCCGGCCTGAGCGCGCAGCGTCGGCCGCGCCCGCCACCACGCATCGGTGCAACTGGAGTAGAGTTGGACGATGAGCGCGACGGACTAAGGACGGGGAAAGGGGTGGGGAAGCTGCCGAGCAGGATCGCACCGATCCATACGCGATCCCGGTTTCCCTCAGGAGCACGATAGATGCTGAGGATCGGCCTGATTGGCTTTAGCGGCACGGGCAAGTCCACGTTGTTTCAGTTGTTGACGGGGGCTGCGCCGGATCCTGGCGCCGTGGCCCGGGGCGGACAGATCGGGACCCTCCTGCTCCCCGACGATCGCCTCCCCCATCTGCAAGGGGTCTTTCACGCCGCCAAAGTGGTCAGGCCCCATATCGAGCTGCTGGATACTCCGGGTATCGATCCTGGGGGAGCCCATGACGCCGGTCACGTGTTCGGGCTTCTCCGCCAGGCCGACGCCCTCCTCTATGTGCTTCGAGCGGGGCCAAATGAGCTGGCCGACCAGCATACGAACCTGAAAAAACGCGTGGCGGAAGCGGATCGCCTCCTGCTGGAGGGGAGGCTGGAGCGGATCGAAACCACCCTGAAGAAACCGCGCCCCACCACAGAACGATTGGAACTGCAGGGCGAGAAGGAAGACGTCCTCGCCACGCTGAAGGCCCTGAGCGAGACCGGGCATGTACCGGCGGAGTTGCAGCGAAAAGCGGCAAGGCGTGGCTATGCGCTCTTGTCGGGCAAACCGTCCATGGTGGTGCTGAACGTGCCATTCGACGAGCTGGTCGGTGCCGAGGCCGCCGTGCCGGGCGGTTTCGCGATCGACGCCGCCGCAGAGCTTGAGTTGGCCGGGTTGACCGACGAGGAAAGGCACGAACTCATGGAGGAATTCGGCGTTACAGAGACCCGCCGCGAACTCCTGCTTCAGCAGCTCCGGGATCGACTCGGCTTGGTTGTCTTCTACACGGGGAACGAACGCGAAGTACGTGCCTGGGTCGTCCTACGGTGCACGAAGGCTCCACAGGCGGCAGGAATGGTGCACTCGGATATGGAGCGCGGTTTCATTCGGGCCGAAGTGGCTCGCGCCGAAGATCTCATCCGCGTTGGTAGCGACCGGCTTGCCCGCGCGCAGGGGGTCTACCGAGTTGAAGGCAAAGACTATCACGTGGCCGACGGCGACGTGCTCTACATTCGCTTCTCCGCATGATGAACGGCGAACGGAATCGGACAAGGGCCCGCCGGCCAAAAACGGTCTTCCTGCACGGGTGTCCGCAGCGCGGGCATCTCCGCTTGCTTCCTTTGGTGGAGCTACTGAGACAGGAGGGGGCTGCCATCGAGCCAAACCGGACCCCCCTGCCGATATGATGCCGTGGTCCCCCAGTTTTGCCACGCGTTAGCTTCGATCTGTCGCACATTTCGATGAGTCTTGCTAGCATGGTTGGAGAACCAGGTGCTTGCCTGAGGAGGCCGCGTCATGAACCTGATCGACAGGCTGGCCCACACCGTTGCGGCGGAGATCCATCGGGGTTCCCTGGGCCGGTTGGTCTGGATTCGGGTCCACGCTTCCGTTTCATCCGATGCGCCACACCTACCTCTGCTGAGGAGCCTCCTGCAGGTCGTCCTGGGCTGGTTCAATCGTCCCCCTCGCTCGTTCGTCAAGATTGGCGATCTTGCCTCCCGCACCATGGTGGTGATCCAATTCGAGCACGGCGAGGGGGCGTTAGTGGCCCTTGCAACCGCTTCCGACGAAAAATCCGCCCGATTCCTGGTGGAAGTGCTGGGCGACCGAGGAGCTGTTTCCTTCCGACTACCCGAGGGGGAGGAGGATTGGCAACTGGAACCATTACCGGAAGAACAGACCCAGGAAGCCTCTCGGCTTCTTCAGCAAGCTAACTAAAACCCCTGCCGACCCTCGTTGACAACAAGGACCGTCGATTCCCGGACGGTGCGTGTTCCGAAACCGATCTGGTGGACACGCCTTCGGCGGTCCCTGAAGCCGAGAGCGGCTAAACGCTGCGTCGGCGAATAAGCGGCAACTTCCCGGGAGACATGGAAACCATGAGCACGGCGAAGCGCTGGCGTGTTCTGCTCGTTACCGGAGGCCGAACGCACCAGGAGAACTACGCGGAGTCGTTTCGGGCGGATCCCCGCGCTGAGATCGTCGCGGTAACGGACGAGCAGGAAGTCGACGACTACCGTCGCGCCCATAACCTCCTCCTGGCCCGGCGGCTCGGCGTACCGTATGTGGAGCCGATCGAAAGGGCCCTGGAGCAAGTTGACTGCGACATTCTCTCCATCTGCGCCGAACCCGATCGACGCGGCCGGGTTATCCTGAACTGCATGAGCCTGACGAGGAAAGCCTTCTACCTGGACAAATCCCTGTGTGCGTCCCTCGAGGAGGCGAGGCAGATTCGTGACGAGGCTCGCCGCCGACATCTGATGACGCATATGTACACCAACATCACGCAGCCCTGGGCGCGTGCGGCTCGATCCGACATCACCAGCGGCCGTCTCGGCGAGATTGTCGCTGTGCATGCAGACACCTATTTCGCCAAGGGAACACCGGGTACGGCGAGACCGGAACGGCGAAAAGAAACGTACCCTCCCGACCCAAGGACGTTCCAGACACTCCGTGCCAAACGTGAACTGGACAATGTCGGCGTCTACCCGATCACCTTGCTGTGCTGGCTGCTGGGGTGCAAGATCCGTCGCTTGTATGCCCTGACGGCGAATTACTTCTTCAGGGAACACCAGGAGGCCGGCGCGGAGGACTTCGCCGCCATGGTTGGTGAAACAGACTCCGGAGTCCCCTTCAGCATCACCTGTGGACGGATCGGATGGACGTCACATCCGGGTGCGGGTGTGAACCGCGTCATCGTGGTCGGTAAAAAAAGAACAGGCATCTACGACATGAACTCCCCGCGTCTGGTGCTCTCCAACGCAGATGCCCCCTGGCGCCCCCCTGTGCCCCATCCGGAAGATCCCATGTTTTTCTGGGCCAGCACGCAACGTGAGGCGGGCGTTCAGCCCAAACGGTTCTGGCTCCCCCTGCGCGGTGATCCCCATGCCGACGTTCGTTATTTCCTCGATTGCCTGGAGCGGGGGATCCCCAGCGAAGCAGACGTCGAACTCGCTGCCCACGCGACCGAGGTCATCTTCGCCGCCTACCGCTCCGCCGCTCTGGAGGACTGGGTAGACGTCTCCGGCTGAACAGAACGCCCGACCCAGACCGACGCATAATCAGTGTGTGGCATCGCTCAACAGGAAATCGTCCGGGAGCGAAGTTGTGAAGGTGGTGTGCCCGAAGACCGAAGAAGAGCTCGACGAGCTGCTCTCCCGGCCAACCGAACCTTTGGTCGAAGACGTGCGCTCGTTCGGTCCGCGCATGCTCGTCCTGGGCGCCGGGGGCAAAATGGGACCGACGCTTTGCTGGATGGCACGCCGCGCCGCCGACCTGGCAGGGCGCCCTGATCTGGAGGTAGTTGCGGTATCGCGCTTCACCAACCCGACGGTGCGGGACTGGTTCGAGACACGCGGAATCCGCACAGTGGCCATGGACCTCCTCGATCCGCACCAGCGGGCCACGCTGCCCGGTGCCAGCGAAGTGGTGGTCATGCTCGGCTACAAATTCGCCGCGGACTCGACGCCGGAGTCCGAATTCTGGGGGCGGAACGCTTATCTCCCGGCTGCACTCGTGGAACAGTGCCGCGCGGCCAGGGTGGTCTGCTTCAGCACGGGCAACGTCTACCCGATGGTCGCGGCCGAGACGGGGGGCTGTACGGAGGAGACGCCGCCCGGCCCGGTGGGAGCTTACGCGTCTGCGGCCCGTGGCCGCGAGTTGCTCGTGGAGTTCCTCTCCAGACAGCACAACATCCCCTCTCTCCTCTTACGCCTGAACTACGCCGTGGACCTGCGGTATGGAGTACCGGTGGATGTAGCGGTCATGCTCAACAACGGCGAGCCCGTCCCTCTGGATGTGCCCTACGTCAACTTCGTCTGGCAACGGTACGCCAACGAGGTCGCCCTCCGTGCTTTTCGGCTCTGTTCTTCGCCCGCCGCCGTTTTGAACGTCACCGGACCGGAGATCATAGCCGTGAGTGAGTTGGCCGAAAGACTCGCCACTCGTCTGGGCGTGCCCTGTCGCTTCACCGGTTCTCCGGGCCAGACCGCCTTCCTGTCCAACGCGTCTCGCTGCCACGATCTGTTCGGCTTGCCTGATCTGGACGCCTGGGCACTGGTCGAGCTCGTCGCTGCCTGGATCAAGCAAGGGGGCAGAACTCTGGGACGCCCCACCAAGTTCTGGGTCCGCTCCGGCCGCTTCTGACCGTCGCTGAAGTTGAGCCGCCGATCTGCCGCTCAGCCGTTGGCCACCCCCGGCGGAAAGCCGAGGGTCAGGCTTGGCAACGCTTTCGCCCTGCGACGCATCTACAGATGCTCATCTGTACAAACCTGGGCAGGCGCGGCTATACTAAGGGCGTGCGGGCGGCGTTTGACGAAGGAGGGGTGGCCCTAGGTTTTCTGCGGTGCGGAGGGGGACGGCAGGACGTCAGAAAGGCGTGGACGGCTACAGAACATGAGCGACCTACGAACCCTGTTGCGAGTGGCCGTGGGTTTAGCGGTGCTGGCTTACACCATTTGTCCGTTACGGGCAGGTGGTGAAGCGGACGAACATGCGGCCGTGATGTTCTTCGAGCAACACATCCGGCCCCTGCTGGTGGAGCGCTGCGTGAAGTGCCATGGCCCGAAGGAGCAGAAGGCGGGGCTCCGGTTGGACCTCAGAGCGTATGCCATGGCAGGTTCGAAGTCCGGGCCGGTGATCGTGCCGGGCAAACCGGAGGAGAGCTTGCTGATCCAGGCCGTTCGCTACCGGGGGCCAAAGATGCCCCCCGATGGCAAGTTGCCCGACGCGAAGATTTCCTTACTGGAAAAGTGGATCCGTATGGGGGCGCCGTGGCCGGACGATGGGTCACGGCTATCGGAACGGCCGGGAGCACGGGATGGGAGGGCTCACGACGCGATCGTTTCGGCACGGGAGCACTGGGCGTTCCGGCCGGTGAGCCGACCGCGCGTGCCCGATGTCTTCGGCGGCCGGGTCTACGGTCCTGTGGACAGCTTCATCCTGAATCGGCTGAAGGGGGCTGGGCTGAAACCGGCACCGGAAGCCGATCGCCGCACGCTGATCCGCCGCCTCTACTTTGATCTGCTCGGTCTTCCCCCTTCATACGAGCTTGTTCAGGAGGTCCTTACCGATCCGCGGCCCGACGCCGTGGATCGCTTGGTGGACCGGTTGCTGGCCAGTCCCCATTATGGCGAGCGGTGGGGGCGGCACTGGCTCGATTTGGTTCGCTTCGCCCAGACCAACGGATATGAACGCGACGCCGAAAAGCCCGAGGCGTGGCGGTACCGCGACTACGTGATCCGCTCGTTCAACGAGGACAAACCCTACGATCGGTTCGTCATCGAGCAGCTCGCCGGGGACGAACTTCCCGACGCCAGCCCGGAGACGATCATCGCAACGGGCTTCTATCGCCTGGGCGTGTGGGATGACGAGCCGGACGACAAGCTGGTGGCGCTGGCGGAAGAATTCGATGACATCGTGCGCACCACGAGCGAGACGTTCCTGGGGCTTACGCTGGGGTGTGCGCGCTGCCACGAACACAAGTTCGATCCCTTTCCGCAGGAGGACTACTACAGCTTTCTGGCCTTCTTCAGCAACATTGCCCCCTACGGTCGCGATACCAGCTACACCCACTGGGCGGCGAACCCCGATGCGATCTTCGTGCCGTTGGTGAGCTCCGAGGAGTTCCGGCGGTGGAGGCAACGGCAGGAGCAGCTTCGGGCTCAGCTCGACGCCGTGACCCGTTCGATCAACGAGCTGCGTAACCGGGTACGGACCGAACTGGTTGAGGAGCGGCGTGCGGAACTGACGCCGGAGGAACGAGCCCTGTTGGAACGCTCCGCGGAACAGCTTGGCGAAGTGGAAGAAGCACGGCGACGTCGCCTGGAAGCGAAATTGCGGGTTGACGATAAGGCTGTGCAGGCGGAACTCAAGAAAAGGTATCCGGACCGGTTTAAGGAGCTGGACGAAGAGCGGAAGAAGCTCGAGGCCGAGCTGAAGCGGCTGCCGTTTGACCGTGCGCTGGCTGTCCGAGAACGCGAGCAAGATCCGGAGCCGACCTATGTGTTCCGTCGCGGCAACCCTCGCTCGAAGGGAAACCGCGTTGAGCCCAGGGGTCCGCAGGTCTTCGGAGGCGAGGTGCTAACAGCGCAGCCTCTGGTGGCGGAAACCGTTAGCGAGTACCGACGCATCTTGCTGGAGCTCGGTGTTCCCGCCAGTTCGGGCCGCCGCTTGGCGCTGGCGCGCTGGATTGCGTCGCCGTCCAACCCGCTTACCGCTCGGGTGATTGCAAACCGCGTGTGGCAGTTCCACTTCGGCAAGGGGATTGTGCGCACCCCAGGCGATTTTGGGATGGCTGGTCTGCCTCCAACGCACCCGGAACTGCTCGACTGGCTGGCCACCCGTCTGGTGGATTCTGGCTGGAGCCTGAAACGACTGCATCGGGAGATCGTGCTGTCGGCGACCTATCGCCAGTCCTCTTCCCACTACGATCCCGTGGCAGCGACTCGGGATCCGGACAACAGTTTGTGGTGGCGGTTTGAGGCACGCCGCTTAGAGGCGGAGGTGATTCGGGATGCGATTCTGGCGGTCGCCGGGACACTGAATACGAAAATGGGAGGACGCGGCTTCTTCCCCACTCTGGGGCCCGAGGTCCTGGCGACCCAGTCCCGACCCGGCGCCGGTTGGGGCAAATCCAGCCCGGCAGAGGAGGCACGGCGAAGTGTTTACATCTACGTCAAGCGGACCCTGGGCGTGCCGTTTTTGGAGCTGTTCGACTTCCCGAAGCCTGAGCGGCCGGTGGCTCAGCGGGCGATTACCACGATCGCCCCGCAGGCTCTGACGTTGTTGAACAGCCGCTTTGTGGAGACGCAGGCACGAGAATTCGCCCGGTTCTTGCTGGATGATCGTCAGTACTGCAATGGTTCTCCGGATCGCTTGGATTTCGGTCCGCTGGTGGTGCGGGCATATCGCCGCGCCTTGCAGCGAGAGCCAGAGGCTCACGAGCTGACGGTTCTTTGTCGGTTCCTCGCCACCCAGCACGACCGTTGGCGACAGGTTCTGGAGGCGAGCAGCGGCGACGGGCGTGTTAGCGAATTTGAAGTGGACATGCGCGTGGCTGCCGACCTCGCCAAGGTGTTGTTCAACTTGAACGAGTTCGTGTATCTCGAGTGAGCGGTCCGGCAGGGCGGCAGACGCCACACGGAATGCCGCTGCGGCTAGAGTTGGACACCCCAGGAAGCTTGGAGAGTTAAGATGACGCGGCCGATCGAGAGAAGGCGGCAGCAGCGTGTGGGACGCTGCACGGGGACGCGTCGGGAGTTTCTGTGGGAGATCGGTGCCGGCTTTGGTGGCGTCGCTCTTACGGCGCTTCTGGATCGCGACGGCTTTTTCAACCGACCGGCCGTGGCTGCGGAGCTGGCCGCTCAGGCGAATCCGCTCGCGCCAAAGCCGCCTCACTTCCCAACCAGAGCGAAACACTGCATCTTCATCTTCATGTACGGGGGGCCGTCCCAGGTCGACACGTGGGACTACAAACCGGAGCTCCAGAAGCGGCACGGTCAGACCGCCAGAATCGAAATCCGCCGCCACAAGTTCGTGGAGGGGACATTGCTTGGGTCGCCATACAAGTTCCGCCGGTGCGGGGAGTCCGGGCTGTGGTGTTCGGAGAAGTTCCCCTACATTGCCCAGCACATGGATGAGATCTGCGTGATCAAGAGCCTGTACACGGACAGCTTCGCCCACGGATCTGCAATGATCCAGATGAACACCGGTCGGCTGATTCAGGGCGCCCCTTCGCTGGGCTCGTGGATCACTTATGGCCTGGGCAGTGAGAGCGATAACCTACCGGGGTTCGTGGTCATGGTAGACCCGCGTGGGGGGCCGATCTCCGGTGCGGCGAACTGGTCGAGTGGGTTCATGCCCGCCGCCTACCAGGGGACCCATCTGCGTGAGAAAGGTGAACCGATCCTGAACTTAAGCCCGCGGGACGGGACGACGCGCGACATGCAGCGGCACATGATCGATGTGTTGCATGAACTGAACGAGGCGCATCTTGCGTCCCGGCCGGGGTACAGCGAACTGCGCGCTCGGATTGCCAGCTACGAGCTGGCGTTCCAGCTCCAAATGAGTGCTCCCGAGGTGATGGACATCACCAGCGAGGATCGGCGCACCCTGGAGATGTACGGTGTGCTGGAGCCGAAGCCCAGCTACCACAAGCTCGCCCTCGGCCCCGCCCCCCTGGGCAAGCAGTTATTGATCGCGCGTCGTCTGATCGAGCGGGGCGTGCGCTTCGTCCAGATCTACTCCGGCGGTGGTCATCAGCAGGAGAACTGGGACGCCCACAACGGGATTAAGGAGAATCTCGACATCCACGCGCCCGAGATCGACAAACCGATCCATGCTTTGTTGACCGATCTCCGGCAGCGCGGGCTGCTGGACGAGACGCTTGTCATCTGGGGGGGCGAATTCGGCCGCCAGCCCGTTGCGCAGGGCCCCGGGCGAGACCATAACCCGAAGGGCTTTTGCTACTGCATGGCCGGTGGTGGGGTGAAGGGCGGCTTCAGCTACGGGGAAACGGACGAGCTGGGCCACGAGGCCGTGGTCAACCCGCGGCACATTCGTGACCTGCACGCCACCATCCTGCATCTGATGGGCCTGGATCACAACAAGCTCACTTACTTCTATGGGGGCCTTCACCAGAAGCTCACCGGTGTTGTGCCGGCCTCGGTGATCCATGAAGTGATTGCCTGAGCCTGAATCCCTCGGCGGCTCATTCCCGGTGCGTCCCCGACGCCTACCACCGCTCCTTCGGCGTGCGGACGCCGGCGGAGCTTGATCCTCCCGCGCAAAGAAGATAAAATCAATCGTGTTTAGCCACCCGGGCGTGGCCACTTTCTGCCCATTGCCGCTTGAGTGAGGCAACGCCATGGGGCAGTTGCGCCTGGGGATCAACCTCGAGTTCGCCCGCCATGCGGACAAGCCGTTCCGGTGGGCGGTCGAGCAAGCCGCTGCCATAGGCTACGAGTACGTGGAGCCTATGGTGCACTTCGGTCGGGAACTCCTCAGCGAAGCAGGCTATTTCCATTCCCTCTCCCTGTTCGAAGATCCGCTGACCGTGGCGGCCGTGTGCGAACGGGCCGGCGTCAAGCTCTCCGGACTCTCCGCCCATATGCCGCTCTGCAAGCCGGAAATCAGCACCGAAGCGTTGAAGATGGCGGTCCGCTTCGCCGCAGAATGTGGGGCTCCGGTGGTCAACACCGACGAAGGCCCCAAGCGGCCCTGGACGACCGACGAGGAAGATTTCGTGCTGATCAAGTACGTCCTTACCGAAGTGGCGGCCGTGGCCGAGCCCCGCGGCATCCTGATCGGCCTGGAACCGCACCAGCAGTACAGTCGAACGCCGGAAGGGTTGGATCGCATCGCATCGCTGGTCCAGTCCCCCGCAATCGGCATTAACTTCGATACGGGAAACGCGTACCTGTGCGGCCAGGACCCCGTCGCCTGGTTGGAACGCGTCCTTCCCCGCGTCGTTCATGTCCATGCAAAGGATATCTCCGCGGAACAAGCCGAAGCGGAAAGAGGTCAGGTGACCGGTACCCCGGTCGGTTGTGCGTGTGGTGATGGCGTGATTGACTGGCCCATGATCGTGCAGTTATGCCGAGCAGCCCCCCGCGATCTGGTGCTCAGCGTGGAATGCGGGGCGGTCGAGCAGGCGAAGAGAAGTTACGCCTTCCTGAGCCGGCTACTTGCCGAATGCTCCGTCTGACAACCAGGCTCCATGAACGCAACGGCGGATCATCCCAGCGATCAGGAGGCGACGCTATGACCAGCAAAGCGAACGCGCGCTCGTGTTCCCGCCGGTCGTTCCTGAGACAGGCCGGAGCGGTCGGCGGAGCGATGACCGGTGCGATGACCGCACAGGCACTCCCGGCGAGAGGGCCCGGCTATATCAAAGAGCAGAACCTTATCCGTGTTGCCCTTGTCGGCTGTGGGGGGCGAGGGACGGGGGCAGCCGCGAACATTCTCTCCACGTCTGGTCCGATCAAGTTGGTTGCCATGGCGGATGTGTTCCGAGATCGGTTGGAAATGAGCTTGCGGGCGCTCACGGCGAGGTTCCCCGAGCAGGTCGATGTGCCGCCGGATCGGCAGTTCCTCGGGTTTGACGCGTACCGCAAGGCCATCGACCTGTTGGGCCCGAACGATGTCGTGTTGCTCGCCACGCCACCGGTGTTCCGCCCGGTGCACGTAGAGTACGCCGTCACGAAGGGGGTGCATGTATTCATGGAGAAATCGTTCGCCGTGGATCCGCCCGGACTGCGCCGG
>JALSID010000291.1 GCA_026981825.1 Planctomycetota bacterium
GGGGCTTTTGGGGGCGTTCGAGCGAGACGGGCCGCTTTTCCTCGGAAAGATTCCTCCGGGCCGATATCGGACAACGATGAGCAGCGACGCGGGCGGCCAGGCTGCATGGCTCGGGGGACCGTACGATGCGCCGGACGGCGCACTCGGCACGTACAACCGAACCCCGAGCGGTCTGTTAGTGTATACCTTGCGGCTTCCGGATGGGCAATCGTGCTGGAGGAGTCAGGGGTGAGGGGAATCGTTCGGGCCTTTCGGCGTTTCCTGCGGAGGAGGTCCGCACCTGCGCAGATCGTCGTGTACACTAGAAAAGGGTGTCACTTGTGCGAAGAACTGGCTCGGTTGTTGGATCGGATGGCGGGAGAGTTCGAGTTCTCCCTCCGCTACGTGGACGTCGATCAGCACCCTGAGCTGGCGCGCGAGTATGGTGATCGTGTGCCGGTGGTTGTTGTGGAAGGGCGAGTGCGGCATTGGGGAAAGGTGCCGGAAGCGTGGCTGAAACGGACGTTACGGAGGACCGCACCGAGGAAACGATCCGCGTGAGCCGACTCAGGCGTGCAGCCGTGCCCCGACAAGGACTCCACATGTCGCGGTTCTTCCGATTCGCCGCAGTAGCCCTGTTGTGCGGCTTCTTTTGCCCTGCGCCGCGGTTCTGCCTGGCGCAGGTCGGCACGGCAGTCCTGTCTGATGGCACCCGCTACAACGGCGTGCTGGACCGTCTGGGCAGCCTGATCCTGGTGGACGACGATCTGCGCCTGATCGTGTTCGGGCAGCGGCATCTGGCCGATCTGATTGAGGGGCCGGAATTTGAGCCCGAGGAGGAGTTCAACGTACCGCAGGTGGCTGCAGGGCGGAGCGGGGTGTTTCAGGTGGTGAACCTGGCGGCGATCACGCGGATCGAGCCCTTCGATGAGTTTGGCCGCCGTACGGTCTATTTTCTGGCCGCACGGGGCAAAGAAGTGGGGCTCGTTCAAGGGATTGTCAGGCTTACCCCCCGTTATGCTCGCCTGCTTGGGCTGAACTACAGGTGGGAGGGCGCGATCGCGACACGTGCGATTCCTCAACAGACCGTGTTGAAGTTGCTCAAGCGGGCCAGCGATTCGGAGCGGTTTACGGAGCGGGTTCGCGTGGTGAATTTCTTGGCGCGGGTGGGATGGTTGCTTGCGGCCGAGCGCGAACTGGATGCCCTTGCGGCGGCTTTTCCCGACCGGAAGGAAGCGATCGAGACCGCGCGGCGGATCCTTGCTGAATTGAAGGCCAGACGTGCTTTGGAGGAATTGCGCATCCGTCAGGCGGCGGGCCAACACCGCTTTGTGTACGGGTTGCTCCACCAGGCATTGCCCCCTGAGGCTCCGGGCGAGGTGGTTGTGGGTGTTCGCAGCCTGCGTGGGCAATACGAGCAGGATCTGAAGGACTTGCAGGTGATCCGCACGGACGTGCAGGAGCTGGTTGGGGAGTTGCGCGCCGAGCTGCGCAGCGGTGTTGCCCCCATTGCCGACGAGATCCGCTCACGTGTGACCTTCGAGTCCCTCAGTCGGCTCAAGATATACCTCGATCTTCGCGAGAACCGGGACCTGAGTGCGGAGGCCAGGCTCGGGCTCTTGATCTCAGCCTGGTTGGCCGGGGTGCCTTATGCCCAACCGAATTTGCCGCGCGCGCTCGAGCTCTGGCGGGCTCGTCGCTTGATCGAGCGGTACGTTAGGAGCAGCCCGCTGGAGCGGGAGCGGATCGAGTCGGAGCTGGAAGAGATGGAGGGGTTGACGCCGGAGCTTGCCCGCGAACTCATTCGTTATCTTCCCCCGCCGTTGGCGGACGCGACAAAGGTCGAGCCGGGAGTGATCACCCGCATCGACTTGCCGTTCGAAAGTGATGCACAGTCTACCGGTTACTACGTACTGCTTCCCCCGGAGTATCACCCGGAGCACCGGTATCCGGCAGTGGTGACGCTGCGCGGCCGCGTGACCACGGCGAAGATGCAGGTGGAATGGTGGGCTCGCCAGGCACAGCGGAATGGCTACATCGTGATCGCGCCTGACTACCTCGACGACAGCAGCCAGGGCTACCGGTACTCGGTGGCTGAGCACTTGCGGGTGATCCACGCCGTTCGAGACGCGAGCCTTCGGTTTTCCATTGATCGCGACCGCGTGTTCTTGTCCGGGCACTATGAGGGGGCGGAAGCAGCGTGGGACATTGGTCTTGGCCACGCCGATCAGTTCGCCGGTCTGATTCCCATTGCCGGTGCGCCCGGCACATTCACCCGGTTCTACCGGCCCAACGGCGCGCTGCTGTCCATCTTCCTGGTCGATGGCTCGCTAAACGACGATTCCCCCCAGAACAACCGGCTCATGGCTGATCCGATGATGCGGGCCGGAATGGATGTGCGCTTCTTGCTGTACCACGGGAGGGGACGGGAACCCCTCACGGACATACAGCTTGAGGTGTTCGATTGGATGCGTCGCCGCAAGCGGACGACCTATCCGGTGAAGTTCGAGTGCCGTACGGGCCGCGTCTGCGATGACCAGTTCTACTACGTGACGATCGACGAACTCCTGCCTAATCTGATCAACAATCCGGACCTACCCGCCGGGCGTCGATCGGTCCGGACCGGGTCGGTTCGGGTGGAGGTGATCCGTGCTCCGAACACGATCATGTTCGACCTGAGGGGGCCGGTAAAGGCTAGTCTTTGGTTGGGGCCGGACGTGGTGGACTTCTCCCGGCCGATCAAGATGCGGGTCAATGGTCGGGCGGTACCCAACCGCGAACTGGAGCCATCGATCGCGCCGCTGCTGCAGTACTACTACCGGACGGCGGATCGCGAGCGGGCATTCCTTGCCCGCTGGCGGTACACGCGGCGCTAGGCTTCCGCTCCGCGCGCGAACCTCGACGGCCGTCGCGCTGTCTATAATCACAGAGACCCACGATTGTAGTCGTCTCGCGAACTGGACCCTCCTGGATAGAGCACTCCGACCAGAATCGAGCGCAACTCGCATGGCCACAAACACGGCGATCGCTCAGAAACGGGTGTCAGCCGCGAAGGCACGTCGATCTGGCAAAGCCGATGCAGAACCTGAGCTGACTCGGCTCGAGCGCCTGCTTGCCGACGCGTTCGATTTCCTGTCGTCGCTCAAGCTGGCCGTGGTGCTGCTGTCGCTGCTCGTGGTCATCCTCACCGTGGGCACGATCTGGGAAGCTCGCTACGGCATGCGCGCGGCCCACGCGGATCTGTACAAGGCGTGGGTGTTCGTCCACTGGTTGAGCGTGGGCCCGGTTCGGTTGCCGATCGTCCTGCCTGGTCTGCTTTTGTTGCTTCCCCTGTTGGCCGTCAACATCTTCTGCGCAACGTTGAGCCGGTTTCCGTGGCAGCGGAAGCACACGGGGTTCGTCATCACCCACGGCGGATTGCTCGTGTTGCTTGCCGGCTCGTTCCTGACCCTCGTTGCCGGAATCGACGGCCAGTTAGCGTTACGCGAGGGGGAATCTGGCAATGAGGTGATTCTGCTCGACCGGGAACTGCTCCGTCTCCAACTCGTGTCCGTTGCAGGGGAAGCGCATGGGAGTCCTTCACAGGAGATCAGTATTCCGTTGCAACTGGGTGGCCGGAACTGGCCGGAGGGCCATCGTATCGAGTTGGACACCGGACGCTCTGATCTCAGAGTAGCGATTACGAACTTTTACCCTCGTAGCGAAGCGAGCATTGTTTACGTGGACTCGCCCGAAGGTCAGCCTTACCTGCGGCTGCGTATGCATGGGCACATCCATCCCCCTGGTACGCCTCCCCATGAAGAAGGGGAGGAAACAGGGGGGATGAACGTCGACCAGCCGGTCGATCTGTATGTGGCGAGCGGGCTGGTCTACGAGTCCCGCTCGATGTTGGCTCCGGCGTTCCTGGTGGTTCGTCGCCTCCGCTACGAGGCGGAGGTGCGGGACTTCCTGAACCCGCCGAGCGTGGACCACCGGCGCGGTCTGCTTCGGGTCTATTCAGCAGGCGGTGTGCTCGATCTTCCGGTCGAGGAGTACCTGGAGAAGCGGGTCGCGGTTCCAGGCACGCCGTACGAGCTGGAGATCACCAAGTACGACAGTCACGTGGGAGGGGGCCAGGACGGTGAGCGTGGCCTGGCACGACCCGTCGTGAGGGTGAACCTGTATCAGAGCCGTGACGACAAGGTCGGTCGCCAGCATGTTGTCTTTGCGGGGTGGAGCCATTACCCCACCGACCTGCTCCTCTGGCAGGACGCTCTGCAGTGGGTGTTGCAGCAGGGCCAGGTTGGGGAATTGGGCCAAGCGTTTGCTCGATACCGACTTTGGCCGCCTCTGGAGCCGGTTAAGCTCGTGCTCTACCATCCGTCGGTCGATCCCTTTGCGATCCCGGCAGGCGCGCTTGCGCGGCTTGACATCGCACTCGGCCCCGACAATAACGTCTACTACAGGCTCAAGACGAATAGCGGGCAGCATCGAAGTGGGGCTTGGACCGTAGGAACCGACATTTCGGCCTGGATGGGGCTAGAGCTGAAGCTCGAGCAGGTGCGGTGGCACGTGATCCCCGAGCGCCAGGTGCGACCGGTTCCGAAATGGGAGAACGAGAACGCCCCGCCGGCGGTTCGCGTCGAGGTGAGGGTTGGCCAAGGTGCGGACGCGCAACGGGAGCGGTTCTGGCTGCAGCGGTTCGAAACGAGGACCGTCTCGGCATGGAACGACCCGCACACGGCGCTACGGGTGTCCTACGACACCGAATCGCTCCACTTGCCGTTCCAAATCAAGCTCATCGACTTCGCCATCGGTTACGATCCCGGCACCGGTCGCCCGGCAAGCTACACGAGCGTGGTGCAGGTGGTCGATCCAGAACGAGGGGTCGATGAGCAACATGTCATTTCCATGAACAACCCCCTCAAGTACCGGGGGCTGAAGTTCTATCAGAGCAGCTACTTCCAGGATTCTGACGGCACGATGGTTTCTGTCTTCGCAGTGGGACGGGACCCAGGGTATCCCCTGAAGGCGATCGGATCGCTCATGATCGTGGTCGGAATCTGTGTGATGTTTTACATGAAAGCCTACTTCTTCGCGCCTCGATCGCAGTGGCGCGAGCAGTTTGGACGTGCACGGACGGCACGCGAGGCTCTCAAACGCCGAAAGCAGGGGGCGAGCGCGTGAGCTGGCTGATCAACCGTACAGAAGCGCGTCCCCGAGGAGAGCGAACCATGCGGAATCCATGGGGAAAGGTGTTCCTGTTAGCCGTTTTCCTTCTGGGCGGAACGTCGCCCGTCGCGTACGGAAACGGACCGGAGGTATGGCGCGACATTCCGGTCTTGCACGGCGGACGCGTGAAGCCGTTCGACACATTCGCACGCGAGTCGGTGCGGATCATGACCGGCCGCGAGCGGTTCCGGTTGGAATGGCGCGAACATCCGGAGCTGTCGGGCAAGTGGGACCCGGTAGAGCTCTCGCTGACGCTGCTCTTCTCCTGGCCGGGTTGGGAGCCGCAGAGGCTGCAGCAAATGCAGTGGCGGAATCTCCAGGCAGAGTACTGGGCGAGCCATGAGCCAGACGTGTGGGACAATGCCCCCTTGCTACTGATCCAGAATGACACGCTCAAGCGCCGCCTCGGGTTTGACCCCGCCGTAGACCATGTTTCCGCGCTCGACCTGTATCGGGCTCGGTATCGGGTCAACGGCAGGGATGTGCTGTTCTTCGACTGGGGACTGGAACTGCGGGAGAAGGTGGCTGCCGAACAGAATCTGGATACGATCGAGCGGAAGGGGTGGGACCTGTGGAACCGCTATATGACGTTCATCACCCTGCGTATGGGGACGGAGCTTGAGCTGCTCCCCACGGCCCCACCGCCAGATCCAAGCCGCGAGCACTGGTTGCCCCTGACGGTCCTCGTGGCAGGCAGTGATGAGATGATCGAGGCTCGGCTCCTGGATGCCTTTTCAGCCTCGCACCTGGAAACGATCCGCCGATCGTTCCGCGCGATGCGCCAGGCGTTTCTGGCCGACGGCTTGTACAGCCCCAGGTTTGCAGCAGCAGCCGAGCAGTTTAAAGCAGCATTACGCGAGCAGGCGATGAAGATCAACGAACTGCGGGTGCGCATGCGCAAGGCGCAGGGGCCGGCGGTCTCGTCTCAGCGCGACACGGCCGCCTATCCCGCCGGCACACGTGTGATCGATCTCGAAGTGCACTACAACCGCCTTCAGCCGTTTACTTGGGCTGCAGGGTTCTACCTCGCGGCCGCCGCGGTCTTCGCCATCGGGCTGCTCATGAAGAAGCCGCGGTGGGGCTACATCGTGGCCATGTCGCTGACCGGTGTGGCTACGCTCCTGGCGTGCTGGGGCTTTGTGGTCCGCAGCATCGTTGCCGGCTATGCAATGGGGGCGAGCTGGAGGGGGCCGGTTACGAACCTGTACGAGACGGTCGTGTGGGTGGCGTTCTCCGGGGCTATCTTTGGCCTGGTCTTCGAGCTCATCTATCGGCGGTGGTGGTTTGCGTTTGCAGCCGCCGCCGTTGCAGCAACCGCGATGATTATCGCGCAGAACACACCTTCGGTGCTGGATCCTTCGATCAGTCAGATCGAGCCCGTGCTGCGTACGAACCTCTATCTCGTGATTCATGTGCTTACGATTGTTTCCAGCTACGCTGCCGGGGCATTGGCCTGGGCAGTCAGTGCCGGGGGACTCGCGCTCTATCTGTTCACGCGGCCGACGTCCCAACGGCAGCGGCTGGCACGCGAGTTAGCCCAGGCTACCTACCGCTGTATCCAGGTGGCCGTGGTGCTTCTGGCCGCCGGAACGATTCTCGGCGGCGTCTGGGCCTACGATTCCTGGGGGCGGTTCTGGGGCTGGGATCCCAAGGAGGTCTGGGCCCTGATCTCGCTTCTCTGCTACATGATTGTGCTTCACGGTCGCTTCACGGGCCTTTGGAACAACTTCGGGCTCCTGCTCGGCGGCCACCTTTGCTTCCTGTCGATCCTGATGTCCTGGTACGGGGTGAACTTCGTCCTGCCGTTGTTCAACGAGGGACGGCCCGTGGGACTACACGGCTACGCCCTCGGCCAAGGCGGCTTGCTCGAAGTGAGCATCGCTGTCGCCCTGGATCTCCTCTTCGCCGGCCTTGCTTCCTGGCGATACGTAACTGCCTGGAAAGGGGAGACTGGAGCGGCGGAACAGGACTCGACCCAAACAGACCAGTCGGCCGATATCCCGGCCGAGGAGCCGGTTTCGGTCGGCTAGTCCAGCGAAGGCGAGCGGCTCGAAACGGTTCGGGCGATCGCATAGGCCGAATTCGCTGGTGGGCGAAGCACCGCCCGCGGCGTTATGCACAGCCGGCCACGGTGTGGCCGAGCGCAAGAGGACAGGGGGCAATTCGCAACTTTTCGGGGCACGATTGGTGAGAGGGCGTGCCTAAGTGGTATAGCTGGCGTTGAACCGAACGTATTCCTCGGTGAGGTCGCAGCTCCAGAAGAGACAACCGGCCGGGCCGGTACCGACGGTTAGCCGGAGCACGACCTCCCGGGCGGCTTTCATCTGCTTGGATAGCTCGGAACGGTCGAAGGCGGCCGGTTGTCCGTTACGGTAGACCAGAGTGTCGTTGATCCAGAGACTGGTGGTTCGCTCGTCAAAGGGGGCTCCTGAGTAGCCGGCCGCGGAAATGATTCTGCCCCAGTTCGGGTCGGCGCCGTAGACCGCGGTTTTCACCAGGGGGCTGTCCGCGATCGCTCGGGCGATGGCGCGGGCATCCTCAAAGCTCGCCGCGCCCTCGACCCGAATCACGACCAGGTGCCTCGCCCCCTCGCCATCGGCAGCGATGGCGCGGGCCAGCTCCTCACAGACTTCGCCCAGCTTCTGCTCTAGCGTCTCCGCGTCCGGTCGGCACCGGCTGGCACCGTTGGCCAGCAGGAGGACCGAGTCGTTGGTGCTTGTATGGCCGTCCACGCTGAGGCAATTGAATGTCCGGTCCACGGTGCGGCGGAGTACTTCGGCCAGCCAGACCGGGTTGTCCACCACGGCATCGGTGAAGAGGAACGCCAGCATGGTGGCCATGCGAGGGGCGATCATGCCTGCGCCCTTGGCGATGGCGAGGATGCGGCAGCTCTTCCCCCCTGCTTCCAGGGATCGCGCAGCGACCTTGGTCGTGGTGTCGGTGGTAAGGATAGCGTGAGCGGCGTTGGTCCAGTGTTCCGCTGTGCTCCCTAGCTCTTTGGTGGCTTGCTCGATCCCGCGCAGGACGGTATCCAGGGGTAATCGCACGCCGATGACCCCCGTGGAGCAAACCAGGACCTGCTCGGGGCGGCAGCCCAATCGGACCGCTGTGCGGTGGGCCATCGTGGCGGCATCCTCCAACCCGGCAGGACCGGTACAGGCGTTGGCATTTCCGGAATTGACCAGCACCGCTCGGATGTCCGGCGCCGGCACGCGCTCGCGGCAGAGCACCACCGGTGCCGCGACGACGCGATTCGTGGTAAACGTACCGGCTGCGCAGGCGTTCTGATCGGAAACGAACAGCGCAAGATCGCGCGCCGTAGCGGAAATCTTAATCCCACACCGAATCCCGCAGCAGCGGAAGCCGGTAGGTAGGAAAGAGGGGTCGACGGGCACGATTCTCGGCGTCATACTTCAGACTTCCCCGTTCTGACCACGTGATTGTGGGGTTCGATGCCCGGCTCTGTTGCGGGGTCGCGGCGTCTGGTCGGGCGAACATCAGCAGAGAACCGGCGGCAATCAGAGAGGGCTCGGCACTGCAAGCCCACCCAGATAGACCGCTCGGACGTAAACGTACACCGCGTACCCGGCCACCAGCAAGATGCCCTCCCATCTTGTAATCGTGCGCTGATGCGAGATGCACATGGGCAGCAGCACGGCGGAGAAACCAATCATGACCAGCAGGTCAATCAGTCCGTGGTTCGGGACCGGGACGATCCCGATCACGGAGGTCACGCCCAGGATGAATAGGAGGTTGAACACGTTGGATCCGACGATATTGCCGATGGCGATATCCTCGTGTTTCCTGATGGCCGCTGCCAGGGACGTGGCAAGCTCGGGTAGGCTGGTTCCGAACGCGATAATCGTCAAACCGATGATTTCGCGTCCCACTCCCAGTGCCAGGGCCACCTGCTCGGCGCCACGCACGGTGAGCTCACCCCCTAAACCGACCATCACGATGCCAAGAACGGTAAGAGCGGCGAGTGTGCCAAGGGAACGGCGGCCGGCTCCGGGAAGTTTCTCCAGTTCCGCTTCGCGTTCTTCGAGCGCGCTGGATGCCGAGTAGTACAGGAAGATGGCAAAAAGCATCAGCAGCGTGAGACCGTCGTTAACATCGAAGCTCCACTTCGTTCCCCACCATAGCTCGTCCAGACCCAGATTGATGGCACAAGCGGTGATCAGAAGCATGAAGGGGATTTCTCTGGCGATCACCTGGGTTTGAACCACCACAGGGCGCACCATTGCGGCAAGGCCGAGGATGAGTCCAACGTTGGCGATGTTCGAGCCAATGATGTTGCCGAAGCTGATGTCCCCCTTTCCGCGGGCAGCAGCGAGCACGTTTACGGCTAATTCGGGAGCACTGGTGCCGAACGCGACGAGGGTGAGCCCGATGATTAGGCTGGAAACCCCCAGCGCCTTCGCTAGCCCGGCAGCGCCGCGGACAAGCGTATCGCCGCCGACCACCAGCAGAGCGAGTCCTGCAATGAGAATGCCCAAATCGACCAGCATCGGAATCGATCACCACATACGGGTTGTTCCTACCGTGGGTGCAATTCTACGCCATGACCGCATGTGTACGCCCGCGCAGAGCCAGACAGGCGTCTGGCCCCCCTCCCCACACCGCGCAACAAGGCAAGAAGAAGTGCAACAGCGGGGCCGATGCACGGGGGCAAGTTGCAGGGGTAACGGCCGATGCCTTCGATGGAGGGTTCCAGACGGGAGTTTGTCAGATTTGCCCGGGCGACTGCGTCGTGAGGCCGAATCGGCTGAGTGCAACGGAGGGCGGTTCCTTTCCTGGGTCGCTGGTGCGAGGGGCCGGAGCGGGACAATCGACCGCGCCAGGCCATCCAACGCTGCGTTCCCGACCGTAGGCCTCGGAGACGCGTGGTGCTTTGTTGCTTTCCCAAGGAACGCCTGTGCGCAGTGCCGCTCACGCACCCTGTTCGACCCGGGGGCAAGCGGCATCCGGAACGCCCAGAGGGGGAAATCGCCTAGCCGAGCCGCAACAGCGTCCGGTCAGCTTGCGCCGCAGGCCAGACAGGGGCCGTTCCCGCTCCTGAATAGCGCACGACGTTCCGCACGATCGGGAAGCCGCCTGATCCGTGGCCTACTACCGCGTAGAAAGCATTTCTCTGTGCCACTGTGGCGGCAATCGGTGCTCAGGAGAAGGCGACGACTGGGATCTACAGTACGAGCCGGGCACGGTGTTCGCCTGCGCATCGCTACCGCCGGTCTGGCCTGGGGGTAGCGCGTGTGCGCCGCAGGCGCGCATACTCAGTACAAGCCGCTGCACCGAAGCGCGGCTGCTAAGTTCCCTGTCGGAGCGACGGCCGCACTTCGCCGTTGGACAGCTCGATCCGGACTAACCGAGCCGCTCAGCGTTGGCCTGGATAGCTCCCTTCGCCCGATTGTCCCGGCACAACCTCTTGCATGTGGGGCATCCCCATGTCCCCAGCATCGGTCTCTGAGGGCACACCCAAGCCTTCTGCCATGTTTTTAACGGCTTCCTCGCGCGGCTGAGGGCTTGGCTCCATACCCCCGCATCCCACGAGGGCGAGGGGGGCTAAACCGGCTACCAGGGCGAGGAGCCATCGGTTCCGGCTAGTCTTGGTTCCCATAAGTTTTCCTTTCAATCTGAGGTAGGGTTGCGAACGGCGGAGGCGCCACGCTAGAGGTAGCTTCTCGGCGCCTCCGCCCCTGAGCGGACTATGCAACGGACGGCCCACCACTAGAAGGTGAAGTCAGTTTCGCTCACCGGCTCACGACCGTCCCGTGTTCCGATGGCGAACCAGACCTCTTGATCGATGTCCTCGCTGATGAACCGCACTCGGCCGTCCGTGAAGAGGACGTTCACACCGCCCTTGTGCATGCTGGACGGCGCCATCAAGTAATGCCCGGCACTCCAACTTCCCACATTGCAACTCTTGTGGTTAGGCCGTTTCGAAAAGCCCAAACCGGTTCCCACGCCGTTGAGACTGGCGTACCAGAAGGAGCCCTTGTAATCCCAGTCATAATGGGTGGAAGCATCGCAGACACGCTCATGCCACTTATCACCCTCACGCCGGGCATTGAGGGGGTAGTTGGTGACCGACGGAGCCTCCCAGGTTACGGCGAGGTAATCTCCGTTCTCAGCCGTAGCTCGGCCCTGCATACCCCCGCGGATCCACTCGGTGAACGCGGCGGTAAACGACGTGCCGTCGATGATATCCCGTGTGCCGATCGGCTTGTTGTACGCCCAATCCCAACCAGGTTCGTACACAATCCCGTTGGTCCGCCAGTTGTTGAACCGACGCTCCGTTCCATGGTTGGGTGCATAGTTCTGCGAGGTCGCATAGGGATCGGGATTGTCGAAGTGGGGATCGGAAGGACAGAGGAAGGTCTCGATCTTCGAGCGCCTCAACGTCGCGTTCGCATCCCGGCTCCAGGACTGTGGCATGGGAGGTTCGCCGTAGGCGCGGAGGTCGAGGTTCGCTGCGTTGTAGACGTCGTGCCGGTCCAGGTACGGGAGCAAGAACACCTTCATGCTCCACTGCTGCTCGGCCCCCGGATTGGCCCACCGTCGAGCAACCGATCGGTACACCCGCATGCCATCCGGAGGGAAGAAACCGTGGACCTGCTCATAGTTGTGCAGGGCCAGACCAATCTGTTTCAGGTTGTTCTGGCATTGCGCTCGGCGGGCCGCTTCCCGCGCCATTTGTACCGCGGGGAGCAACAGTGCGATAAGAACCGCGATAATCGCGATGACGACCAACAGCTCAATAAGGGTAAAGCCTCTCGCCTGGGATGAGTTCTGCATCACCAACAACCTCCTAGACTCGAGCCAAGGAACACATCCCGAAGTTGGACCGTTGACCTGGTTTTAGACCTAATGTAATCACATTTAAGCATAACCGGCGCGCTGACTGGATTCCACCAGATTCTCGCCAGAGCCCGGGCGCCGTGACAGAGCTCGAGTGAACCACCCGGGTGGGTCGAAGGCCCAGTCTTCCTGGGAGATGTTATGCCACCGGTATCCCACCATGTGTTTCGGCCCCCCTCGCCTGCGTTTCAGCCGACACACTGCCTTTTCGGCCCCGCCAGGCTTGTCGGCTTAGCTCGCACCCGTTTTCTGGCGTCGCGGATACCCCAAGCGCAGGACCATTGTACCACAGGTGGGCGTGGTTGCCAAGCGTTCGCAGCCGGGCGGGTTAGCGCTACGCTGGTCTGACTGGTTGACATCGATGTAACATCAAGTGCGTCGCCTGCTTGGGGCGACCCAGCGGTCACTGGGGCGAGTGCACTGTGAGACGTTGGGAGGTGTTTATGCGAAGATCCGGACGCAAAGAGCGCCCCAGTCCAGGGTACGTTCTGCTCTGTATTGTCGTCTTCATCCTTGCTGTGACCATTCGCGCCTGCAAGCACGGTGTGCACCGGGACATTGCCCGCTTGTTTCAGTCTCGACCAGGTGCAAGGCGACAACCGGTTGAGGCTGTGCCGATCGAGGGGGTAAAGAAGGGGGACATCGTGCTTGCGCGCGATCCGCGAACCGGCCGTCGGATCACGGCACGCGTGGCCGCGCGAACGGTCCGGCAGGTTAGCCAGTTGCGCGTTCTGGATCTGCAGCCCGTCGACGGGGGAAGCCCCGTGCTCGTACGCACAACCGATGACCACCGCTTTTGGGTACCTTCCAAGTCGACCTGGGTACCGGCCGCACAGCTCGCTCCGGGTACGCTGCTTGGTACCGGCGCCCGGGCCACTTACCGGGTGCGGGCGAACCGACGGGAGCGGCTGGACCGACCCGTAGCGGTATACAACCTGGTCGTCCCCGGAGCACATTCCTACTACCTGGCAGTGGCGGGCAAGCCGGCTATCCTGGTGCACAACCTGGATTGCCTGCCGCCACCAATCGATTCCAAGCGACCGGTGGGCCCCAGGCCGTCCGGACAGGACATGCCCCCTCAGCATTTCGCTTCTGCCCCCGCTGCCCCCTGGATCCAGGTCCCGCTGTCCACGGCTGGCCGTTCTGCGGGGGAAGAAGACCCCGAGATGCCCCCACGCACGTCGCTCCGGCATGCAATCCAGCAGGCCCTGGACCTGCTCGGCGGGCTCTCCGGTGACCGGAGGGAGCAACTGCCGGGCACATGGTGAGCGGGCGAGGGGGGATCGGGCTGTGCCGCGTGGTGTACAGCGGCGTGGCGGCGTACTGGCGAGGCTGCGACAAAAACCAGGAAACGCATGATTCCGTGTTGATTTGACCGACCGCAGAACCGATAATTGGTAGTGCCCGCCTGAAGACCGGATCTACAGTGTGTTCCTACCGCAGACGCATCAGCGGGAGAAGCGCTATGGCGCCGAGAATAGCCCTGCGGAACCGAGTCCTTTCCCGTCGAGCAGCCCTCAAGGGGTTGGGCACCCTGATCGCTCTGCCCGCTCTCGATGCCATGGTGCCCGCGTTGGCGCGAACCGCCGCTGCTGCGGAGGGCAGTCGTGCCCCGCTCCGCATGGCTTTCCTCAACGTTCCGAACGGCGTCAACATGCACAAGTGGACGCCGTCGCGAACGGGCTACATGTTTGACCTGCCCTACGTTCTGCAACCCTTGAAGGATCTGCGCAACGATATCCTCGTGATCTCTGGGCTCACCCACGACAAAGGTCGTGCCAACGGCGACGGACCGGGTGACCACGCCCGAAGTGCGTCGGTTTTCTTGACGGGTTGCCAGCCTGTGAAGACCAGCGGTGCGAACATCCGCGTTGGCATCTCGGTCGACCAGTTCGCCGCCCGGCACGTGGGCAAGGAAACCCTACTCCCATCGCTCGTCCTCGGCTGTGACCCCGGCGCGAATGCGGGAAGTTGCGATTCAGGCTACAGTTGCGCCTATTCCTCCAACATTTCGTGGCGCGATCCGTACACCCCGGCTACCAAGGAGATCAATCCGGCGCTGGTGTTCGAGCGGCTCTTCTCGCGGGGTG
>JALSID010000292.1 GCA_026981825.1 Planctomycetota bacterium
TTCCCCCTCGGTGGCCGAATCCGCCGAGCTACCATCCAGAGCTTCGGCGGTTCCACCGGGAGTTCCAGGAGCGCTGGGTTGAGAGGGTGAAGACTGCAGCCGAGAGCGGGCCTTGACGGCAGGTCCGCGCGGTTTGACCGAACTGGGGTGGGTGTTCGGCTCGAAGACGCTGGGGAAAAGGGAAGGCGGTCGGCGCAGAACCGGCCGAAACTCGCCTTTGTGGATCGTGCAGCGAGCGTACTTGCGAACTGGGTTGGGTTACCCGGGACTAGCGGTGAAAGCCGCCGCATAGCGCTCGCTTGGCCCGATGGGAGGGGGCCATCGCTGAGCCGGCGGCCCGCTGGCGCGCGGGGGTGAGCTGGACCGAACGGGAGTCCTCGGCGCGAGGATCGGCTCGATCTGGGCCTGGCGGTCGTGGCCCGGTAGCTTCCGAAAACAGGCGTACCGGCAGGTCCGCGGGCGTTTACGGCATGATGATCCCCATGTCGGTCTGCTGACCGTTGCCTCCGTGTTTGCTTGATTTACGTCGCCGACGACGGCGGCGCCTGCGTCGCTTTCCGTTCTCCGAAGCAGCCAAATGTGGTGGTGGCCCCCCTAGAGGTCGGAGTTCCCAGCCACTGATCTCGCAGGAAATCCCCCGCTTCAGGAAGTCGATTTCGATGACGAACTTGAAGCCCTTATCCACGCGGACGATTTTGCCTTCGAGCCCGCGCAGTGGACCGGTCTTGACTTCCACCCACTGACCAACTTGGAGCTTATGTTCGGGCACCACGGGCACTCCAGCCTGCAAAACGCGGTGGACGTCCACAAGGCGTTGATGCAACTCCCGTTGCTTCGGGACACGCAGAACCCTGATCACGTGCTCCACCTGGTAGAACAGGTCCCAGGTGTGCAGCTCGTCGCACCGCAGGAACACGTATCCCGGAAACAGTGGTTTCCATGAGGTCAGCAACCGGTTCTTGTGGTAGAACTTGTGCGAATAAAGCGGCAGGTAGAACGGCGTCCGGAACAACTCGAGCCACCGGGCAACGACTTTCTCGGCTCGTGACCGGGTCTGGATCACGAACCAACGCTGCTCCTGATCGTCCTTCGGCGAATCCCATTCGAGCAGATCTTCCGGGAACACGTAGGTTCCTAGCGGAAGCACTGGCATAGGCGCAGCTCCTGGGCATACCCCAAGTGCCCAGAGCTGGCATTGACCCCGTGACAGAAGGCGCTAGAATTGGTTTAGTAGCTCTATGGCCTCGAAACAGGGGGCGGCTCCGGTGGATGCGCGGTGCCCACTACACTCACCGGAGTCCGCACCCCTTCGGGGTCAGCCGCTCTGTTCGCACCTCCAAACCTTCGTTGACCAATCCACGGGTGACCTTCGCCACGTGCGAACTCGAGTCCCCCACTACACTCCAACTATAGCTGTCCGTCAACCGGCTGGAGTGACAGTTCCCCTCCGTGGTCGGGCACAAACGGAGGAACTAGCGAGTTCGACGGTTCGTGCAGGTGTTGCCACCCGAGGCCTTTCACACCCGGTAATGTCCAACCGTCGCTCGTAGTAGTAGCAGGGCCGGTGCAATCGTGACAATTCGAGTCGGCCTCCTATCTCGACGCACACCTTCTCCGCATCGGTCGCAGCTTTCGCGGCCAGCAACGCTGGCGGGAAGGCCGCCGGGAGAACGTGAGGATACGGCCACCTGCTCGAATCCACCACATCGGACTACGGTTGCAAAGCCGTCTGAACTGGCGGCGGCAGCCTTGGACCGCGCACCCGGGCGTGACCCGGCCGAGCACGCCTTTCGCGGACGCCGCCACATCCAGGGAAGAAACGGCCGACGTGCGCTCTCAGTGATGCGTGCTCAACGGTGCTTCGGCACGCCGGCCGCACCGGTCACCTATGCATCGGACGTGCCAGCTCGTAGATCCGCTTTCCGACCTCCATACAGACGGTGAAATCGTCCCAACGCGCGCCTGGAGTGCGGCCCGGTGGCGACAGCGCCGGGCCACATGTCGCCCAAACGCGTCAACGGCGCACACCGAAGACCCCTCGGTCCGCTTTCCGGAACCTCTCCCATGCGCCCCCCTGCAGAAGCCCGCAGGCGTCCCACTCTTGAGCCCCCGCGGCCACGGAAGGGAACTGGGGGGCCGTGTCGCCTGATGTAAACCGACCGGACGTAATGCTTGCCGGCGGCCGCTGACACGTCGGCCCGGCGGCCGTTCAACGCAGGCCATGGCCACACGACGGCCCCTTGACGAAATGGTGGCACCTGTCCACGATGCGGCAAATGGGCGTAAGCGAGGAGTTCAGGCCGTTCGTGCCGGGAGGATTGAAGATGTTCCGCGGGGAGTATGCGCGCCTACCCAGGTCGTGGCGGTGCGGGGCAAGAGGATTAGCCGCAGTCTGTGTGATCGTGGCGGTCTTGAGCGGCCACATCCGGTCCGCTTTGGCCGGCCCCGTGGCGTTCACGGAGATCATGTACAACCCGTCCGGTGACGATGGGTTCTTTCGCCGTGGCCGGAACACGGAATGGGTTGAAGTGGCGAATGTCTCGGGGCGAGTGGTTAGCCTGCTACACTGGCAACTCCGCAAGGCAACGCGCCGGGGGACTCGGCTGCTGGGAACCATCGCAGAGGACTACCTCCTGCTACCCGGTCAGCTCGCCGTACTCATCCCTGGACGCAGTCGGATTGGTCCGGACGAATACCGCCGGGCCTGGTCCATCGGAGCCGACGTCCCGGTCATACCGCTCTCCGGCTGGGGGGACACGAGCTCGTTCGGGCTGAGCAACTCTGCCGGCGAGGTCCAGCTCGTCGACTCGTCGGGCAGCCTGATCGATGCGGTTCGCTACGGGCGGGGCAGCACGCTGCCACCGGCGGAAAACGGCACTTCTCTGGAAATCGCCACCGCCCTCAGCCCTGACCTGGCCCGGCTGAACGACCGTGGCGACGTCTGGCGTCTGGCCCGGCATCCGATCCCCCACCCCGGTGTCTACGCGGGCGTCCGCTTCGGCGAGCGCGACCGGGGTACACCGGGGAGTCTTGCTGCGGGGGCCGTGCCGGCACCTGCCAGCCTCTGGCTCCTGGCCGCCGGTGGTATCGCTGTCGCTGCGGGTCGCCGCCGCGCCCGCCGGAGGTTCGCCTCAGCCGCTGCGACAGGCCGCTGCAGCCGTCACGGGGCGTACTGCATTGCGGCACGTGGTCGGCCACGGCTAGAATTGCACACATCGGCGAGGTGCGCCGAGGCGAGTTGCAACCTACGGCCCAAAGCCAACTGCTGTGTACGGAGAAGCAGGCTGTATGAAGCTCGCATTCAGCACGAACGCGTACCTGAAGTTCCCCCTAGAGCAAGCGCTGGAGCGGATCAAAGCGATCGGCTACGAAGGGGTCGAACTCCTTGCGGACGTGCCTCACCTCTGGCCGGCCGGTTTGCTGGAGAGCCAAAAACAGGCGGCGCGCGACGCCCTGGACCGCCTCGGACTGAAGATCTCTAATATCAACGCGTTCATGATGAACGCCATCGGCGACCCCCGCCAATCGTACTGGTATCCGTCCTGGATCGAACCCTACGCCCCGTACCGGCGAATCCGGGTGGAACACACCAAACGCGCCTTGAACCTGGCGAAAGAACTCAACGCGCCGAACATCACCACGGAGCCCGGTGGCCCGGTGCCCAGTGGCATGACGTTCGAAGTGGCCCTTTCCACATTCGTCGAAGTTCTCCGCCCGGTGCTCGACCTGGCCGAACGCCTGGGCGTCCTCCTGCTGATCGAGCCAGAACCAGGCCTGCTCATCGAGACCTCCGATCAGTACCTCATGCTCGCCGAACGGATCAAGAGCCCGGCCATGGGCTTGAACCTGGACATCGGCCACATGTACTGCGTGGGGGAAGACCCGGCGGAAGCAATCCGGAAGCTGGCGCCCCACATCCGCCATGTCCATCTGGAGGACATCGCGGCCAGCCGAGAACACCGCCATCTAATCCCGGGCGAAGGGGCCATCGATTTTGCCAGTTGCTTCGAAGCCTTGCGGGAAATTGGCTACAACGGCTGGATCACCATCGAACTCTACCCGTACGCGGACGACCCGGACTCGGCCGCAAAACGTGCTTTTGAGGTCATTGCCCCCCTCGTCAGGCAATTCGGATGAACTGGTCGGCGTACCTCCGTCTGCTCAGACTCGGCAATGTATTTACAGCCTGGGCGGACGTCCTGGCGGCCATCCTGATCTGCACCCCGGCCCTCGCCCAGGTTCCGTGGGCAAGGGCACTGCTGGTCCTTGCCGCATCCTCGTGCCTCTACCTGGGGGGCATGGTCCTCAACGATGTCTTCGATGTGGAGTATGACCGCCAGACCAGGCCGGATCGCCCCATTCCCAGCGGTCAAATCAGCAGGAAAGCGGCGGGCATCCTCGGTGCCGTGCTCCTGGCGGCCGGCCTGGGCGCCGCAATCCTGTCCGGGCCGCGGGTACTCGCCGTGGCGGCATGGCTCGCGGTGGCCATCGTAGCCTACGACGCCGGAACCAAATGGACGATCGTGGGCCCCATTCTCATGGGGATCTGCCGCACCCTGAACTTCACGCTCGGCCTGGCGCTCTTCGAGCACGCCATCTGGCTACCGAATCAACTGCATGTACCCCTGGTGGGCCGGCTGGGGACGGCCGCAGCCGTGGGCCTGGGCCTGTACGTCATGTCGCTGACGCGGTTCGCCCGGTACGAAACCACCGGCGGCGGCCGGATCGAGCTGACCACCAGCCTCCTGGGCATGAACCTCGGGCTCCTTATGGCCGGTTTCGTTGCCGTGGCACTCCGCACGCGGAGCCTGGCCGCACTTCAGGCCACGGAGCTTCCCTGGGCCGACGCCTACCAGGACCTCCTGTTGAGCAACGATCCGAACGTGCTGTTGATTCGAGGCGTGTGGTGGATCGCCCTCGCTGCCGTGGTGAACGCAAGCTGCCTGCCGGCCATCCTGAGCCCTCAGCCAAGACGCATCCAGGCAACCGTGCGCTGGCTTTTGATCGCGATCATCCTCTACGATGCGGCTGTGGTGTCGTTCGTGCGGGGACCGACGACGGGAGCAATCGTCGCGGCCCTCATCCTGCCAACCGTCGTAGCCACGCGGTTCCTGCCGGCCACATGACCGCCCGACACCGCCCAAGACCGACCGCTTACCGCGGGCCGAACGAAGGCCCGCGCGGACATGCGTGGAAGGAAGCGAGGACGACCGGGCAACACCGTGCTGATTTGGGGATACAACACAAACGGCTTCGCGCACCACCGCCTCGCGGATGCCATTCGCATCCTGCACGCACTGGGCTATCGGGCGGTCGGCATCACCCTCGATTACCACCATCTCAACCCGTTCAACCGGGAGAGCGTGCGGGAGCTGTACGAGGTTCGGCGTCTCCTGGAAAGAACCGGCATGCGCTGCGTCATCGAGACCGGTGCCCGCTTCCTGCTCGACCCCTGGCGAAAACACTGGCCCACACTCGTGGACCCCCTCCGCCGCCAGAGGGAACGCAGGCTGCGTTTCCTGTGCAAGGCGGTGGACATCGCGGCTCACCTGGGCGCCGACGCCGTATCAATCTGGTCTGGTGTCAGGCCAAACGGGGTGCCTGAGCCAGCACTGTGGCGGTGGCTGGAGGACGGGTGCCGCCGCTTGTGTGACTACGCTGCTGAGCAGAGGGTGCTGATCGGGTTCGAGCCAGAGCCCGGCATGTTGATCGAACGACTGGCGGATTTCGACCGGCTCAGACAGAGCGTTTGCCATCCGGCACTACAACTGACCCTGGACGTTGGGCACGTGCACTGCCTGGACGACGGCCCCCCCGAAGCAGCGATCCACCGGTACCGGGAGGTCCTGGTGAACGTGCACGTTGAAGATATGCGGAAGGGGGTACACGACCACCTGGCTTTCGGCGAGGGAACGATGCGGTTCGAGCCTATTCTCGCAGCCCTGGTCGAGATCGGCTATAACAAGGGGGTCTATGTGGAATTGAGCCGTCATTCCCACAACGCGGTCCGGACGGCGGAGCAGGCGATCCGGTTTCTCGAGCGGACCAGGCGTCGTTGTCTGACGGGAGAATTGGCCGGATCGGACGAATCGCACCGATAGGGCGGTTCCACCGGATCCGCCCGGCCTGACGGTTCGGGGAGAAGCAACCAATGGGTCCATCCCGTAACGCCTCCGACGTATGGCGAGAACGTGCGATGGGGGTCCTGGCCGGTGGCGTCTCGAGCCAGTTCCGCGCCCCGGATCCCGATGTCCTCGTGCGAGGCGAAGGTGTGCGCGTGTATGACGCAGATGGCCGTAGCTACCTGGACTTCGCTCTTAGCCAGGGCCCCCTGATCCACGGCCACTGCCATCCCGTCGTTTTCGAGGAAGTGCATCAGGCACTGGGAGAGGGACAGGTATGGAATGGCCTTCACCCGCGCGAAGTAGAACTGGCCGAGCGTCTGTGCGACCTGATCCGATGCGCCGAGAAGGTTAGGTTGGGGTGCACGGGAAGTGAGATGATCCATGCTGCGATCCGCGCTGCCCGCGCACGCACCGGCAAACAACGGATCCTCAAATTCGAAGGGCACTACCACGGTTGGCTGGACGGCCTCGCCTTCAGCATTCATCCCCCTCTCGATTCGGACTGCGGGCCGGAAGACGACCCGCTGGCGGTTCCCTGGTGCGAGGGGGTAGCGGCTTGCGGGTTCGACAGCATCGTGGTCGCTTCCTGGAACCGGACTGACTACCTCGAACGGATCTTCGAGCGGGTGGGGGATTCGATCGCTGCGGTGATTACTGAGCCGATCATGTTGAACACCGGCTGCATCTGGCCTCGAGACCGGTTCCTCGAACGGCTCCGCGGGCTGTGCGATGAGTACGGCGCACTGCTTATCCTCGATGAAGTCATCACCGGGTTCCGCGTGCACCCGCAGGGAGCCCAGGAACTGCTGGGTATTAAGCCTGACCTGGCCGTATTCGGCAAGGCATTGGGGGCAGGTTTCCCCATCGCAGCCCTGGTGGGAACCGAGGAAAGTATGGCGCCTATCGCTGACGGTACCGCCATTCACGCCGGTACGCTGAATGCGTACGTACCCGGGGTAGCGGCCGCCCTTGCGTCGATTCGATTGCTGACGGGCGACGGAGCCGCCCGCTACAAGCGGCTCGTCTCCCTCACGGAACTGCTCAGGGACCGGTTGCGTGAGGCCAGCGCCCCGTTCGCCTCGCGCGTGTGGATCGAATCGTGCCCGGGAGCCGTCTACACCGGGGTACGGCTACAGTCGGCCTCGTCGCCAACAGCTCCTCGGAACTACCGCGAGTTCGCAGGAACGGTTGACCGGCAGGCGACGCTAGCCCTGGCTCGCGCGCTTCAGCGCCGCGGCATCCGGATCCTGCGGCGTGGCCTGTGGTACCTTTCCACCGAGCATACCCCTGCAGACATAGAGGCAGCCGCTGCAGCTTTTCGTGACGCGCTCGCAGAAGTGGTATCGCAGGACTGAACAGGACCAGGCTCTCTGCGGGACCGCCCCGCCCGGCAGCCGGACCTGGCGGTTTCCCCCTTAAGCGGACGGCAGCCCCACGTAGCGCGGTTCCGCGGTAAACCGGTGGGAGCGCGCCGGCCTACCGCGGGGGGCTTGTCGAAATTGCCGAGCCCGTTAGTTCGGCATTCCCCAGCTTGCCACGGTTCGAGAAGGGGGCGGGGCAGTAGGCCCAAGGAGCTTTCTTGCCCCTGCACAGGGCACGAGCGCTCACCGCGTTTGGCGCGACGACTCGGGCGCGCGACCGATGCGGCCGGTGGCCGTACTTATCGTGGGTTTTTCGAAACGGACGGTACAGGTCGGGGCCCCTGGGCGCGGATAACGTGACCCCAGGCAGATATGTTACGAGCCACGCTCGCCGGTGCGGCACCACCTGTGGGATCGACCGCCCTTGAACGTGTAGCACCGCCCCGACGCACCGCGGCCGTGCCGGTACGATGCTTGTGGCAGGAGTCGACAGGCAGGAGCACTGCGATGAAGCTGATCCTTGCGACAATCCGGTCGGAGCGGCTCGAAGCGGTGAAGGAAGCGCTCGCGCGCGTCGAGGTCTTCCGCATGACCGTACTCCACTGCCAGGGATTCGGCAGACAGAAAGGCCAAACGGAATTTCACCGGGGCCGCGAGGTGGCCTACAACCTGGTACAGAAGCTCGAACTGCAGATCGCGGTGAACGAGGACTTCGTCGAGCCCACGGTGCGAGCCATCATGGAGGCGAGCCGAAGTGGCGAAGGGGCAGTCGGCGACGGAAAGATCTTCATCCTGCCCCTGGAAGACTGCGTGCGCATACGTACCGGCGAACGAGGCCCGGAGGCGATCTGATCGCTGCCGGTTCAACAGCTTGCGTACACGACCGTAAGGCCAACAACGCTGGAGCCGGCCTACTTGGTTCGCGGGACAGGTAACCGTTGTTGTGGTCGACGCAGTGCCTGGAGGAGCTTTCCACCCTTCGGCGACCGCAGGGTCCCTTTCTGGGAAACGAACCGGTAGGTGCCGACGTGGGAATCCCCAGGACCGCAGGTGGCGTGGTCCGTTGCAATCGGTCGGCCGGTTCCAAACGGGAGCATCCACCGTGCGCATGTTCTCACGCGTTTCCCGCGACAGGCCGAGCACGACATCGGCGTGGGCGACCGTTGTCTGCTGGGCCTGCTGTGCGGCTACTGCTGTGGTGGGGCTTCTTTGCGCGGCGTGGGGGGGCGCACAGAGCAGGGAGCCTGACGGTTCGAAAGCAACTGTGCGGGTAACCGACCTGGCCACCCGCCCTGGCATCGAGGTCATCGAGTTTTGCGGCCCAGATCTCGCCAATGACATCTACTGCCTGACCCTGGATCCGCACGGGCACCCGACCGTCGCGGGGCGCGGCTACATCAAGGTTTTGCTGGACGACAACGGGGACCTTCGCGCCGACCGGGCGCTGCTCTTTTCTGATCGGCCCCGCGACGGAGCCATGGGGCTCTTGTGGGAGGGGGCCGCCCTGTACGTGACCGGGGACGGGGGTATCTACCGGTTTTGGGATCGAAACGGCGACCACATCGCGGACGGCCCGCCGGAGCTCCTTTGGCGGATCAAGACCGGCGGCGAACACGATGCCCACGCGATTCGCAAAGGACCGGACGGTTGCTACTACGTCGTGGCCGGAAACTTCGCCAGAGTGGATGCCTCGTTTGCCACGGATCCCGGCTCGCCCATCCGGGAACCGGTCGCCGGTTGCGTGCTCCGGTTCAGTCCGGATTGGAGTCGCTGCGCCATCATCGCAGACGGGTTTCGCAACGCGTATGACATCGCGTTCAACAGTGACGGTGAGCTCTTCACGTTCGATTCCGACAATGAGCGGTGCGTGGGCCTGCCCTGGTACGAGCCAACGCGGGTCTATCACGTTGTGCCCGGCGGTCATTACGGCTGGCAGGCCCCCCAGAAGGGGGACTTTTGGAGAATGCCCCCATGGTTCTGCGATGTGGTGCCCCCTTTGACTTACGCCGGCCGGGGTTCGCCCACGGGCGTGGAATCGGCAGCAGATTGCACGCTGCCAGGGCTGAACCGCCGCGACATCCTGATCGGCGACTGGACCTTCGGACGCATTTTGCACGTTCAGCTCGTACCTCACGGGGCGAGCTATCGCGCGACGATCCGCCCCCTCATTTGGGCGAACGGGGGCCGCGCCCTCGCCGTCACCGACCTTGTCGTTGCACCGAGCACCGGATACCTCTGGTTCTGTACAGGTGGACGCGGCACGCGGGGGGCAGTGTATGTAGCCCGACCCGGTGCATCGGCACAGGCGGAGCGTCACGCGACTGGAGATGCCGAGGGACCGGTGTACGCGACCTTGCGCCGCCGGCTCGAACGCGCGTTGGGCGGAGAGCAACGCTCCATCGACGGCCACGCGCTGTCCGCTGCCATCGGGACTCGCGACGCGGTCCTCCTTCACCTTGGCTTCAAGTTGCTGCAGAAAGGCGAGCAGCCGCCGGGCTGGCGACCGGAGACAAACCTCGAACGAGCGGTTCAGCTCGCCGCAACGGCAAGCCACCGACCGGACCGCGCAGCACCCGAGGCTATCGATCTGCTCGTTCGCACCACCGACCCGCTGGTGCAGCTCGTACTTCTGAGGGCACTGCAAATCGCGGCGGGGAACGTGCCCGGTGCGCGATTCCGTGGTCACCTGTGGGAAGGCTACGCATCTGGGCAGGCCGGGCCATCGGCGCTGTGGGCAACTGCACTGGAGGCCTGGATGGAAAAAAACCGTTCCCGGTTAGCCCGCCGGGTCCGCATCGAGGCTGCTCGTACCGTTGCGATTCTCGGCGGCAACCGCCCGGCCGCTGCCTGGGTCATCGCCGGCTGGCTTGCTGATTCAGCCAGTCCTCTCGAGCAGGAACACTACCTGTTTTGCCTTACGCGCCTGGATAGTCCGGCCTTGCGCGGCGTGCGCGAGCGGCTCGTGAGCACGTTCGTCCGGTTGCCCCACCTGCTGGACCGACGAGCGATCCAGCGGGACCGGAACTGGCCGCTGCGCATCCAGGAGGCGCTGAAGGCGTTCGAGGAAAAGCTTGCCGGCTTTGTAGCAGCCGTGGTCGGCCACGCCGACTTCGCATCTCACCCGGACCACGTCATCTATTGCCGGGTGGACGGTGCCCCGGTTGCAGTAGCGGCCAGGAAGTTCTACGCGCGTCTGCAGCGTGGTGCCGAACTGGTTTGGTCGGCGGAGTTGGTCGAGTTGCTGGCCAGGCTAAGCGACGAAGACCAGCGTCGGCGAGCTCTCCTGGCTGCGTGGAACGCCAATCGTGGGGTGCGGGACGCTGTTCTGCTGTACCTTGCCCCCATTGCAAGGATGGAGGATCTGCCGGTGCTTGTGGGTTCCTTGCGCGCGGCCAGAAGTCCGCGGGCCGTGATGGCCACGGTGCGGGCGTTGCGCCGTTTACAGGTACCTCTGTCGCCGGAGCTGGGCGCCGCTCTCCTGAGTGCCTGGCGTAACTTCAACTCTGTCCAGCCGGGCAAGCGGGTGGTTCAGGCTATCCGAGAGTACCTGACGGAAAAGATCGGACGCGAAGTTAGGACTCCCGCTGAACTGGAACAGGTCATCCTGCGGCGTTGGCCGTCGGCGAAAGGGCTTCTTGGGGGAGCGGTTATGTGGGGGGCGTGGAGAAAGCGGCTGAACCGGGTGCGAACACTGGAGGGAGACGCGACGAGGGGCAAACGCTTGTTCGAAAACCTGGGTTGCCACCTTTGCCACAGCGGTGCGCGAGCGGTCGGCCCGGATCTTCGCGGAGTGGCGAAGCGGTTTTCGTTCGAGGATCTGTTTCGCGCGATCGTGCTGCCGGACGAGGTCGTGCCGGATCGTTATCGGGCGACCGTCCTGGTCACCAAAGGGGGAAAAATCCTGCAGGGTATCGTGGTGTACGATTCGGTGGCGGGTCTGGTGCTGCAAACCTCGGAGGGGAACACCCTTCACGTGTCCGGGAAGGAGATCGAGGCGAGGTACCGCAGCAGCGGATCTATAATGCCACGGGGACTACTGGACGGCCTGTCGGACCAGGACCTGGCCGATCTCTACGCCTACCTGAAAGCGTTGTAAGACACTCCCCCTCCCGTGGAACAAGAAGCATCTGGCCCCGATCATGGCCGGTTCGCATTGTTGCACCGGGCGAGCGGCTGACCGAAGCTTGGGGTGAGACAACGGAGGAAGCCTGTTCGATGACGGGCCCCGACCTTGGCATCTGGTTTGTTGGCGCGTTCGGCAGTGTAGCATCCACCACAGCGTTAGGCCTTGCAGCTCTACGCAAAGGGTTAGCCGGTAGCACCGGCCTCGTCTCCGAACACCCCCTCGTGCGACAATTACCGCTGCCCCCTTTCAGCCGGTTCGTGATCGGAGGCCATGATGTGCGGCGGAGTTCCCTGGAATCAACCGTGCGCGAATTGCACCGCCGTTCTGGAGTGTTTGACGCCGAACTGATCGATCGGTGCCGGGATCAGTTGGCGGAATGGACTGAAAATGTGGTCCCCGGGGTGGCGCAACGAAGCGGGCCAGCGGTAGAGCGACTCGCCGACTGGACCCAGGAACAGGGTAACCAGATGCCCCCTCGAGAGGCTGCGGAGCGGATCGCGGCCGATATTCAGGCGTTTCGGGAGCGGTGGGGGTTACGGCACGTGATCTTGGTCAATCTCGCCTCCACGGAGCCGCCGCTGGAACTGACCGAGGTGCATTCTGATCTGGTGAGATTCGAGGCCGAACTGGACCGGCCGGGCAGTCCGGCGGTCCCGGCGTCGTTGATTTACGCGCTGGCGGCGATCCGGAGCGGCTGTTCTTATGTAAACTTCACCCCCTCGCCAGGCATTAATGTCCCCGTCCTCACCGAACTGGCGGCAAAACAGGGTACCCTGTACGCCGGCCAGGACGGCAAAACAGGCGAGACGCTCTTGAAGACTGTCCTTGCCCCCATGTTTCAGAGACGAAACCTGCGCGTCTTGAGCTGGGTAGGGCACAATATCTTCGGCAACCGTGATGGATTGGTGCTCGATGACCCCACACACAAAGCCTCCAAAGTGAAGACCAAAGACGCTGTCCTCAACCAGATCCTCGGTTACACCCCCCAGACGGTGGTCAGCATCGAATTTGTGGAATCTCTGGACGATTGGAAAACAGCCTGGGACCACGTGCACTTCGAAGGATTCCTCGGCACAAAGATGGTCCTGCAGTTCACCTGGCAGGGTTGCGATTCCCTGCTTGCCGCACCACTGGTCATCGACCTCGTTCGTCTCACCGCATACGAATGGGAGTCGGGGGGACGGGGACTGCAGCGGCACCTGGCATGCTTCTTTAAACGGCCGCTGGGCGTGGATACCCACGACTTCTTCGAACAGTGGCGATTGCTGGAGGAATACGTCCAGGAACGGGTCACGGCTCAGGAGAAGACGGCCAGGCCGCAGACAGCCCCCTCGGCGTGAAGCACGACATCCATGCGCGCCCCCACCTGGCCAGCCATGTGGTTCCCAACTCCCTAAGCCCATCGGTCCGTTTTGCGGTCGCCGGTTCGGGTTCTCATCGCCGATGCCTTACCCAGGTGATGGGTTGCCGGATAGCGGGCCGCTGCATTGCGCCGTGCGCAGTCGACCGCGCCCCCTGTGACTCACCGCCGGCCAGAAGCGGCTCCGGCGCGATCCAGTCCCCGGCACGGGCTACGCAGCACGCCGGGCCGGTGTCCGGCCAAGCTTACGCGGATTTGCCCCCACGGGAAGGGGGCCACGGCCGGCAGCGTCGGAGATCACCCCGCGAAGACCGTGGACGGTCAGAACCGGAAGCCCAACCAGGCCGGGCACCCAATATCGCAACAGGAAAAGCAGGGCTGTCGCTCCGATGACGGACGAACGCTCCACCGGGCTGAGAAGCAGAAACATCACGCCTTCCCGGCTGCCCAGGCCCCACGGGGCAAGCGGCACAGCGCTGCCCAGGAAAATCCACTGTGCCAAAGTGAAGAGCAGAGGGGGACGACTGCTGGCCCCCACCGCTTCAGCGAACAGCGCAACCTGCACGCCGTGCAGAAACCAAAGCAGAGCTGTAGCAATCAGAGGGCCAGGTCGAAAGATCTGCGCGGCCAACACAGCCAATTCGCAACCCCGCTGGCCCAGTCTCCTGAGCTGGACGTAGACCGACGCCGTAGCCAGAGCGACGAATGCCGCTGCCGCGAACAGGCCGGCGCTCAGCCGAAACGCTCGGATCGGATAGTCCAGGAAGAGTAGGCCGCCACCGAGCAGGACGATCACAAGCACGTCCCCCACGCGCTCCCCGACCACCAGACCTGCTCCGAAGCGGATCCCTCTTCGTGACGTAGCCGCCTTCGCGAATTCTCCAAGCTTGCCCGGAAGAACCAGGTTCAGCGCGTTGGCCACGAGAACCGCCCGCGCTGCAGTACGCAGGCTGCAGCCAGCGATCAGGTGCCAGCGAAAGGCTGAGACCGCAATCTGGGGGGCGAACAGGGCTAGAGCGACCGCCAGCGGGACCAGCCGCAAGCGGGATAGGCTGGAGACGAGCGTGACCGGGTTGACTTGCCACCAGAAAGCGGCGACCAGCCCGGCGGCCAGAATCAGGCCGATAAGCCGCACGGGATGAGCCGTCTTCGAAGAACC
>JALSID010000293.1 GCA_026981825.1 Planctomycetota bacterium
CGCGATTCCTTCGAATAGTCCAACATCCCCAGAATCAGCACTGCATCGTGAATCAGTCCTTCGACATCTGGGCGCATCAGGTCGCGCGCCCCCTGAAGTCTGATGCACAATGGACACGCTGCGACGTCAGACAGACGGACAAGCCTACCCGGTTTCATCTCAATAGGCCTCGCTTTCCAAACAACTGCTCCCACGGCCAGTGCTTGATCCGCAGAGGGGGTATGTCGATATGGGGCAGACGCCGTCCTCGGCACCAGCGAGGCAAATTCTTTTCTAACGAGCTTAGGCGATGGAGGTCAATGCGAAACCAAGGGGGCACCTTCTCGCCCGGTATAGCAGGCCTGATTTGAACAATGCCGCCTGTACGTCCCCCCGCAAGTGCGGACTCGATGACAATCGACCCATTTCGCAGACAAAAGAACTCCACCGCCCCGACCGCACATGCCGCTGTTGTCGCCGCTGTCGCCACGCCTAGCGAGATCTTTACGCCCGTTCTGTAACCGCCCTCCGCTTGACCCAACGGGCCCAACTCGTAAGCCTCCGCCATCATCACCCGGGCCTTCTCCTCTTCGCCATACAGGTACCAGAAGATCGCCTCATACGTCTTGGCAATAGATCTACAGCTCTTGCCCAGGCTCCCCCAAAACGCGGCCCACGGCGAGTCCGCCCCTCCGGGACCTCGCTTGTTGCCACCCCGAAGCAGCCCATGCATTGCGGCGGCGGCTCCCACCGCTATGTCTGCGACATCGAGCCGATGTCCAAGAGCAGAAACCGCCTCTGCCTCACATGAGCAGGCTTCGTCGGGCAGGGAGTACCCGCCACTGCTTCCGCTCTCCGACTCCATTCCCGTTGGGTGTAGGCCCGTTGTGTCAAGGAACACCGTAGGTTGGTTGCTAACGTATCCATAGGCGTTGACACCCGCAGCGGGTCCGGCAGGGTCCAGCGACGCAAAACGACCAACCGCAGACACAAGCCAGCGGGCACGGTGGTACCACCATCCGCTAAGATAGCTCGCTCCCCTGCCGGTAAACCCAAACCGTGTCCCACCGCTCAGATCAGCCGGATTGCTGGGAATGCCGTAGCTATCAAAGTCGTACCTCGCCGCGATCGTCCCGTCCGCCTCCACCCACGCCCTCACCGACCCGATGAAGTCCCGCAGCGCAAAATCCACGACGCCTGCGGTATCCTCGCGTGCCAGCAGCGAATCCACCCCCGCCCCGTAGAGCCGACGGTCCGTCAACGTAGGCGTGATCCCGTCCGAAGTGTCCCGGTCCACAAAGTCCGCCACCGGGTTCGCCGCAAACGCCGCGCTTGCATAGATCCCGTCCACATACGGCGCCAGCCCGCCCTGCGACACCTGCTCCGCCGTCGGCGGCTGAGCCAAATCATGCAGCACAAACGTGAACGTCTCCGGCTCCGGACCCAGCGGACCGTCCGGATCCTCATAGAAGGCTATCCGCCGATTAAAAGCATCATAACGGGTATGATCTTGGTGCCATGGGGGCATCTGAGAAGTGCCGTAGCGCGAACAACCCGAAGGCAGCGGGGGCCTGTCAACGGCTGCCCCGCACAGGCAACGGGGGCCGTGTCGATGCGCACACGCCCCCGACGGACCTGCGCCCCCACCCGGTGGCAAGCGAAAATACAACCACCGGGTTCTGGGGCGAGGTTGCCTGGATGCGATCGACTCCCCTGTTGTGCGAACGTGAACCAGCCGGCAAAGGGACAGGGTTGAGGGCCGGGTAACCTCGGGGCCTGCCCGAGTATGTCTATGGGCTTCGAGCCCGACGTCGTAACTGGGCGCCCCTGCGGCCCACCCGATTGAGCTTCGAGCTCGAAGAGGTAAGGGCCTCTTTGGCCCAGCGTACCGGAGCCCCCTCATAAAGTGGCTCCGCGATCGCACCCAACCCTGTCCCGCCGGCATGGTTTTCCGGAGGCTATCGCAATGTCCCAACCCGACAAACGCCGCTACGTCGGCCTGGACGTGCACAAGAAATTCCTTCAATTCGCCATCATAGACCAAGACGGACAGCTCCTGCAAGAGGGCAAAGTCCCCATGGAGCGGCGAGCTCTCCAGCAGTTTGCCGAGGGGCTCTTGCAACCCTCCGATGAGGTCGCCCTGGAAAGCACAACCAACGCCTGGGCGGTGGCCGACCTCCTGGAGCCGTACGTGGCCAAGGTGGTCGTCTCGAATGTCTTGGCCACCAAAGGAAGAACGCCCGGCCGTCGCAGAATGGGCGATGGGGCGCGCTGTCTGGCCGCCTCCGCCGCTCGCCGAAGCGGCAGGTGATGAGGCGCGACCTCCTGGTGGGCCCTCCGTAGGGCGGCTTGTCGTCGTTTCGACGGGGATGCTTTTTGCCTGCGCTTCTGGAGAGCCGTACGGTTTGGGGCGGACCCCGGCCGGGTCGCGCTACCACTGCTCCGCCGTCGCCGCGGCGGAGGTCCGGAGCCGCCGGGCGGCGGGCTCGGGCCGCTTCGGGCCAGCGGCCGAAGCCGCGGGCGGGCCGAAGGGGCCGTCGTCGGCGCGACGGCGGTCCGCCGGCCCCGTCCCGCCGGGCGGCGGGCAACTAGCCGTACCCCCTTTCGGCCGGATGATGGGCGGGTTTTCGTTCGTTCGACGCGGATGGTTTTGGCCTGCGCTTCTTTGGCCCCATCGGTTTGGGGCGGACCCGAGGCCGGGTCGCGCTACCAATGCGCCGTCGCCGGCGCGACGGCGGTCCGGCTCCCCCCGGCCCGCCTGGCGGCGGGCTCGGGGCCGCTTCCGGCCGGGCGGCCGAAGCGGCGGGCGGGCCGAAGGGGCCGTCGTCGGCGCGACGGCGGTCCGCCGGCCCCGTCCCGCCGGGCGGCGGGCAACTAGCCGTACCCCCTTTCGGCCGGATGATGGCGGGTTTTCGTTCGTTCGACGCGGATGGTTTTGGCCTGCGCTTCTTTGGCCCCATCGGTTTGGGGCGGACCCGAGGCCGGGTCGCGCTACCACTGCGCCGTCGCCGGCGCGACGGCGGTCCGGCCTTTCTTTTCGCGCGGGTTCCTTTGGCAGCCCGTCGGCGGCTCTGTCCACCGCCGCCTTTGGGGCGGACCCGGGCTGGGTCCGCCCCAAACCCGACGGCTCTGCACGAGCCCTGGCGAAAAGCATCCACTTCGATACAAAGAAAAGCTGCCCTTCGAGGGCACACCAGGGGGGCGCGGCTGCGCATCTGCCGCTTCGGCGGCCCGCCGAAGCGGCCCGCAGCCCGCCGCCAGGCGGGTCCGCATTGCTTATCTTTGCGAGCAGTCGCGGCTGCGGGTGTCGCCGCGGCCTCGGCGAGCCTGCGGCTCGCCGCGCGGAGTAGCCCCGGCTGGCGAGGAACGCCCGCCTCCGCACGCGGCCGGGCCCGAGCGCACGCTGGCGAGCCGTCCTCCCCGCCGCGGCGCGGCGGGGGTACCACTGCGCCGTCGCCGGCGCGACGGCGGTCCGCCCCTCCCGCCCCGGGTCGATGGAAAGCCGTTTAGGCGCTGCATCCGCTCTTGCTATGGGTAAGTGAAAGCGGCAGGGGACTGCCGCACTCCAAAAAAGCGGCACAGGGGTGCCGCACTCCAAAAAGCCAAAGCGGCACGGGAGTGCCGCACTCCAAAGAGCCAAAGCGGCACGGGAGTGCCTGCCCCCTTGGATCGAGCCGGCAGGTGGCCGATCGATTCCTTCACCACGCAAGGCCGTCTCATGCTGCTGCCGCGGGCTAAAGACCGGCGGATCACCGACACATCCCAACCCGCTTTCCCGTCCGCAAGCTCAAGGGCATCTGCCGAAAACCGCGGCCGCGTTTCGGCAGACACACTCCCCCAAGGTACGCTCCGACTCTCCACGCAGCTCCGCAGCCCGCTGCAGGACGAACCGCACAAAGGCCGGTTCGTTGCGCTTCCTACGATGAGGCTCAGGAGCCAAAAACGGCGAATCCGTCTCCACAAGAAGGCGATCCGTAGGGACGCACGCAACGAGGCCGCGCAGCCGGTCGAACTTACGGTTGCGATAGGTGATGTTGCCGGCGAACGAAATGTACGCTCCCAACTCAAGAGCCCGCCGCAGAACCGACTCATCCTCCCCGAACGCATGCATCACCACCTTACAGCGCCCGAAACGTTCGAACCCTTCCTCCAGACAATCGATCACCTCTCCGCCCGCATCCCGACTGTGCACTACCACAGGCAGTTCCAATTTCGCGGCCAGCTCAATATGGCGCAGAAACCAGGCGCGCTGCACGTCCATGGGCACCTCCTTGCGGTAGCCATCCATCCCCGTTTCGCCCACGGCCACGCACTCTCGACGCTCCAGCAGCTCAACAATCCGGCCCCATTGTCGCGTGTCCGCCTCGTTCAGGTAGTTTGGATGCAAACCAGCCGTTGCCCGCAGACCGTACCGAACAGCAATCTCATACGCGCGCACACTCGTCTCTACGGTGTACCCCACCACGACAATCCCCTCTACCCCCTCGCTGCGCGCGCGCTCGACCACCTCAGGCAAGTCGCTCCGGAATCCGTCGTCCACCAGATGGGCGTGCGTGTCCCATACTCTGATCGGTGCACCCTCGTCCTTTTCCAGACCAACCTGCCGATCATCAGCCACGACGGCTTGTCCTCCTCCCTCGCTCCAACCCGTGACCGCCGGCACGCCGGAGCCGCTCGACCGAGCGACGAGACCTCGCCACTGCACCGTCGAAACGCCCGGCGGTCGGCGAGTTCAGCGAGACGCGTTCCATATCGGATCGGCGCATTGTAGCCGGGGCTCGGCTTCTGCTATCATGGTCGGCACACATTGGTCCCCAGACGGGAGACGAGCCATGAGTAGCTTTGTGGTGGTAGCGATCGTCAATCTGCTGTTGCTCGGCCAGGCCGCATCACAGGCACCTCAGACGGCCGAGCTCACCGGTAAATGGCGACTGGTCGTGCTCTACTTTGCGGAGGATCCGTTCGTCATCTTCGAGTTCTCCCAGACGGACGGGCAGCTCGAAGCAACGTCGCTATCGGCCCAGAGGTTCCTGGGAAACGTCTCCGTTCGTGACATCTCCGCTGCCGCGGGAAGGCTGCGCGTGGAGATCAACACACTCTCCGGCCCCTCGACCTTCCAGGGGAAATGGGATGCTGAAGAGAAAGTTTTCAAAGGGACTTTCCGCTACCGGGGCACCGTGTACCCGGCGGTCCTCGAACCGACGAACGACCGCCAGGTAGGAGCCCTGGGCGATCGTTCCCTCCTGACCCGCATCTTGCAGTTGCGACGACAACCCCCCGAGCAACGGGTCCAGCAGCTCCGCGAGATCATCCGGCAACACGAGGGCAAGCCCTATCTATCGCTCGCCTACCAGAGCCTGCTGAGTTCGGCAGGTCAGGCGGGCCTTGAAGCGAAAGAGGTCAAAGACTTAATCGAGAGCTGGATCGCCAGTTCGATACCGTACGGTCCCGCCTGGACCCGCCAAGTGCGCACTCTCGCGCTGGAGGCCATCAGCGGAACCGAGGCCTACGCAAACATCACGCTCGATCTCGGCCTGGACACATGGAAATCGCTGCCCGAGGACAGCCCCACCGAGGAGAAGGCCCAGCTTGCCCGCATCATCGCCGAAGCAGCCAAAGCGGCGGGGAAAGCCGATCTGCACGCTAAATTTGCCGCTCTGACGGAGGAACTCAACAAAAAGCTCGACGAAGAATACCTCGCAAAGATTCCCCCATTCGAGCCTGAACGCTACAAGGGCCGTCCGGAGCCCGGGGCAGATCGTGTCGTGTTGCTCGAGCTGTTTACCGGTGCGGAATGCCCCCCGTGTGTGGCGGCCGATGTGGCGTTCGACGCCCTGCTGGAGTCCTTCGAGCCCACGGAGCTCATCGCGCTCCAGTACCACCTGCACATCCCGGGCCCCGACCCGCTGACGAACAGCTACTCCGAACGGCGGTCCCGCTACTACGGCGTTCGTGGCACCCCCTCGACCTATTTCAACGGACGGGCTCAAGCCGGTGGCGGAGGGCCAATGTCCGCATCCAAAGCGAAATACGACCAGTACCGAGCGATTATCGAGCCCATCCTCTACAACAAGAAGCAGGCGGATATCACGCTTGATGTGGGCCGCGCGGGCGACGACGTCGTTCGCATCGCAGCGAGTGCTCGAATCCCTGAAGGCACGGACGCCAAGAAGCCCGTGCTCCGGCTCTTCCTTGTGGAGCGAACAATCCGATACCCAGGGGGCAACAAGGTCCGCTTCCACCACAACGTTGTTCGGTACATGCCGGGCGGAGCCAACGGCTACCCGATGGCTGATGGTGAGGTAGACGTGACCGAAGAAGTCTCGATCGAGGCTGTTCGCGACGAGCTGAACAAGTACCTGCAGCAAGCGCGGCAGCGCATGCAATTCCGTCACGGCCTTCCTCCTCTGGAACTCGACGATCTTGCCGTCGTCGCAATCGTGCAGGACGACGAAACCAAGGAGGTCCTGCACGCTGTTTGGGCCGAGGTTCCCCCTGCCCAGGCCGGAGGCGAATAACCCGCATAAGCGCCGTTCGTGCGATTGGACAACAGAGTCGGCAAACCACGGAAGGGGAACCGGGGCACGGCAGCCCCTTCCCTTTTTGCCCGGGATGGGCTTCTGACCAGGCCAGGCGGTCGCCCCTCGCCCGGTCGACAGCAGGGCGGAGCTATAGGTCGGTACATGAAGCCCCCTTTGTTCGCAAATGGGTAGTTCAGGCCGCCGCGTGATCAGCGGGTGCCAACGTGGAGCTGCTCACCGATGAATCGACGGGAATTTCTGGCAGCGTTCGGCGGTGCGGTAGCAGCGCCTTTTGCGTCTATAGTCGCAAGCGTCGGCTCACAGGCCAGCACCGGTCGCCGGGTGGTGGTCCTCTGGCCCCGGGACCGAGTGGTCGCCTCCTTCGTGATCGACGACTCCACCTGTCTCGTGAACATGGGGCACTTCTGTATGCCCCAGTTTGCGGAAGCATGGCCGAAACGGAGCGAATACCAAAAGCCGTGGTGGGAATGGCCGCGCGAGATCCCGGACTCTTTTGTCGAGCAGTTCCTGGACTTTTGTGAGGAGTTCGACGTTCGTGGCAAATACAGCGTCGTCCCCTACCCGGCATTGGTCGGTTGGCTCGATCGGGAGCTCCCGGGCTGGCCGCGGTCGGCGCTGCGGCGGAGCTTACAGCTCGTGCGCGACCGCGTTCTTGAGCGCTTCGACATCCATCCCGAAATGCTGACGCACACACGCGTGGTGGATATCCGGACCGGCCGCCCGCTGGAACCGGTCAGCTCTGCAACGATGGAGAACAGCTTCCCCCAGGAACGTAAGTCGGTGGACGAACTGGCCGCATACATCGCCTACTCGCTCCGCATTCTGAGGAACTGTGAGCTTCCCTGCGAGGGAATCACGACACCGGGCGGCTTCGGCAACCGGGTCAAAAGCGAGCTGTCCCTTGCGGTCCAGCACGCGGTCACGGACGTGTTCGCCGCGGAGATTCCCCATTACTTCAAGTACATCGTTGGCGGGGACCGGTTACCGGAGCCGAAGCTTGAACACGTGTCCCGCGATGCGAGTGGCCAGTACCGGTTGACGGTCAATGTGCCCGCAGGCACCGGAGACTGGTTTGGGGGCTGGAACGGTGACCGCAAGCCCGAGCCGGACCGCTACTGTACGGTGGACGGAACAGGGGGACGCATGGTGGAGATGATCGAGCGGGGCGGACCGGCGATTATGTTCTGCCACTGGCCAGGACTGTACAGCCACGGGGCTCTGGCCGGGTTCCACGCTTTCCAGCGGGTGATTCGCACGCTTGCCCAAAAGTACGGCTCGCGACTGCACTGGATGAAAATGAGTGCCATCGCACGCTACGCAGCGGCGCGCGAGCTGACGGCAATCGAGGTGCGTGAGGATCGGATCGTGCTGAACGCGCCGTTTGCCTGTCCCGAGTTCACGGTGCGGTTGACAGGACCGCCACCGGCCTCGGTCGTACTGCACGCAGGGGGCACACAGCGACCGCTGCGTCGTGTCCAGGACCGGCGACAGCTTGAGCCAGGCACATGGCTGCCTGCTGCCGACGGCAACCTGGTCTGCTTCGACCTGCCAAAGGGCAAGTCCCACCTGGAATTGGGCCCCGCATAGGGCTGCCCGTGGCTTCTTCCGCGGTACGGTACCGGAAGCAGTGCGCCTTCGGAAGCGGATACTGCCTCAGCCAGGCGTATCGGCCCCCGGATGCTTGCCGAAGCCGAGCGGATGGGGAAGCGACATCTCCCCGGAACCATCCGTGCAGCTCCGCGGACTGCCTCGGGTTTACGGCCCCCGCCCTGGTTCACCGTCCAGGAGCCACGTGCTCGTACAGAGCGGCCCCCTAGCCGCCCACCTCGGCGAGGAGGCGGAATGAGAGATCGGCAAGCGTGACGAGGTCGTGGAAATTATGTTCGAGCACGAGTTCCATCTCGCTTGTGTGGCCCGTTCGCACGAACTCCTCGTACACGCGTTGCATCTCACTCCCCTCGATATCCTCCTCTCGTTCTCGTCCACAGATACAGTACTCGAGGGTAAGAAGCCGGCAGTCCGGTAGATCGTATTTCACCCGCCACAAACGGCGGGCGTAGTACAACAGGTCGCAATGGACCCAACCGGGCACGCCGCCCTGGCCTGGCTTCTGTTGTGCTCGCTTCCGCCGCCTCGGACGCCCGATGCGGTAACGAGCGGAGCGATCCTCGAGGCGGGGGTAGTCAAAGCTCTTGCCGTTAAACGTGGCGAGTACGGTGCACCGGCGTGCCAGGTGCCAAAAGACGTGCAGCAGAGCGGGCTCCTCGTCATAGGTTCGGGCAAGGTATTGCTCCACAACCCATTCCCCGCTTCGCCGCTCGTGGCGCAGGACGCCCAGCAGGAAGATCGGTACGTCTCCCAGGCCGCACGTCTCCAAATCCACGTAGAGCACTCGCTCGGGCAAGGACTCGAACAAGAGAGCAAGCTCATGGAGTTCTGAGGGCTTTAGGTTGCCCGCGCGCCAGGTAGGCGCAGAGGGGATGGTTGCCAGGGAAGAACGGAGATGCTTTGCCGCAGACCGGCGGATCAGAAAACAGCGGTGCCGTCCCAGTCGAAACTCATCCCCCTCGGAAAGCAGTCCCACCTGCCGGCCGATTCGTCTTCGCCTCCGCACTTCTGTTACCCCCTCCCCAACGCCGAACTGCGCTCGGACGGCGAGCATCAATTTCCTGAGCTGGGCGGTTGCAGCGTCGCACTGGGGAGCCTGCTCTACTGGTCTACGCCCTGGTCCGCTCTGCTCTGACATCAAGGACCTCCCTGCTACTACGGCTCGACGCGGTCCGTGTTTCCTGCTCTAATTATGCCAGCGGCGGACGGTTTGCGCCGTCGTACCGTGGCGGCTAGGGACAGAACCCGGCGGAGATGGCCCATCATGAGTAGCGACCGCTGCTGGAAGGTGCAAGAACTCGAAGGTGGCATCCGGCTGGTCACGCTGGACTGTCCGGATCGCGCCGTAAACACGTTCTCCCGCCGTGTCCTCACGGAGCTGAACGCCATCCTGGATGAGCTACAACGGCCCGGCGATTGCTCGGGGGTTCTGTTCGCATCGGGCAAGGAAGACAGTTTCATCGCCGGCGCCGACCTGGAAGAGATCGCTCGGCTGGAAGACCGCAAAGAGGTGGAGGAGCTGATCAAGCTGGGCGTGAACACGTTTCGTCGGGTCGAACGGCTCCCGGTACCGACGGTGGCCCTGGTGAACGGCGCCTGTTTGGGCGGGGGCCTGGAATTCGCGCTTGCGTGCGATTACGTGGTCGCGGCGGAGACTCGCCGCACGCTGCTCGGCTTCCCGGAGGTACTCCTGGGCATCCTTCCCGCCTGGGGCGGAACGGTGCGGGCGCGGCGGCGCGTGGGACTGCAAAGGGCTCTCCAACTCGTCTTGACCGGCCAGCGTCTGAACGGACGACAGGCGAAAAAACTGGGCCTGGTCGACGACGTGGTACCTCCTGAAGCGCTCCTCGCCGCGGGACGTTGGTTCGTCAAGAACGCCCCTCCCCGCAAGAAGCCGCTCACCAGGCTACTTACGGACAACCGCTGGGTTGGACGACTGATCATCCGGGTCGCACGCCGCCGGGTCTTGCGCGAAACGGGGGGTCAATATCCAGCACCGCTCGCGGTGCTGGATGTTTTCGAGACCGGTGTGCGCCAGGGCGCGAAACAACAATACGCGGCCGAAGCCCGAGCCGCATTGGAACTGTCCCGCCACCCCGTGACGGCCCAGCTCATGCGTCTCTTTTTCCTGGGTGAAGAAGCCAAGCGACACGCGCGCGAATGCGTCCAGTCGGATGAACCGATCCGATCGGTCGCAGTCGTTGGGGCAGGTCTGATGGGTTCGGGAATCGCCGGACTTCTTGCCGACCGTGGCATCACCGTCCGCTTGAAGGATGTGTCTCCTGAGATCCTGGCGCGAGCGATGAGACGAATCCGGGACCACCTCGCTCGTGAGGTGCAGCGGGGCCGCTTGAGCCGGCGGGACGCGGAACGAGTGGTTCGCCGCATCCACCCGACGCACGAGTACAGCGGGTTTCGTCGGGTGCAGGCCGTGATTGAAGCCGTCGTGGAAGACGCGGCGATCAAGAAAGAAGTTTACGAACAGCTCGCACGATGCACGGCCCCCGAGACGCCGATCCTCACGAACACCAGCAGCTTCTCTCTCGCCACTCTGTCCCTGCCCGGAATGGAGCACCGGTTGGCCGCCTTGCATTTCTTTAACCCCGCTCACCGGATGCGTCTGGTCGAGGTGTCGTCGCTTGAGGAAACGGATCCGGTTGCGAGGTCCCGGGCCGTGCAGCTTGCGCTCGCTCTTGGCAAGATTCCTGTTCTGGTGCGCGATTGCGCGGGCTTCGTTGTGAATCGCTTGTTGGGGATCTACCTGAACCACGCGATCGAGCTGCTGCCGGTTTTCGACGATCCTCTGCGGCTCGAATCCGCCATGAAACGGTTCGGCTTCCCGATGGGACCGCTCGAGCTCCTTGATCTGGTCGGCTTGCACGTGGCGGAAAAGGTGGCAGTCAACCTGCACCAGGCGTATGGAAGCCGTTTCCGTCCTCCCCGGTTGTTCGAGGAGCTGCGTCGGCGACAGAAGGACGAACCGGTTCGGCTGATCGAGCGCGACTGGCGGGGCAAACCGAAGGTGAGCGGCCCCCTGGCGCAAGCCCTGAAGAGCGCACGCTCAGGGGGTGCACCGGCCGACCGTCTGCCCGCAGAACCGGACGCGCTGGCTCAATTCGTGCTGGCCCCCATGTTGAACGAGGCGGTCTTGCTGTGTGAAGAGGGGATCGTGGACAGCCCAGACTACGTTGACCTCGCCATGGTACTGGGTACAGGTTTCCCGCCGTTCCGGGGTGGTCCGCTCAGCTACGGCGACAGCCTCGGATGGGACCGAGTGATGGAACTGCTCACGAAGATTGCCAAACGACGGCCCGAGTTCGAGCCGTGCGGCCTGCTGCGCAAGCTCGCCCAGGGGGGCAGGCTCACGCGCACTCGACTCGACCCAACGCAAGGGACCGTGCCTCCGCAGACGCCGCCGGGCGGCGAGACGAAAGAGGACAACTCGGCACCTATCCCCCTCGCGGACACGAAAGAGCCCCCGTCCGCGTCCCCTGAGTCCCCTCCCCCCGACTCAAGGTGACTGCGTTCGGCCCTGGACCAGACCGACGAACGGGAAAGCAATCCAAGGCCAGGTTCGGGATTCCCTCCGTTCCAGATGGAAAGAGGCACCGGTGCCTTGTGGGCGGGAAGGCGTCTGCCTTACCGTAATCCAGGCGGCGTAGAAACCGGGAGCAAAAGAACCGAGCAGAGAGCGTCCGTGTTATCGCAAAGCTCTTGCCTTCTCCCCGCCGGCACGGAACGCGTGCCAATCCCCGTTGTCGCGAGGGGCTTCGCCTCTAGCAGTAAACCGGCGGGCCTGACCGCCAACTACCCACCGCGGCGTAACCACCAGAGACCGCCTACCCCCACCAGGAGCGTCAACAGCCCGATCACAATGAAGAGAACCGAGGACCAGTTCCGCCGCCACCAGAGGCGAGACGGGTCGGAACGCAGGACGTCTGGGCTTCGCGCTTGCTCGTCCAGAACGCGCTTTCTCGCCGCAGGATCGACCGGTACCGCAAGTGGCTGATCCTCCTGCAGCTCTACCGCCGCTCCGTCCCCGGCCGTTTTCTGCGCTTTTACAGCGGCCAGGGTCAGGTCGCGAACCGAACGCACGCCCTCCAGGTCGACCACGATATCCTCTCGCCGCAGGCCGGTGTTCACCTTCACACGATCACAGCGCAACAGCCACACGGCCCGCACAAAAGGATCATCCTCTCCTCGATAGAGATCCACATATTTTCCCGGACCGAGCCGCTTGCGGCAGTACAACTCGACCGTTTCCACCTTTTCGGGCAGATACCACCTGGTTGTTCCCCCTACGTCCACCTGGCACCATTCCAGCACTCTGGTTACGCCTATCATCCGGCCGTTACGGATTATCTCAACGCGAGCCGGATGTCCCCCCTTGGAGAGATCCACGTAGTAACGGTCTTCGACGCCGTGTTCCATATCCCAGAAAATCGAGAACACAAGGCATTGCTGCTCGTCCAGTTTTTGCCAGCCGCGACACAGGAATCGCCAGCTTTCTGCTGATGCGCCCTCCAAGCAGACCTGCAACATCGGCAAAAAGAAGCCGGTAAGCGAAGTGTCGGCAAGGTAGGGAACCAAATCAGGATCTGGCTTGCGTTCGATTCGAATTACGCGTCCTACTGTCTTGCCCGGTGGCGGATAGAAGTGCTTCTCGGCGATCTGCGTACCGTCCCATGACCAGACGCGCCGCACCTTCTGGACCGTCCTTGCCCCGGCCGCCGCACTGACGGTGTACTCGATCGTGATTCGGTTGCGTACGAGACCACTAAAGGAGTAATGAACCACGCCGCTGCCGACCATCCCCTCTATTGGATTCGGAACATCGCCGAGCTCGCGCCCGGTCAGATCGGCAGAGTACTCCCACTCAAACGTCACGTCTTCGATGCCGGCGGCTGCCTGGCGGATCAGACGCCAAACATCGTCCGGGCCGAGACGCTGACTCTGCGTCTGCCCCTGGCCAACGAAGAGACCGGATAACAGGATCAGGATCGTGCCAACACTCATGACGGTTTCCCTTGCTCGCCACTGTGTCCCACATTCGTTCCCGGCGCCACACCGGCCGGCACACCACAGGTCGCTTGGGAGCCGCGGGCTCGGCCACACGAGTCTCGACCGGGCTCATTGTCCCCTATCGCGGCTTCGTTCCGCCCGGCTGGCCCGCCGGTTCCGCGTCGCTTCCAATCGCCTCAACTTGGCTCGCTGCACGGGTACTGTCTCGAAGCATCTGTCGCGTGCGCCGGCCTTTGCTGCCCCTTTCGCCTGCTGGCTAAGCAACCCGTGCAGCAGACTGAAAGCGCCGCTTCCGAGGCATGTGCCGCCTGGCGTTGGCGAATTTTTGTACGGGCAAATAACGCGGATTCGTTTCCGTGCCGAACGTCTACCTCTCCGCGCCCCGCACCACAAGCGCCTCGCGTGCCTTGGTCCGCTCGCGCTGACTTGCACCTCGCCTAAGGCCGATCTACCCACCCTAGCTCCGTTGCATGGATCGCGGGCCCCCTAGGCAACGGGAAACTGTCCCGCGACCAGGACTCGCCTAGAACGACACCAACTCTTTTCCGTCTGCTGTGGATATGGCCCGCCACACGTCGAGGTCCACCGAATCTCCGAAGAAGCGAACCGCGCCGTCCGCCATTAGCACATTCACCCCACCCGGGTGCCACGAACGAGCCGTCACAATGCCAAATAGAGCGCCGAATCCAGGAAGCATGCAGTCGGAAATGCGAGAGTTCGGCGGCAGTGTGTGCTTGTAATACGGGTCCTTGTCGTAGGCCGGTCCCCAGTGCTCCCCCGCCGTTCGGATCGCGGCCGCTTCGATACCTCCCACCGCCGCACAGTCCGCAATCCATTGCTCCGGTGGATAGGGCTCTACCGAAACGCCGAGCGTCGGAAACATGTAGAGGTCCCGAAACGGATCCGATCGGCCGCCACGCCCGGTCCCCTGCACACGCTCCGAAAACAACGCCGTCTGGCTCAAA
>JALSID010000294.1 GCA_026981825.1 Planctomycetota bacterium
CTCGATCCCCCTGGAGGGCATCCCTACACGGTCAGCGCCCCCCCTTTAAATGAGCGGCATGGGCGGATCGTGCTTCCCCCTGTTGTTCTTCAGCAGAAAGCCGGCCACGGTCCGGCTACGCTGTCCACCGGGCACCGCAGGCGTTGGGGAAGCCGCAAAACGCAGGGGGCGACGACAACGCCTCGCTGCCTGTCACGATGACCGCTCGGGCGCAAGTTCCCCCCCTTACAACAACTCCCTGCGGCTGTCCCCTGCGCAGTGCTGCACGAGGGAGATCGTGGTCCTAGCGCCGGAGAACCTGAGGGACTTCACCGTTGCCTCAGCATCCATGCAGGACAACACTCGCACAGATCGTTCCGACGGCGTCGGGGCTGGCTTCCTGTTGCGGAGGTGATCCCCTCTGCAACCGCTTCCTGGCAAGTCCCTCCAGCTACCGCCACGTCGCGTGAAGGGACGCGATTCCTAACGGTGCCCTCATGGGTCGCCACGGCGCCGTGCGAGTAAGCGCCCCACAACAGCGCCGCGACTCTCTCAGCTCTCCGACGTGGCCTTGTCCTGTTCCTCAGGCGGCCGGGTGCTGGATTCTGAGCCTTTTGCGGCCTTGTCGCCGGCCTCAGCCTGCGCCGCTTCCTTTTGCTTCCGCGCCGCAGCCCGCTTCTCCCGCTGAATCGCCTCGTACACCTCTTCGCGGTGCACTGGGATATGGGCCGGAGCAGTAATGCCCAACCTGACTCGATCTCGGCGGATGTCGACGACCGTCACGATGATGTTATCACCGATAATGATCTTCTCATCACGGTGTCTTGACAGTACCAGCATGTGAGGGCTCCTTCCTGATTCCGTTACGGCCCCGCACCGAGACCGCGCTAACGCGTCTGGCAGTCCCGACACATGGGGACCACAGTTACCCACCTACCACACAGTCTCGCACAGGCCGACATCCATTCCCCACCGAGTCAATTTGGAGCCTTCTGAGCCACCCAATTCTACCATATCTTCCCAGCTTTCCCAGATCCTCCAGTTTAACACACGGCATCGCAACCCCAATAATCGACACGGTCGGAACGGGTGGCCCAGCCGTCCGTCCCTAATATCGACTGCCACCCCGACGTCGTGCAGCACACCCACAAGAGCCACTGGCCAGTTGCTCCGCAACTGTGGCGTGATACGATCGATCAGGATGTAACGAGGCACTACGCGGTGATGCCCGGCAGGTAGCGGCGGAGGAATTGGCCGGTGATCGATTCTGGACAACGTGCCACCTCTTCCGGGGGGCCAAACGCGACCACCTTCCCACCCATCTCATCTGCCTCAGGACCAAGGTCGATCACCCAATCGGCGCATTTGATCAGCTCCATGTTGTGTTCGACCACGATGATGGAGTGACCGGCGCGAAGCAGGGCGTGCAGGCAGTCGAGTAGCCGGTGCAGGTCGGCGAGATGCAGTCCGTTCGTGGGCTCGTCAAAGATGAACAAGGTGTGTTTCCCGCTGCTCCGACTAAGGAAGGACGCCAGCTTGAGCCGTTGCAACTCGCCGCCGGACAACGTGGCGCACGACTGTCCGAGCGTGAGGTAGTCCAGCCCCACCTGGACGAGCGGCTCGAGTCGTTGGACGACTTCGGGCTCGTGCCGGAAAAACTGCAACGCTTCGTGCACCGTCATCTCCAGCACCTCAGCGATCGTGCGCCCCCTGTATCGCACTTCGAGGATCGGAGGACGATACCGTTTGCCGCCACACGAGGGGCAGGTCATGGCAACGTCGGCGAGGAATTGCATGTCCACGATCTGGATGCCGAGTCCATCGCAGTCGGGACAGCAACCGAGGGCAGAATTAAAGCTGAAGTGCCCCGGACCATATCCGCGCAACTTCGCGTCAAACGTGGTTGCGTACAGGCGGCGAATGACATCGAGGGCCTTCGTGTAGGTGACGGGATTGCTGCGCGAGGAGCGAGTCAGATTCTGGTCCACCAGAATCGCATCGTCGATCCAGTCCAGGCCTTCAATCCCCCGGTGGGGTAGCGGCTGTTGCTTGCCTCGGCCCAGATAGTTCAGGATTGCCGGGTAAAGCGTTTCGAGCACGAGCGAGCTCTTCCCTGCCCCACTGACGCCCGTGACCACGCAGAGCAGGTGCAGGGGGAACTCAACAGTTACGTCTTTGAGATTGTGGCCACGGGCTCCGACGAGGCGGATCCGGGCTGGACCAGGTTGTCGCCGCCTAGGCGGGACCCGGATCTCCTGCCGCCCGCTCACAAACTTCCCGGTTACCGACTCCTCCGCCTCTGCGAGGCCATGCACCGGTCCCTGATAAACGACGCGGCCCCCTCTGGCCCCGCCCCCTGGCCCTAAATCAACAACATGATCTGCGATACGCAGGAACTTCAGGTCGTGTTCTACCACGACCACCGTGTTTCCTTCGTCGCGCACGCGACGAATCACCTCCAGTAGCCGATCCGTGTCCCGCTCGTGCAACCCCACCGAAGGCTCGTCCAGAACGTATAGGGTGTTGACTAACCCAGAACCAAGCACGCGACTGAGCGCCACACGATGGACCTCGCCGCCGGACAACGTGCGCGTCGGTCGATCGAGGGTCAGGTAATGCAAGCCCACATCGCGCAACAGTCGAAGCCGACGGACAATCTGGGGGACGAGCGTCTGCACCCGGGCCTGGCGATCCGCATCCAGGCTCAACCCCTCCACGAATTGCAAGCACTCGTCCACGCGAAGCCGCAGTACCTCGGCGAAGTTCAGTCCGCCCACGCGAGCCGCCAGAGCCTCACGTCGCAGCCGTGTACCCTTGCATTCGGGACAGCTCTGGTACCCCCGAAACCGGCTGAGAAACACGCGGACATGCATCTTGTATTTCTTCTCCTCCAAATGCTGAAAAAGACCGCGGATACCGCTGAACCCCCGTTTCCGGTCCCCTTCCCAGAGCAACCGCTTTTCCCGTTCGGTAAGGTCCTGGTACGGTGTATCCAGGGGGAACCCATGGGCCGGCGCCACATGGTTCACGAACCGCCGCCATTGCTTGCGTCCCAGCGGCGTGCCCCAGGGAGCAATTGCCCCCTCTCTGACCGACCGACTTGGATCCGGTACAACCTTCGATTCATCAATGTCCATCACATCGCCAAACCCGCGACACGTCGGACATGCGCCCACCGAGCTGTTTGCGCTGAAGAGGCGATGGTCCGGCTCGGGATAGCTCGCACCACACTGATGACACCGCCAGGACGCCCCGAACCGCCACACCGTCCAGCGCCCACCGTCAAGCAGCTCCGTCCGGACTCCAACACCGACTGGAGCATCGGGTGCCCCGTGCTCCAACCAAAGCTCGACCTCGCCACCCCCTTCCGTAAAGCCGGTCTCGATCGATTCGCGCACCCGCCCGGCATCCGTCTGTCCGGCCGTGCATCGATCCACCACTACACGCAAGGAACCCCCCCCGGTCAACGCCTCAGCCAGTGCCGCGTCGGTCAAGCGAAGCAACCGCGCACCGGCAATGGCGCGGACGAAACCACGTTCGCGCAAGCTCCTCACCAACTCAACCGCACGCCAATCCCCCTGTTCCACCGGCCTGAAGGTCACCAAGAACCGAGTGCCTGACGGAAGTCTCGCCACCACTTGCGTAACGTCATCTGGACTGTAGCGGCGAACCTCACAGCCGCACTCCAGGCACGAAACCGTGGCTGCTTTCGCAAACAGCAAACGGAGAAAATCTTCTACCTCCGTCAACGACCCAACCGTCGACCGCCCGGTGTGCCGGCGAAATCGTTGACGAATCGCAATCGCAGGTGGTATCCCACTGATCAGATCAGCCTCGGGACGATCCATCCGCTCCAGGAACTGCCGCGTGTATGCGGAGAACGTCTCGACATAGCGGCGTTGCCCCTCAGCAAACAGCGTGTCGAACGCCAGACTGCTCTTCCCGGAACCGCTGACCCCCGTGATAAGGACCAGGTTCCGAAGCGGCAAGTCGAGATCCACGTTCTTGAGGTTGTGCACCCTCAAGCCGCGGATAACCAGCGTTGCTCCATTAACCTTTGCGTCGTCCACAACTACCATGCTCGACCGCTACCGCCTCACGAGAGTTCCCCTTGCACACACCCCACAGCTCCCCTATGCTCGCCACGGGATTCAGAATATCCCCTGGGACGAACCTACAAAGACTGGTGAGAGGTGGACATCGTTCGATTGTACGCGCCGCCCCATCACAGGCTTGGAATCAGCCTGCCGGTCGGCTGCAGTTGCGCAGAGTGTGCCCTCACCCATGACCACGGAACACGCCCCGCCACGCGAACGTTTTCCTACACCCGGTGCCGGAGACGAACAGACCCTGACACGACTGGTTCGCCCAGGAGCAGTCGTCACCGTGCTGGGTATCGGGTTCCGCGGCGGTGCCCTTGGTGCCATCCGCTGGCTGGCGAGCCGGGGCGTCCGTCTCCGTGTGGTGGACGACGCCCCAGCCGAACACCTTGCCCCGACGTTGCGAACGCTGAAGCACTATGTGGACCCGGAATCCATCCTCTGGGAGTTCGGCGGTGCCTCTCGCGACGTCTTACACAACTGTGACCTGCTCGTCGTCAACCCGGCAGTGCGCCCCACCCATCCCCTTGTGCGAGAAGCCAATAAGTCAGGTCTGCCGATCACGACAGAGATCGGCCTCTTCCTGACCCATTGCCCGGCCCCAATCGTCGCGATCACCGGCACGAACGGCAAAACCACGACCACCCTTACAACCCACAGGATCCTCAAGCACTCCCGACGGCGCGCCTGGGTTGGCGGCAACCTCGGTATCTCGCTGCTGCCCCGCCTGCCAGCCATCCGAGCCGATCACGTGGTCGTGCTCGAACTGTCCAGCTTTCAACTGTTCTGGTTACGATCGTGCCCACGCATGGTCGACGTCTCAGTCGTAACTTCCTTCGCCCGGGACCACTTGGACTGGCACCCATCGCTGAGCCACTACCGGGCTACCAAACAGTCCCTCCTCCACCGAACCAGGCCAGACGGAATTTGCATACTCAATGCAACCGATGACGAGGTCAGCACCTGGACAGCTCCGTCCGAAATCGTCTACGCCGGGGCCAACCAGGGATGGAACGTGTCCATAGACGAGGCGGGAATCTCCGTGGATCTGGACGACCAACACGGGAGACTGGCCTGGCCAGACCGGCTGCGGCACGCCTCTACCCCCTTGCAGGTGAACATTGCCCTTGCGACGGCTGCCGCCCTGGTGGCAGGAGGCAACCTGGAAGGACTCCTGCGGACGCTGGCGACTTTCCGTCCCGTCCCGCATCGTCTCCAATACATCGGCTGCGTTGGACACCGTCACATCGTCGATGACTCCGTAGCGACCAGCCCCCACGCGACCGCCGAGGCCATCCGCTGGGCAGCAGCCCGTTGGCCCGACAGGATCTGGGTCATCCTGGGCGGCCGATCGAAAGGGCAGGACTACCGCCCCCTTATGCAATTGGCCGCAGCCGCCTGCCGCGGCATCGCGCTCGTCGGCGAGAACCGGGGAACACTTCTAGCGCTCCTTCCCCGGACCGCCCGTCAAGCCGCACAATTATGCGACTCGCTCCAAGAAGCATTGGAGTGGTGTTTACGATCCAGCAGCGCCGGTGACGTGATCCTGTTCTCGCCTGCCTCTGCCAGCACCGACATGTTTCGCGATTACCGCGAACGGGGCCGATCGTTCCGACGCCTGATCCGCACCGCTACCCAGAGATCCCCCCACTGGGCCGGCTGAACACAGGGACGCCCGTTCCGGCAGCGACGACACGCGCGGGCATCCGGCACGGCAGTAAGCCTGACAGCCAGGGCCCACCGACCTTCAGCGAGGAAAGCCTTTGCGAAGCAGCTCTTCCAACGGTGGAGCAGGCCGTACGCCGGTCAACCGAAAACCACGAAACCTCCCCCTCCCGACGCGATGGACCAGCCGCCCAACACCAGGTCCGACCAGAAGCCCGTCCACCTTCACCCCCTCGATATCGTCTTCCAAGCGCAAGGCGACATCGCTGTTGTAGATGGCACAGTTTCGGATCGTGACCCGCGCAAAGCCGCGCGACGTACGCCCCCGAAGGCGGAAACAGACCTGATTGTTCGCAAACACACAGTTTTCTATGACCGCGTCGACGTTTTCCTTGATGTTCAAAGCGGCGAGCAGGTCGATCTGTCCCGGTTGCTGCCAGCCGTGAAAATAACAATTCCGCACGATCAGCTCGCAGCGCGGCGCCCTAGCGTTCGGAGGCATCGTCTTGGTGTCGATGGCGTTCTCACCGGGCCGTTCGCCACGGTGAAACCGAGCAGCACCTGCAGGCAGAGGCCCGGTCCAGAACGTACAGTTCTCGATTACAACACGGCCGGACGTGCGGCGATCAGGATCGAACTGAACCGCATCGCCTGAGACATGATGGATGACGCAATTGCGGATCGTCACCTGGTTCCACCCCCCGGTAATCCCGTGCGCATCGTCCTGGTCATGGAAGGTGCCGGAGAGCATGTGGTGGATGTGACACCGGTCAATGACGACGTTCCTGGCGAACACGCCGATCCCGTTGCCGGTGCTGTTTCTGATCTCGCAGTTCCGAACCACAACGTTGCCTGCCCGGATCTTCACGCGATTGCCCCCCCGCCAGCGGCTGTCCACCAGGAAATCTTCGTAGACGCCGGGATGTTCGATCACCAGGCGCTCCACCCGCTTCGCCTGTGCGCTACACCCGACCGCTTCCGGTGCCCCAATGAGGCGGCGCGCCTGGGACAGCGTGCCGGCGGTGAGGTGAGAAGTGGGTGACGCGGTGGGCAGTCCACCGACCAGGACAGCGGAGAACCCGTGAACGAGGAAAACCCTTCGGTTCATGTGCCGTGCCACAAAAGTGCAAAGGCAAGGCCCACCGCTGCCAGGAGCGGTGGGCCGTGACCTGTCGTTGGCCAATACGGTCGAGCCTACTTCGGAACTCGCGATGCGTCCCCTCCGGGCGCGAAGTTCGGCGCGCCGAACAGAGGGACGCCGGATTCCGGACCTTGCCTGGAATCGCCTTGCTTGATTTCCTTAATCGCCTGCCGCACCTCGTTCCAATACTCCTCGCGTTCCTTGCGGACCGCGTTCTCCCTGTCGTCCGTCAGCACTCGCCACACAATGTCACCGGTAGGCGTCACCACCAATGCCTGGACTGGTTCCTCATAGCTATGCACGCGACGGCCCACTCTGAGGTGGCCGCGCCCCCCCACGACGTCCAGCAAAACGGCGCCAGAGGCGAAGTCGACTGTCCTGGGGTGGACATCGCCGTCCCATGTGAGCGTATCGATCTTGCGCTCACCGCCGATCGGCGACCCCGGGACCACCTCGAACTTCTCCAGGAACCAATCACCCGTCTCTTCATCCCACCGGTGCACCTCGAAGATGGCCCGTTTCAGCACGGGATCCTGGGTCTCGCGCACGTCCACCAGGTAGTACTCGATGTCCTTGCCGACGTAGACAGGCTGAGACGGTTCGCTCCACGGGCCTTCCAGCGTTTCGGACTCAGCATACGATTCGTCCGCCACATCAGGCCGCTTATAGTTGGGATTTTCGACCACGACCTTCATCCGATACTGGTAGGTGCGTCCTGGCTCAACGGTGTAGTCCACGAAGCGAACCATGACATATTCGACGTCGATCGTGGGTCCCTCGTGGGCCGCGCTTTGCTGGGGCACAGGAGCACCGGTCTGCTGTCCGTAGCCCTGTTGGCCGTAGCCCGGCGTTCCGCCCGGGGGCATCAAGGCGCGCCCCGCGCCGGGGCCGCCCATGCCGGGATAGCCACCGCCGGAGCCGCCAGGATAGCCGCCGGCTCCCATCCCCGGGTAGCCCCCGGCTCCCATGGCAGGATAGCCACCTCCTCCCATGGCCGGGTAGCCGCCTGCGCCCATTCCAGGATATCCACCACCGCCTGGATACCCGGTCCCCCCATACTCGCCCTCCGTCATCGTCTCCTCACCGGCGAAGTTCATCCCCGCGTAGCCTGGCCCCACCGCAGCGGCACCTTCCTGACCGCCACCGGCTTGAGCGACCTCGCTAACGGATTTCTTCTTCGCCTCTGCCACCGCCTGGAGGGCCTTAATATGGTCGACATAGGCCCACAGACCATAGGCTAGCTGCGGAAGTCGTTGCACTAGCGCATCGATCAAGACTTCCTGCAGGTTCGGGTTCTCGGGCTCCCAACTGACCACGCGCCTGGCCAATTCCGCCTGGAATTTGGTATCGACCGGCTGCCATTCCGAGAAGGTCCCATCGCTCTGCAGCACACGCCGTTCGACCTTCACTTCCTTGTACTTGGGTTGTTCAAATGTCTTCAGCGCCTTCCGATACTCCTCCAACTGCTTCCGATGGGGAAAGACGGCCGTCACGACAACCCAGCGCACCCCTTTCACTTCCTGCTCGTACTGCTGAGCGACTGTCTGTCCCGTACCGCCCGATTGGGCTCCTTTCTCGCCGGTCGCCTCTTCGGGCAGAGCTCCCGCGACACGGCGTCTGGCGAGTTCATCAGGACTGAGCCCAGGCCCCTGCTGTTGAGAGGGACGGGATGCACCGGTCGCGCCCGGTGGTCCCCCCTCACCAGCTCCAGGATAACCACCAGCATAGTCCCCCTCACCCATCTCCATCCCCTCCATCCCCTCCATGCCACCGTAGCCCATGCCGGGGTAGCCGCCCATTTCCATACCGCCGTACATTCCTCCCATCATCTCGCCGTACATCCCTCCGGCAGCGCCGTATCCCATCTCCCCCATTCCAGACATCATGGCCGCCATGCGGTTGCTGTAACGACGGGACGAGCGAGACTTGCGCTTCGGACGACGTGGCTTCGTTGTGCTCTTCGTCGGCTTCGTTGCCGGGATTTTCTCCCCTTTCTCGTTCAGTTTGTAGAGCAAAACGCCGCCTCGATCGGCTGCAACGTACAGCTCCTCCGGGGCGAAGATGGTCGGCTGTTCCCGCAACACACCACCGAAATCTATGAAGCGATAGAACAGGTCCGCGTTCGCCACAAGGACCGGCGGTTCGTCTGCTTCGATCTGGCGGACCAGCCCCTCGAAGTCAGGGTTGACGATGCCCAGTTGCGCAAGCGTTTGCTCGTCAGGCCGGGCGTTCTGGATTCTGTCGCGTAACTGACGGGCAGCCTGCTGCAGGTCCGACGGAGACACGTCGGGCAGGGCCCTCACGGCGGAGAACATGCCAAACACGGCCCACAGGAAAAACAGTGCCGCCAGGCCGAGAAAGGCTTTGTCGCCCACCTTCAGCGCCAGGCCCACATAGTCCACATTCTTAAGTCGGCTCATGTCCACCTTCATTGGACCGATCTCCCACTGCAGGCGCGGGCCAACTTACAGCCGTACTCCCGAACCACCACCGGGAACGGCTGCGCTATCTCCATTGCCATTGCCACTACCAGCTTCCTCCTCGTAGCCCGGCGGTGGCAGATAGCGGTACAACTCGCCCCAGATATCCACCTGGACCATATGGTAGTATTCGTCCTCACGCCGACCGGTTATCTGCGTCGTACCGGCGGTTTGGCCGCGAACCACCTCCCTTTCCTCAGGCGGCCGTTGCGGCCTGGCCAGTAACTCCACCTGTTTGATCTCAACAGGCATCGGCGCATTGCTCAAGCCCGCCAGCACGTCCCACAGTTTGCGTTGGTCGACCAGGACCCGTAGATAGACCGGCACGGTAACGAACTGCTCGGTCTTTTGAGCATAGTAGCCCGTTGTTTTTGAGGAGCTTGTCGTGCTCGTGGTGCCCCCCGAGAGCTGGGCTTCCAGCTCACGGGATTGGAGTTGCTTGCCCGAGGCCTGGAAGCTCTCGTCAACCGCCGACGGCCCAATGTCAAAGGCGAGCACCGCTTTGATGGGCGACTCCTTCCATTCCTTCGCCCCCTTGTTCACCTCGCGAATCGCCAGGACGAGCGATTTCACGTACCACGCATCCTCCTGGGCCAGAAAGATTTCCTGCAACGTGGGGGTGCGGCTACCAAAGTCCCAATAGAAGGGCAACTTCGGATCAAGAATGAGCCCGGGAGGGAAGTCGACGAGTTGCTTGCTATCGCGAGCCTGCCGAGGCTCGGCTAACAGCCAGATCTCCCGCATCATCTGGGGATACACACGGCGGTAGGCGTTCAAAACCTGCACCGGCACAACGGTGGAAGTGTCGGCGGGATCATGCGCCCCAATCTCGACTGCGAAATCGTACTCCCCCTCAGGCCCTTTGTATTTGGGCCAGACGAAGAAGTCTTTCTGCCGCTCATACAGGATCCGCCACGCCTCGCTCACCTGAGCATTGAGTTCCTCCCGCAACCGGTCCACTTCGCGGACCCACTGGGGGTTCCTCAGATCGCTCTGGCTATTAAGCTGGTTGTACAGGCTCTGGATCTCGCTTTCCCGCTGCTGTACGTTCTCCGCAATCCGCCCGATGGCGCCATACCCAATGAAGGGCACGAGCACAGCCACCGGGACAAACACCCAAAAGCGATATTTCCAGACAACCTTCAGTTGGTCCATTGTCTCACAACTCCTCATCAGGAGCCGCGATCACCTGGCGGCCGGCAGCTCCCACCAGGGCACCTAAATCGGAGCGCGGCGGCACCTGTGTCATGGGCCTTTCTTCGCTGGAGCACCATTCGCTCCGGCCGGGGGGGCCGAACCCGAAGGAGACGACCCTGCAGGGGCCGGCTGTGCGGGCTGCGACGGCTGCCCCTGGCCGCCTTCAGGCTGCCCCTGCGGAATCCGAAGCGTACGCGGCCCCGGTCGTGGATGCTCCCGCAAGTAGTTCGTGATCTCCGCCGTCACCTCCGATAGTGTCCGTCTTTGCGCAACCGGCGTTGGCTTCCACGCAAACTCAATGATGAACTCCGTCCGCGGGATCCGAATCACCTGCCGCGTCACCTGCTCATCGGTATCCCCCGTTGCAACCGTCGAGGAAGCGCCCGGAGTGCTCGTCGCACCAGCATAACCACCGTAGTCCTCGTTCTCCCCCATAGCGTACTCCGAACTGCTCCCATAACTGCTTGGCCCCGACGCCGCGTAGCTTACAGAACCGGACGACCTCGTGGAACCGGAGCCAGCCGAGCTGGCCCGCCGCACCTGCGGCACCGGGCTACCGGGCGTCCACGGGAACGTCTGGTTCGCCGTGAGCAAGATGTGGCTCACGCCGAGCCGGCGGAGCTGAGGGGATTCCTGAAGCTTCCACAGGACGGCGTAGGTGTGGTTCTCACCGTAGAGGTTGAAATGATGCCCCCTCAAAGTCACCACCCATCCGGCTCCAGACGGGGGGCTCTCCACATCCAGGCCAAAGGCCGTCCCCTTCACCTCGGGATCCTCCAGGTCGATCCCGGAGAACCACTCGTTGAGGTCCGAATAGTAGTCGCTGCTCACTTGCTGGATGAACACATCCTGACGGCGCGCAATCATGCGCAAGTCGGGAACGCCCGGCTTCGGCAGGGTCGCCGTAACCGATTGGAGCAACTCCAACCACAAATAGCGGTTCTGGACGTTGGCCGTGAGCGCTTCGCCCTGATTCTTCACCTGCTGCCAAGCCTGCTTGGCCCGCTCGAAGTCCTGCCGAAACCGGTTCGCTTCATCGAGGGCCGACTTCGCCGCCGACTCCGCCGCCGAGTAGCGCGCTTCAGCTACGCCCTGGTAGCGGGTCCAATTGCCCAAAAACAGGAAGGTAAATGCCGTCACGCACAGAGCCGCTGCGGTCAGTACCCACGGCTTCTTCGAGCGAATCAGCCGCTCGCGAACGATCTCCGTCGGTAACAGATTGGTGTGAATCGGAGCCAGGCCCAGCCCCTGCAACGCAAGGCCATACGCCACCGCAAAGCCCGGCGCATTCTCCTGGAACACCACCGTGTCCAGAACCCCCGGTCCTTTAAGCCGCTCGAATTGCTCCAAACGCTGCACGGGAAGCTGCAATTGCTGAGCTAACAGCTTCTGGAGCCCCGGCATCTTGAATGCGTTGCCTACGCCTACAACGCGAGCGATCTTGGCACGACGGTGGGCGGTCGAGAAGAAACCGATCGAACGCTGCACCTCATTGACGAAGTCGTTGAACACTGGACGCATCGCCTGGAAGAGGACACGTGGATCCTGCGCCTTGGTTGCGTTCTTCTTAAGGTGCTCCGCCTTCGCAAAGGTGAGCTTCAATTCCTTGGTCAGGGCGCGGGTAAAATGGTTGCCGCCGATCGTGAGCGACCGCTGCCAGATCCGCACCCCATCGGTAATGACCAGGTCCGTATTGTCGGCGCCCATTTCCAGCACAACCACGTAGCCGTCCGGATTCGGCTCCTGCCGCTCCGGGTACCCCAGCAAGTCGTACGCGGCGAAGTTGTACACGGCCAGCGGTCGTAACTGCAGAATATCGACTTCAACCCCCGCAGCCAGATAGGGTTGCAGGTAGTTGTAGACCATGTCGCGTTTCATCGCGAACAGCCCCACCTCCTGCTCCCCAGCAAACCCCCGCCCGCCGGCCGCTGCAACCGGCTGCGCAATCGGCTGGTAATCCCAAATCACTTCCTCCAGAGGAAATGGAATCTGCTGACGTGCTTCGAACTTGACGATGTCCGAGATCTTGGAGGGATCGACGGGAGGAAGCTTCACGAATCGGATCAATCCGTTCTGACCGGGAATGCCGATCACGATCCTGTCTTCTGCTATGCTGTTGCGGCCCAGGAAAGTCTCCAAAGCAGCCTGCATCAGCTCAGCAGGATCAGCATCAGGCTGGCTCAGAATCTTTGGATGCTCCACGTAGTCGAAGGCGACAGCCTGAACCTCGCTGTCGCCGACTCGCTTGAGGCGGAGAGCCTTCAGCGCCGACTGTCCGATCTCAATACCCCAGACCGCTTGCTCTCTGGGCATTGGAGAACATCCTCCACGCCTGGCCAGGAAAGCACAATGCCCCCTTCTGCCGACAATTACCTGCCAAACCGTCTGCCGACAGACAGGGCAGCCGCCAGACTCCACGTTGCTAGTTTAACACGCCGCGTGACCGGGAGTGCGCGATCAGCACCCCTGCACAACCATTAGACCAGCAGCGACTCTACAGGGTTCCCAATACCGAGACAACAACAAGGAACGTCCACCCGTGCAAAGAACGCCAGAGCAACACTGACCTGACCGCTCGCCACAACATTCTACTGGCAAAACGCTTCGGTCGCCAGTTCCCCAGCGTCGCGATCCGATCGCGCGTTTCCCCCGTAACCGGACCGCTTTCGAGCATACGGCGTCCAGAGGTGAGTCTGCCAACGCCGCCCCAAAACTTCCGCCTCAGCGGCACACGACGATTCCCTACGATAGGCTGATACGACCTCGTCAGCAAGCCTGTGCGGAGACGAGCGTGGAAGCGCACGAACGCATGCATATGTACCGGCAAAGCGTCGCCGTATCGAGTCTACCCCACCTTGACGCGGATCCGACAGACTTGAGCCAGGACGAGGTGGCGTCCAACCTGTACGCCTACCTCGCCCTGTGGCACCCTGGGGTACTCGTACGGAGCGAGCAGCTCCCACGGTGGGCCGCCACATATGAGCTTTACGATGATCTGGACGACGCCCTCCTGCTCACCGCCCCGGCAGCACTCGACGCCGCAGACCCGGAATGGGAAAGCCGAGCTACCGGCGCGGGCGCCACGATCCTCACCGCGGGAGAAACCTTGGACGAAACGCTCGCCATCCTCGCCGAACATCTGGGCACCGACCTCCCCAACTCCCCCGAAGCACGCGATTTCTTCGCCCTCGGGCTGGCACGGCTCTGGTGGTCCATCGCCGTCCTGCATCTCGGCCGCGAAGAGGGCCTCGACCTGGGCGCCTTTCACAACGAAGTGCTCGAGGCCGCACGATGCACCGAAGAAACCGCCCGCCACGCCCATCTGGCGGAAGCGATCAAGCACCTCGAACGAGCACGCGAACGCGTCTACCCTGTGGAGATCTACACCGTGCCCCTGCTCTACCTGAAGTCGCCCCCACCGGAGAGTTCCCTTGCCCCCTTCTTCGACCACGC
>JALSID010000295.1 GCA_026981825.1 Planctomycetota bacterium
CACGGACGACACCATCACCCAGACAACGGTGATCTGCGGGACACCCTCTTACATGGCCCCGGAACAGGCGACCTCGACCAGCCAGTCCATTGACCGCCGAACGGACGTGTATTCTCTAGGGGCTGTCCTCTATGCCTGCTTGACCGGTGTGCCGCCGTTTGAGGGGGCAACTCCGCTGGAAACCGTCTGTAAACTCCTCGAGGAGGATCCTGTGCCGGTTCGCAAACGGAACCGGGCCGTGCCGGCCGACCTCGATCTTATCGTGCGGAAGTGCCTGCGGAAAGAGCCGGAACTGCGCTACCAAACGGCTGAGGAGCTTGTCCAAGACCTCGATCGCTACTTGAACGACCAGCCCGTTCTAGCCCGAAAGGGGGCATTTCTCTATCGCTGTTCCCGTTGGTGCAAGCGGCAACGTGCTTCCCTGGCCGTACTTGCAGTGCTTGCCCTGCTGCTGGGGGCGCTCGGAGTGGTGACGGCCCTCGCGATAAGCTCCGGCAGACGGGCGCAGGAGGAGATGGCGACCGTGAGAGCCGAGTTGGGAAAGCGCCGCCGGGCAAGCTTGCTGGCGGAGGCGGCGGCAGCAGCCCAGAGCATCCAGCCGGGCAAACGGCTGCGCGCGTTGCTCAGCCTCAAGAGGGCGGAGAAGTTGGGCGATGGGGCCGACATTCGAGACGCGGCCGGTTACAGCCTGCAGCTTTTTGACATCCAGGTGGAAAAGGAATGGAACCTGGCGGCAAACGACGAAGGCGTGGTGATCAGCCCCGATCTGACCCGGTTCGTCACGTTCGGAATCGAGGGGGACTGGGCCCTGGGTAGGATGGAGACGCACGAAATCGTTAGAAGGTTCGATTCCCTACCGCACGGTCGGACGAACGCGGCGCTGAGTAAGGGGGGCCGATATCTGGCAGTATACGATGCGAGCACGGGCAGCCTTAGCGTGCTGAGATGTGCCGACGGGAGTGCGGTGGTGTCGGTGGGCCTCTCTCCTGGGAGCGATGCCTTTTGCTTCCACCCCGTACATGGACAGTTTTTTGCCCAGCTCCGGGACGGTTCCCTGGCGCGTTACGATCTCGATGGGCCAGAGAGCCAGTTGTTAACCCGCGCCCCGCCATGCAGACGACTGCTGTTCAACGCCAGTGGCACCCGAATCGTTCTCGTTCTGAGGGATCGGCCTGCCGTGGACGTGCTCGACCTGGACGGAAGACGTCTGCATCGTGTGCGCATGGGGGAAGTGGCGAGCACGGCAGCGCTGGATCGCGGCGCCGGCCTACTGGCCGTGGGGCATCCGTCCGGGCAGATCGATGTCTGGCAGCTCGGCGACTCACCCCGCATGCTCCGTTCCTGGCGGGGGCACGACCGCTGGGTAAACGTTCTTGCTTTCCTGGCCGGGGGGAACGTGGTCGTATCCAGGTCCTGGGATGGAACGACTGCTTACTGGGACGTCCTCACGGGGCGGAAGCTACTGCAGACGTCCTACGGCGTCGCTGGGTGGACAACGGGACACGCCAGCAGGCACGCCTTTTGGACGAATACCGCGTTTGGGTTGTTGCGGACGGTTCCTCCGGCGGCATGGAGGGAGATCCAGGGAGACGAGGGGGAACTGTTCCTGAACTGGTGGGCGGTTGATTTTGTGGACGCGCAGGGATTGCTGCTGTGTGGCGGGGCCCGGGGTATCTACCTGTGGGACGTATGGAATCGCGTGGGGCTGGGTTGGATCGAACGCAGACCTGTCGATGCGGTGGTGTACCTGGCGAGCACGAGCGAGTGTATCTACGCGGCCGGGGGAGCTGTTTGGGCACGTAAGCTGAGCGTTCTTCGCACGGGCGAGCGACGCCGCGTCGTGGTGGGCAGGGCGGTGCCGTTGTACGACGGTGGAGCGGAGCATGTGCGCTTTGGTGTAGAAGAGAAGGGGGGAAGTTTGCTGATCACGAGCGGGGGAAAGGTGCTTTGTCTGAGGCGTGGGCCGGGGTTTGTGACGGTCTGTCCCATTGGGCATCACACGAACGCTAACGGCGGCGTTGTGGGCCCAGAGGCAGGCTGGTTCCTAACCCAGACATGGGGCGGTAAGGGGGTCCTTTTGTGGCGCTCGCGCGCCTCCAGACCGGTCAATCTCTGGCCTAATGCACTCAGCACAATGGTCGGCGTGTTCCCCAGGGGCGACGTGGCGTGGGCGTCCACCGGACGGCGTTTTCGCTTCTGGAATACGGAGTCCTGGGAGCAGATCGCCGTATTGGATCGCGAGGAGCTTACCGATTTCCCCGGTGCTCTTGCTGTGTCGGAGTCGACCGGGCTGATGGCCGTTGCGGTGACGCGAACCGAGATGCGGTTGATTACGAGACCGGCTGAGTTGCAACGTGTCCTGGCGCTGCGCTCGCCCTTTCCTGGCGACTTGCGGCAGATTGCTTTTGACACCACGGGGCGGTTCGTTGCGGCGGCGACCAATCGATCCGTCCAGCTCTGGGACCTCCAGCGCCTGCGCCGCGAGTTCGGCCGGCTCGGGATCGAGTGCGGCCTGCCCCCGTTTCGTTTCATTCGGTCGCCAATCACACCATGCGAACTCGTTCTGGATGAGTGAACTCATCCGTTCCGATGCCGCCACGGCATCCGCGGCCTGATCCCGACCAGCAGCGCCCGGTGAGCCGATGCAGACCATGGATGCATGTTTGCAACGGTCGCCGGAGCCGAATCCCGAGAGTTCTCACCGGCGGGTGCGAACAAGGCCCCTCATACTTGCTCGACGTGTTCTTCCTCCGGACGCCACGGAATGCGGGGGGCGTCTGACCAGAGGTTATCCAGGTCATAGTACTGGCGTGCCTCGGGGTCGAACACGTGGATGACGATGTCACCGTAATCGAGCAGCACCCAGCGCGACGTGCCGTAGCCTTCGATGCCCAGCCGTTTCTCGCCGGACTCGCGGAGGGCGCGATCGATCTCGTCCACAATGGTGTGGATTCGCCGCGGCGTTGCTGCGGTTATGATCACGAAGAAATCCACGATGGGGGTGAGTTTCGTCATGTCCAGGACGACGATATCTTCGCCCCGATGCTCGTCTGCGATTCGCGCACTTTGAATTGCCAGTTGCCGAGCCCGTTGCAGTCGGTCCAGGGAGCTGTACGTTGTGGAACTCACCACGTTGCCTCGTTGCTGCAGCGGCAGATCGATCTCCTCCCATCGAGAAACCCGCTTCTCTCTGTCCTCTACCCAATTCTACCGCGTCCTGCCGCCGCTTGTGCCCGGAACAACCGATCGCGGTCTGGAACAGGAAGATCTGGCGCGACCTGGAAACCTGCCGATCATTTCTCCTCGCCCCGGACCGGCGGAACGGAACAGGCAGGATGCATCGCGATGCTCCAGCCCGCCCAGGCTGGCCGCCGGGGGCGTCTCCGGCTTGATGGCTTGCATCCCGACCGGGTCTGCTGGGTCGACCGTGCGTTACCCTCGGACTTCCAAGTGTGCAGGGCCGCGCGAGCCGGAAGCGGAGCAGGCTAGTTCCCCTGCTCGGTGCGTGCCTCGTGAGCACCGGAGTCGGGTTCGTCCTCTTCGAGAGGGGGGATTTCCATCTCGGTGAGTTTTTCTCCCCGGGCAGCGCGGCGGAGCAGCTCGATAGAGCGCTGCTTCCGCTTTTCCTTCAGTCGGTCACCGGCGGCGATGAGTTCCTGCATCCGTTTTTCAATCCGCTGACGCTCCTGCGGATCCATGTCAGGCTCCTGTTGTAGACGGCCATAGAGGCGCATCACCTCCTCATACTGCGGGGGCGGTTCGAACTCTTCGATCATGTAGTGGAACGGGGCCAATATCGGGTGCGTTGCCGGGTCAGCCGGCTCGTCAAGTTGTTTCAGCAGCCGTTGATAGCCCAGTCGGCCAACAATCAGCTCTCGCGTTTCCTCGCTGGTCTGGTCATCCAGGGCGAACGCGATGTCCTTGCCCAGGATTTCGGCCCACAGTTGGAAGCCGCGTTCGAAGGCATCCTTGGCCTCGAACAGGTCACCACGCTCGAACGCACGCTGGGCCGTGTAGAAGTACTCGCGTGCCTTCAGGGTCTCCGGCTCCATTTCGATCACGCATCGCTTTTTCCAGTAGTTGTAATTGACGAGCCCGCCGTAACGCTGGTTCCAGTAGAGTTCCTCGTCGACATATTTGTAGTACTCATGGAACAAGTCGTAGAACTCTTCGAACCGTCGTCGTTCCGAGTCGCCTTCGGGACCGGGAGTGGCGAGCAACTCGGGATCGAAGCTGGTTAGCATGCTCGCTTTCGCCTGAACTGCTTCATACGCTTCCTGAGCACCGTCTTTGAGCTCGCGTAGTGCGGCGGGCTTCACCATGGCGATGGCATCGGCGATGTACCGGATCGCATCCTTGAACTGCTGGGCGAGCTTTGCGCGGTTCTCACCCTGGAACGCCTCAGGTCGCTTGGTGGACAACAGAGCGCCGCGTGCGAGGCTGTGACCAATCTTCGCTCGATTGAACGCTCCAAAGACCTCCGGACGGTAGTCCAGACGGACGTACAACCTGCCCCCCTGCACGCTGTACTCGCGGCGGCCGAAACTCAGCCACGCATCGAGAGCCGCCTGCCATTTCCGGGCTGCTTCGTCCCCAAAAATCCCGTCCGCCTCCGCGGCAGTTGCGTGTTGGATTCGGGCATGGGCCGGGTAGGAGCGGAAAGCGACTTCGGCCATCTGGCGGGGCGGGCGGCCCAGTTCATCGACCTTTGCAACCGCCCGTCGGAACCATTCCTCAGCCGCTTCGTAGTTGTCCTGCTGTTTCGGGTTGAACGGTGGGTGTTGGCGACCTCGTGGGTCGAGCTCGGGTTCCGTGTCCTTCCGGAACATCTCGCGGAGCAACCGAGCCTCATCCGCTTTGCCGATCTTGTGGAAGTAACACCAGCCCGTCCACCAGCTCAGTGTCTCCTCGTGCTGGTTGATTCTCGTCCCCCGTTGGGCGAACCGGATGCCCTCTCGAATCCAGTAGTACTTGTCGTCAAGCTGATCCCACTCGGCGGAGACGTTGTAGGCCAGATTCCAGCTTTGAAACCTCCACACCGCAACGAAGTGGGGCTGGAGCTTAATAATGCGGTCCACTTCGATGGCCAGTTCTGCCCAGCGATGCTGCCGCTGCAAGTCTTCTGCACGGACCCACAGGTAGTTCGCGGCCACGCCACGAAGGCCGCCCAGGACGAGCAGAATCGCGGCGCTGGTCGGGTCGATGTCTCCCAGTGTGGCATGGGATAGATAGACGTTCGGATGCTTCTTCTGATACTCTGGGCTACGCATGTACTCGAGCCAGTAGCGGGAGGGCCAGGTCGCAACGATGCAACCCAGAATGCCCAGCATCAGGACGATCTTGCGCTGCAGAGCGCGACTCATCAAGCAATCTCCCGCGAGCGGAGCATCAAGTATCCCACCAGGACAAAAGGCAGCAGATAACCGACAGCAGCCACGGAGCGAATGAGGATAACGATTGGATCGATGTAAAAGCCCCGCGCCACATTCACCCACACACTGTACTGGGTCAAATCGGGCAGGACCAGAGTAACGCCCTGGAGGATGCGGTTGAAGAAGTAGTGGTCCAGGGCCAGCGCGACGCGGATCCAAGGGGTATCGGGAAGCCTACGCAACAGGTTTTCGTGAGTTACGATCCGAATTAACGACTCCAGCAACCCTCCGCCATGAAGCTGCCCCAACGCAACACCGGCCACAAAATCCATGAACTGGCCGCAGATCAAGGCGGTCAGTGTGGCTAGAATCGCCACTGGGGTACTGAGAAACGTGCTGAATGTGATGGCCAACGCTGATACCAGCAAAACCTGTAACCAGACGCCCACTAACCCCTTGAAAAAGTTCACACCGAACCCGGCGTCCTCCTCAACAAGGATGTAAAGATCGTCCTGGGCCATGCCCAGGTACTGGTCCGGCGATAGACAGCGGACTTCGACGACGAGTTCGCCTTGTGAGCCGTCCAAGAGCGCCTTGACTTCATTTTCCGGCGTGGCCGGGTCGTCCTCGAAGTCCTTGCGAAGCATATAGTTTTCGCGGACGTAGAAGGTAGACGAAAGCACGTAGTAGCCGGTCCTTGGATTGCGGAAAGTGAGTTCTGCTTTGACCCCCCTTTCCACGTCCTGCTTCGTGGTGCGGAACACTTCGAAGGTGAACTCAACAGGGATTCGGTTCTCGGCCAGGAACTTTTCCACGGGTACGCCGCGGAAATGCCAACGAGCGTATGCGGACGTGGCGCCCGGGATGAAGCTTCGGCGGGTCACCTCAAATCCCACGTCCACGCCCTTTTCCTTCACCTGGCCGCGTTCGTCGATGAAGTCGAGGTCCCCGTAAAGCGGTACGCGTGCCTTAAGCGAGTTGACGATCTGACGCAGATCGGCACGCGCTTTCTCGGCCATACGCGTGTTCCCCTCCCGTTCGTACCGCCGGATTTGCTCTTGCATGAAATCGATCGCCCCGGCTGACCCCAGCAGTCCAGTGGTTCGCAACAGGTAGATGTAACTGACGGTTCCCATCAGAAGGAGGATCCCGGTGCAAAGAACGGCTACACCGAGGAACCGCCCAAGCACGATTTCCAACCGGAGCACGGGTTTGGTCACCACGGTATGGATCGTCTTCCGTTGGATGTCCGCCGGAAGACCGGTACACGCCACGAGCAAAGCGACCAGAAAGAGGAGAATCCCGATCGTGCGATAGACAAAGCTCACGTACACCTTGACCTGAGCCGCGGGGGCAGTGTCGAGGAACCACCCGGCGAAAAGGAAGATGAACCCGAAGACGACGAGCACCAGCAGTACCCGGCGGCGAATCGACTCTTTGATCGTATGCAGCGCCAGCGCCCAGATCCTGGCAAACGAGAGCCTACCGAGGTCGGCGAACAAGCCGAAAACCAGCTCGAATGTCCACTTGGCCGACCGACCAGGACTGCGAAACCGGACGATGCCGACCAGAAAGGTGAGCGCCACAACAGCGATCGCCGATGGCAAAACCACGGCGAACCAGCGCGCTACGCCGCTCAGAACGTGCTCCCACCAGTTGGTCATCATAGGCCGATCTTGGCGAGCTTCTCTGGGGTGTCGCTTCGGTTAGGCCGCGGCTCCGGCCAAAACGAGCAAAGGATTGCTCAACTCAGCTCGACTCGGTCCTCGCTTCCGCTCCCGCACCGCTTGGTTCCCCCGTCGCCGGTGCTGCTGCTTCCTCACGGCCGGGTAGGTAACGGCGGCCCGGTCGAGCTTCCGTTTCGCGGACAATCCTCAGGAACAATTCTTCCAGCGTTGTCGTCGGGTTCTCGCAAGCGATCAATTCGCCACCGTACCTGGCGATAACATTCTTGATCTCTTCGACCGCCTCACCGTTCAACCCACGAACGCGAATCTGTAACTCATCGCGCACGCGGAGAAGTTCGTTCACAGCGCCCAGCTCCTGCAGCTCCCCTTGATGTAGGATCGCCACTCGGTCACAGACGTCCTGCACATCTGCCAGCAAGTGACTGCACATGATGACCGTTTTGCCTTCTTCCTTGAGGTGCTTGATGAGCTGTTTCATCTCCGCTGTACCGATCGGGTCTAACCCGCTGGTGGGCTCGTCGAGGACGACCAGCGACGGATCGTTCATGAGCGCCTGGGCCAGGCCAATCCGACGGGTCATTCCCTTGGAGTACTCCCGGAGGGGGCGGCGACGAGCCCAACTGAGGCCGACCAGGTCGATCAGATAGTCCGCCCGCTTCCGCCGTTCCCTTCGCGGCATACCGAACAAACGGCCGTAAAAATCGAGGGTCTCCTCTGCGTTCAGGAACCGATAGAGATACGATTCCTCGGGTAAGTAGCCAATCTTCGCGTTCTTCTCCACGTCGGTCGCTGGCTTACCGAAGACCAGGACTTCCCCCTCGGTAGGGAACAACAGGCCGAGGATGAGCTTGATGGTTGTGGTCTTGCCAGAACCATTCGGCCCCAATAGACCCAGGATTTCACCCGAGTACACCTGCAGGTCCAGAGCGTTCAGCGCCCGGACCTTGGGACGCCCCCAAAAATCGCGATAGACCTTCGTTAAGTTCCGTGTCTCGACAACGACATCGGGCATTGAAGGAGGCCCCAGCACTACACGTTGGTCACGGAAGACGCAAGCCGAACCGGACAGCCATGCCGTCTTCTCCCTGTCTCCTGCGCTACGACAAGCTCCGGAATCCGGTTCGGCTGCACGCAACTCTGCAGGACTGCTCAGCCCCGGCCCCTGGCCACGAGGAAGGTGCTGCGGGCTCAGCCCGACCAGTCCCTACTGCCACTGCCGCGCCGGGGCACAGCCTCCCAGGACGACCAATCCGGCGTTGAGACGCACCCACCAAGCTGCAGGGGCGCAACCCGGCACCACCGAAAGCCAGCGGGCCCAAAGTCGTTCCGATCGATAAAGGCCCAGCTCATGCCGTAATGCCGAAAACGCCACGTGCCCCGCGACGGCCCAGCGGAGATGGCCAGGTGGTTTCCAGCCAAGGAGTTCCGACTACACCGCCATCACGCCGGCTCAGAACAGGTCCCGGATGTCCAGGACCGTGACCCAGAGCATCAACCCGAGGATCAGGGCAAGTCCCAAGTAGCTCAGGCCAATCTGAACCTTTCGGCTTGGAGGACGCCGAGTGATCCCCTCCCAGATAAGGAACACCATATGGCCTCCGTCCAGTACGGGAATGGGGAGGAAATTCATTACGGCCAGGTTGAGACTGAACAGGGCGAGGGTAAACAGGTATTCCGTCCAGCTCTTCTTGGCCTGCTGGTAGAAAACCCGGGCGATCGTGATCGGGCCCCGGACACTGGTCGGCGAGATCGTGTGCCGGATGAACATGCGCTCCAGTCCCACGTACATGACACGCAGGATGTTGATCGTTTCCCGCCACCCCTGTCGCACGGAGCCGATCAGACCCAAAGGGGGCAGGCGACGCACCAGCGGTTCGAAGACCAGCCCGCGGGTGGGTACGAACCAATCGTCTGCCCGTTTCGGCTCCCAGCGCACCTGAATCTGGTTCTCGCCGCGCCGGAGACGCACTTCCAGGGACGAGTGGGGCATCTGCTGGAGCATCCAAAAGATACTGGGCAGTCCGGAGCCGGTCCCGTCCTGGGTGATCTCCACCCACTCGTCGGAGACGAACTCGGCCAGGGTGGCATCGCCTGGATCGAGCCGAACGGCGACGATCCGGTCGCCCGGCCGGGCCAGGTCTTCCTCGGCCATGCTCCCCACGGACCGAACTACCGGCTTCACTTCGTAGGCAATGCCAAGCCCTGGACATTCCAGGGGGCTATCGGGAAAGATAGGTTCGTTCAACCAGGTTGGCTGGTCAGTTGGTACCAGTCGAAGTACCTTGGTGGTCTCCGTTCCATCAGGAGCGGGGCGGCGCACGAGCAGCTCGATCTCCTGGCCGGCCAGGGCCCGGACCTCGTCAGGCAGTCGAAACGGGTCGACGGGACGGCCGTTGAGCTCCAGGATGACGTCCCCAACCTGGAGCCGATCGCCGTTTGCGTCGAGCTGTTGGCGGACGGCAACGACCGGACCCATCTCGAGAACGACCGGGAGCTCCCGCATCGGTTGAGGGGGCAGGACGCATTTCTTCACGCTGGTCACCTGCTCCCCGGGTGCGGGTGACGTTTCGACGGTCAACTCCACGGGGGCGTTGGGCCGGCGGGCGAGAAGCTTCTTCACCTCTTCACCCGTGGCGACGGGGGTATCGCCTACGGCGAGAATGCGGTCGCCGGGTTGCAATCCTGCTGCGGCTGCCGGCGATTCAGCGGGGATCGGCCAGTCTTTCGACAGTTGGGGGGAAGTTGGATTAGCGATGCCAATTTGTGGCCAGAGAGCGGTTTGTTCGGGGCGGATGGCCGTACTCTGCCTGGCACCGTCCCGTTCGTAGACGAACAGAAGGGGCTCGGCCTGGGGGTCGCTGAGCTGCACGGTCACCTGAAGGTCCTTGAACTTGACCAGATCGCGACCGTTGATCGACACAATCCGATCGCCCGGGGCCAGGCCGGCTTGCCAGGCTGGACCGCCTGGCTTGACCAGGCCAACCTGAGGGGGAATGTATTCCGGGCCCGCGTTGTACATCACGATGAAGCAGAAGAAGCCGAAAACGACGTTCATGAGCACACCGGCCGAGATGATGGTCATGCGTTGCCAGACGGGCTTGCCGGGATAGGCCGTGGGGTCGGCGCGCAGTTCCTCGTCGGTCATCTTCTCGGGATCGATGTCGTCTTGGCCTTTCATCTTGACGTAGCCACCGAAGGGGATCCAGGCGATCCAGTATTCCGTGCCCGTCTTGCGGCTCGTCCATCGGATCAGCGGCGGCCCAAACCCGATGCTGAACCGCTCCACATGCACCCCACACCAGCGCGCCGCAAGAAAGTGGCCCAATTCGTGCACGAAGATCACCAGCCCCAGAGCAAGGATCACCTGGAGGATGGCCAGGAGGTTGGTTGCGACAGCCAGCAAATCGGTCATGGCAATCACGATGAACTCCGTCGTACAGAGGTACGCATCAGGGAGCCGCCGCGGTGCCGGTTAGAGCGGTGGTGCGGAGTAGGCGCGAGCTGGCGGATGCCACTGGCGTGCACGCCGACGTGCCCAGGCATCGGCATCGAGCAAGGGCTGTAACGCATCGGGATACTCGACCTTGTGCTCGTCCAGAACCGCCTCGACTAATCGTAGGATGTCGAGGAAGCCTAGTTCGCGCCGCAAAAACCGTTCCACGGCTACTTCGTTTGCCGCGTTCAACACCGCTCCCGCTGTCCCACCCGCGGCGGCTACCCGGTATCCGAGCCGCAGGGCGGGGAACCGTTCGGTATCGGCCGGTTCGAATTCCAGACAGTACGGCACCGCCCAATTCATCTTGCGCGCAGGGCCCGGAAGGCGGTCAGGGTAGAAGAGGGCGAACTGAATGGGCAGGCGCATGTCCGGGGGCGACATCTGGGCAATAACGGCACCGTCCTGGAACTCGACGAGCGAATGGACGATCGACTGCGGATGGATCACGACGGTGATGCGTTCAGGGGGGAAATCGAACAACCAACGGGCCTCCACGATCTCCAGCGCCTTGTTCATCATCGTGGCGGAATCGATCGTGATCTTCGGACCCATTGCCCAGGTTGGGTGCTGAAGAGCTTGTTCCACGGTGGCCTGCTCGAGCTCCTCCCGCGTCCAGGTGCGGAACGGACCGCCGGAAGCGGTGAGGATGATCCTCGCGACTTCTTCGCGGCGACCGGCGGACAGGCACTGGAAGATGGCACTGTGTTCGCTGTCCACCGGCAACAGTGTGGCCCGGTGGCGGCGCGCCAGGTCGACGATTAAGGGCCCGGCGAGCACCAACGTTTCCTTGTTGGCGATAGCGATCGTCTTGCCTTGTTCGGCGGCTGCCCACGTGCTACGTAGGCCCGCTGCTCCGACGATAGCCACCAGTACCGTGTCGACATCTTCGTGCACTGCGATTTCGCTGAGGGCATCACTGCCCCGTAAGAAGCTGGTTCCCGGCGGAAGCTGGGCAGGGTCGGCTTTTCTGGCTGCGGCGGGGTCGGAGAGAGCGACGAAGCGGGGGCGGAATTCCCACGCCTGGCGCACCAGCACCTCCCAACGCCGGTGGGCGGTGAGCGCTATCGCCGAGAGCCGGTCAGGGTGGCGGCGGATGACGTCCAGAGCGGAGGTGCCGATGGAGCCGGTTGATCCAAGGATGGCAATCTGCCGCAACTTCCGCCTCCTTCTCGAATCGATCGCCACTGCCGCACAGGTCCAAAGCGTTCCTCGCCGGATCGTCCGCCTCGCCAGACGGACGCCCAGTGAGGGCGATCTTCCCGTGCACCTTGCCAGGAAGCCCGTCCGCGGAGTGCGCCGGCGTGCGCTATCGGATCGCATGCGCTGCCCAGCAATCCTATTGGGCAGAGCACGGTTCCTCGGGGCCCATGACCTACGGGACACCGGTTACCCACTTGCCTTCGGTCATGGCCCCGGCGTCTTCCGAACGCATGTACACCTGTCAGTGTCAGTGTAGAGTACGCGTGGGGCCGGCCGATGGTCAGCATAGCTGGGCCTGCGGTATATTTGCTGTAGGGACGCATAGGGAGAGAGGAACGGAACATACGGGTGGCCTGGAGCATTCCTCCGCCACGGTGATGGGGATGCCGGCGTTGCGAAAAGGTCCGACTGCATGAGCTCTGGCAAACGCGGAGGGAAAGGCAAGTCGCCGCAGCACTGGAAGAGCCTGCTCTGGGTGATATTGCTTGGAGGCGGGGCGATGCTCTTCTTCGCCTACGCCGCCGAGCAACGCGGCCCCCTTATGGAGATCGAATACTGGGAGTTTCTGGACTATTTGGAACAGGGACGGGTCCCGTTTGCGCGGATCGGTCCGTCGGAGATCGAAGGTGAGCTGCGAATCGGGGAGCACACGATCTACTTCCGCACGCCGCGGCTTGGGGTGGAGAACGACCCGGAATTGTTCCGCTTGCTTCGCGAGCACAACGTTCGCTTCACCGGAACGAGGGACCGTTCGGGTTGGCAGATCTTTCTCAGCTATTTCCTGCCGACGGCGCTGATCGTGGCGCTGCTGGTTTTTGTGATGCGCCGGATGGGCAGCGGCGGCTCAGCGATGGCGTTCGCTCGTAGCCGCGCACGGATGTACGGTCAGGACGATGCTCAGGTGACGTTCGCCGACGTGGCCGGTATCGATGAGGCGGTGGAGGAACTGCGCGAGGTGGTGGAGTACCTGAAGAACCCGGAAAAGTTCCAGAGCCTGGGCGGCAAGATGCCCAAAGGGGTTCTGCTTGTTGGCCCACCGGGCACCGGTAAGACGTTGCTTGCCCGCGCGGTGGCAGGGGAAGCGGGGGTTCCGTTCTTTCACATCTCTGGTTCTGAGTTTGTCGAGATGTTTGTGGGGGTAGGCGCGGCGCGGGTGCGGGACCTTTTTCGCCAGGCCGAGAGTCAGGCGCCGTGTATTGTGTTCATTGACGAGCTTGATGCCCTGGGGAAGGTCCGCGGGGGCATCCCGATTAGTGGACACGACGAGCGCGAACAGACCCTCAACCAGTTGCTCGTCGAAATGGACGGCTTCGACTCGAATCGCGGGATCATCGTTATGGCGGCGACGAACCGCCCCGAAACTCTCGATCCCGCTCTCCTTCGCCCCGGTCGCTTTGATCGCCACGTGGTGGTGGACCGGCCGGACATCAACGGTCGAGAGGCGATTCTGCGGGTGCATGCTCGAGGGGTGCGTCTGGCGCCTGACGTGAACCTGCGCGAAATTGCTGCGATGACGCCGGGCTTTGTGGGGGCCGATCTGGCGAACCTGATCAACGAGGCGGCCTTGCTGGCAGCGCGAGCGGGCAAGTCTGCGATCACACGGGCTGATCTGGAGGAGGGCATTGAGCGGGTCATGGCCGGCTTGGAGAAGAAGCGGCGGGTGCTTACGCCCGACGAGAAACGCCGAATCGCCGTTCACGAGGCCGGCCATGCTCTGGTCGCCGCCTACAGCCCAGGCGCCGATCCCGTACACAAGGTCTCCATCGTTTCCCGCGGTCTCGCCGCCCTGGGCTATACGCTTCGCTTTCCCGAGGAGGAACGCTACCTGGCCACGCGAACCCAGCTCCACACGGAGCTGCGTGTTCTTCTGGGCGGCATGATCGCCGAGGAACTGCTTTTGGGAGAGGCGTCGACGGGGGCGCGCAACGACTTGGAGCGTGCTACCACGATCGCTCGCCACATGGTGACGGCCTACGGCATGAGCGAGCGGCTGGGAAGAGTCTGCTATGACCGGGCACCGTCTCCGTTTCTGGGGGGACCCGATGAGGACGGCACAGACTCCCGGATGCGCCCCTACAGCGAACGAACCGCTCGGGAAGTGGACGAAGAGGTGCGGTCCCTTCTGGAACGGGCGGCCGAAGAGTGCCGCGAGTTGCTCGAACAGCACCGCGAAGAACTCGACCGGGTCAGCCAGGCTCTGTACGAACGGGAAGTGCTCGAC
>JALSID010000296.1 GCA_026981825.1 Planctomycetota bacterium
GCCATTCATGTGACAATACGTGTGCCCGCTCCGGCCGGCAATGCTCCACCACGATGCGAAACAGCTCCTTCACGTAGTCGAACCGCGCAAACTGCGGGTAGTCCTGCACCGGAAACTCCACCACCACGTGACCGCCCACGTCCTCCCCCGTGCCGCCGGCGTCGATGGTCACGGCGATGAAGGTCTCGTCGTCGGGATCGCGCTGGCAGATGAAGATTTCGTTGAACCCGAAATAATGCGTGGAATCCAGGGTCAAAGCGTCAACCTCCGGGTCCGGGTTGGCGTAGCGCTTGTCCTCGTCCTCGAGCTGCGGAAACAGCCGCTCCTCGAAGTCGGAGAAGTCCGCGGCATAGCACCGGCAGTCCCGCGCCTCGGCATCCGTGGAGCTGTAGATGCAGCCGAAGGCATCCGCGTCGAACGCCCGCAGCTTCTCCAGCAGGCCCCGCGCAAAGGCCAGGTACTGGCGCACTGTCAGGGGACGGCGGCCCCAGTAAGCAGTCAATACATATTGCTCATCCATTGGCCAATCCTCATTTCGGAGTCACCACGACCTTGATGCCAAGGATACCTTCGTTGTCCAATAGGCGCCGCAACTCCGCCGCCTTCCGCTCCGTGGGCACGTGCACCTCCAGGCCCACTCCCTTGCGCTTCGCCAGCCTGGCCTGGAGCTTGAGTGCATCCAGGTCCTTCTTGATTACTTTCCTGGCAAACTTCTTGTCCACCGGCGGCCAGTTGTTCCAGTCCTTGGCCTCCAGCCACACGTTGCGCCCGGGCTCGTAGCCGTCTATCCAGATGATGGGGTCGGTACGCTTGTGCCGCCTGAGCCAGCCCAGGGCGGCTTGGGCATCGCGAAAGCCGCCGCCGCGCCACGGCGGCATCGCGCAGCAGGGCCGGGTCCGGAGGACGGAGGACAGATGACGGACGGCGGAAGACGGAAGGGGACGCCAGGCCGCTGTGTCGCCGCGCGGTGCCGCACCACCTGCCTGTACGACCGCTCGCCCTTGCGCGCGGCCTCGAAAACCCGGCACGTTCGCAATGCGAACGCACCCTGCGCTCACGCCTCCAGCGTCGCCTGCGGCGGAACCGGGTCCGTGTAGCGGTAACGCTCGAACTGGCCTTCGAACACCTCCAATGCCACTTCACGCAGCTGGGACTGCATCTCCGGAGACTCGTCAAAGAACGGCCTCACCCAGCTGAACCAATCCGGGTTGTCGAAGAACTTGTGACCTTCAAAGGGCAGGGGAATGATCTCCTCGGTGGTGTTCAGCTTCTCCCGGATCGCCTCCAGGTCAGCGATGAGTTCCGGCACCCCCTCCTTCGACTCCCAGCCCCCGTCCCGCAGCCGCCGCAGAAAACGGTCGATGTCCTCCTGCACCTCAGGATAGTCCTTGGGCTCGACGATCCGGTAGCCATCCGACAACGCAATGATGAACCGCAGATAGCGTTCGATCCCCTTCTCATACGCCTCCCGGGGCATGTCGCCGTGGCTGTAGACATAGCGAATGGTCAACAACTCATCGTAAAACGGCACTGGCAGACGATTTTCCGCAATCTCCTGCTTCAGCCACATGCACTCATAAATTACACGTCCGGGAGGCGTATCATTGGACGGCTCCCAGTCCTGCAGAATCTCCAGCACCCGGTCGCAGTACTTCACCGTGAGCTCATAAATCTCCCGCCTCGTCACCGGCTTCACCATATCCGCCTCACCTCCCCAAGTTTCTTCGGGTCCGGAAACACCTGCGTACCACCACCGCCCATTTCATGCCCCACTTTGACCACTTTGCCGTCGAATCCGATATAGGTCACTCGTTCACGTGCCCCCACGATGGTGGACTTGACCAAGGTATGCTCCTGCGCCACCTCCACCATGTCCAGGGCATCCGCCCGGTTCATACACGGCAGCGCCAGGTAGTCCTTCACCCCCTGCCGGTCCCACACCCCGTCGCGGTAGAACTTCGCCTTCACCTCCAGGAACGCCTCCTCGTCCAGCCAGTACGGCGAGGAAAACTTGTCCTTGGGCGTGTGCGTGC
>JALSID010000297.1 GCA_026981825.1 Planctomycetota bacterium
CGGTATGGGTTGCCTGGGACACCTACGACCGGGGCAACTACGACGTGCTGGTTCGATCGATCAATCATGGACGGCCGGGTGACGTTGTGGCTGTGGCCGACAGCCCCTTATTCGAGGCATACGCGTCCGTGGCTTGCGATCGTGACGGCCGCGTCTGGGTGGCCTACGACGAAGGTACTCCCGCCTGGGGCAAGGATTACGGCTTCTGGTGGTGGTACCTGGATTGGCCCCGGGGAACACGACTTTACGAACGCAGGGTATTGCGGATCAAGCGCTTGGAAGGGGGTAAATTCCGCAGCGTTACCCCTGATCTTGTGTCCTCTTTGCCTCGGGAGTTCCAGGAGTATTCCGAGTACCCGCAGTTGGCCTTCGACAGCTCAGGGCGACTCTGGGTTCTGTTCCGGCACCGCACGGCCCGTGTCCCCCGCGCAGACGGCTGGGCGGCCGCGGGCTGGTGGGAGCCTTTCCTGTGCTACTGGGACGGCGAAGGCTGGAGCGAGCCCGTGCCGCTGGCCGATTCCATGGGGCGCCAGCACATGAAGGGGAGGTTGCTGGCCGGTACCGGGGTTCTGTACCTGGCATGGGCTACGGACAGCCGCACAGCCCGCGCCCCCACGACCGGGGCAAGATTGGTTGTGCATTTTGGGCGTCTTCGGCTGGACGAAGTGGCCGTGAAGAGCGGCTCTCCATGTCCTTCGGTGGGGGACGTTCGGCCTTCGTATGCGACCGGAGGGCAGATTCGCAACGTCCACCCCGATGAAGTGGGCGACCTGCGCCGGATTCGGCAGTACCGAATCGAGGCGAATGGCAAGACCTACCGGATCTACCGTGGAGATCTCCACCGCCACACCGATATCTCGTTCGACGGGGTAGGCGATGGGAGCCTGACCGACTTTTACCGGTACGCCCTGGACGCAGCTTCGCTGGACTTCATCCTCGTTGGTGATCACGGCATGGGACACGACCGCGAATATCCCTGGTGGCGGACGCAGAAATCCAACGACATGTACCACGTGCCCGACCGGTTCGTGCCCCTGTACGGCTATGAACGCTCTGTGCCCTACCCATGGGGGCATCGTAACATCATCTGGACCAAGCGAGGATTCCGCACGTTTCCCATCACACGTGATCCTGCAGCTCGCCGTCGCCGACCGCGTCCAGATGACACGAAGCTGCTGTACGTGGAGATCAGAAAGACAGGTGGGATCGTCACCTTGCACACCTCGGCCACCGACCAGGGAACGAACTGGGAGACCGGCTTCGACCCCGAACTCGAGCCGGTGGTTGAGTTGTTCCAGGGCTACCACACTTCGTACGAGGGTAGGGGGCAGCCGCTGACCGTGGACGAGAATACCCCCATACTCCACGGCCAGTTCCGGCCTGCCGGCTACGTCTGGAATGCTCTGGAAAAAGGCTACTGGCTTGGTTTCCAGGCGTCGAGCGACCATATCGCCACGCACAACAGCTATGCGTGCGTGCTGGCCGAGGATCTGACCCGTGAGGCGCTCGTGGACGCCATGCGCAAACGGCACACCTATGCGGCCACAGATAACATCATCCTCGATGTTCGCATGGGCGATGCGATCATGGGCGACCGCGTGCCATACTCTGGAGGCCCGGTTCGGCTCACGGCCCATATCCGCGGAACAGCACCTATCGCCTTCGTGGAAGTGGTCCGTAACGCGGAGGTGGTGTACGCGAGCGTGATCTCAGAACCGAAGCTAGAGCTCGACTTCACCTGGACCGATTCGGCGGTTCCGAACCGAAAGTTCAGTTACTACTACATTCGTGTCCAGCAGACGGACCGGGGAACTGCCTGGTCATCACCGATCTGGTTGTTGCGGCAGTAACCTGCCCTTTCGCGGCGTCTGCCCGCTGGGCCAAGGGGGCTGCCGAAGCTAGCAGCGCCCCATGCGGGGCGCGGCAGCGACTGCGTGCGAATCGCCTCGCTAAGCACCACCCGATTCGGCAGCCGTCGGCCGGGCGTGCGTGGGGGGCCGATCTCGCACGCCGGGTGCGGCCCCTTAGCTGGGGAAGGGCAGATCCCGCGAGCGTGCTGCTATAGGCCAGCGGTCCACGACCTGGCCGGACTCATCGATGACGATCGCCGTGTCATAATGGGCGACTGTAGGGCAGATATGCCCCGGCAGGACGGCCAGGATCGTTCCCAAGCTCGGCGGAGGTGACGGCACCCGTACCACAGCGTGCTCTTCGCTGTGTCCGATCAGCTCTGCTTCAGGAATAGCCGCAAGCCGGAATCGAGCCTCCGGAGGGGGATCGGCTGCCACGGCTTTGTAGCCACAATCAAGGCAGATCGTGTCCGGCAAGGGATGGCTGATGACGCGGCTGAACACTACGGCAGCGGGGGTAAAGCCGAGATCGGGAAAACGCCCCCCGTAGCCGAGATCGTGCAGGACGCATGTTCCCGGCGAACACTCGATCCGAGGATCGGGGGCCGCTGCGTAGAACGGGAAAGTCGGCGTTCCACCCAGGACAAGCCGGCGAGTGGGAACTCCGTGCGTAGAGAGCTCCTCGGCCAGTTGCAGCGCCGTGTTCAGCACCATGTTCGCCTGCTTGCGCCGTTCTTCCACGGAGGGGGCCTTGTTGTGTCCGTCATAGCAGTGGAAACCGTCGAATTCCAGGCCCGGCAGCCGCTGGACGGTCAAGGCCAGCTCGACGGCTCGCTCCGGACAGATCCCCGTGCGATGCATGCCGACATCCACATCCACGAGCACGGGCAGGGGGGAACCGCGCTGCTCGGCGACGCGAGACAGCTCATCGGCTGCTTCGAAAGCATCAACCAGTGTTGAAAACCGGCAGGAAGGGTAGCGTTCGCGGATCGCGAAAAACCGGTGGATGGCCGGTCCGTACAGCGGGTAGGCGACCAGGACCTGCTCGGCGCCCGCCTCCGCCAGCATGGCCGCCTCGCGCAGAGTCGCGCACTTGTGCTTGCGAATCCCCGCCTTCAGCTCCATCTCGGCGATCTGGCGGGTCTTGTGCGTCTTGACGTGTGGGCAGAGGCGGTCGGGGTTGTTGTTGACGAACGACAGCATCCGCTGCAGGTTCTGTTCGATCAGGTGGGGGTAAAAAGCGAGCGCCGGCGTCGCAACCGCTTCGGGTGTCGCCAGCGGATAGTTCTCAACCTGTACCTCAGCTTTCGTCATCTTTTCCTTCCTCGGGGGGCGTTTCGGTAGTGGAGGACGCACTCAGCAGCAGCACCGCGGTACCCTGGAGCCGGTCTCGTTTCAGGTCTTCGAGTGCCTGGTTTGCCTGGTCGAAGGGGTAGGTGGTGATGCGGGGACGGATGGGGATACGAGCGGCCAGTTCCATGAGCTCCCGACCATCCTCGCGTGTGTTCGCCGTGACGCTACGCACTTCCTTCTCGTAGTAAAGGTGCGTCTGGTAGTCCAGTTCCGGTACGGGGCTCATGTAGATCCCGGCAATGGAGAGGATGCCACCGCGATCGAGCTCAGCCATGATCGGCGGGACGAGACGGCCGGCAGGGGCGAAGAGGATGGCGTGATCGGCCGGGTGAGGGGGATGCTCGCCCACCTGACCAACCCATGCTGCTCCCATTTGCAGGGCGAGCTGGCGATGGTGCGGTTGACGACTGAATACGAACACCTCGCACCCCCAGTACTGCAGGATCTGCATTACGATGTGCGCCGACGAGCCAAACCCGATGAGGAGGACGGTGCTGCCGGGACGAACATCGGCGCGGCGCAGGGCCCGGTATCCGATCACACCGGCGCACAGCAAGGGAGCCGCCTGCTCCGGAGACAGCTTCGCAGGGATCCTGTAGGCGAAGTCCGCCGGCACCGTCGCGTACTCAGCAAACCCACCGTCGGCATCCCAACCCGTGAACCTCGCGTTCGGGCAGAGGTTCTCCTGGCCTCGCTGACAGTACTTGCAGGTTTGGCAGGTGAAGCGCAGCCAGGCGATGCCCGCTCGATCGCCCCGTTGCCATCCCCGCACTCCGGCGCCGATTTTCTCGACGACCCCCACAACCTGGTGGCCTGGGACAATCGGTTGCTTGTGGAGTTTTAGGTCACCTTCGACGATGTGGAGATCGGTCCTGCACACGGCGCAGGCCTCGACGCGGAGAAGCAGCTCCTGTTCGCCCGGCTCCGGAGTTGGGAGATCGCGAAGCACGAGAGGATGTTCTTCGGCCGGGGCCTGCCGCTCCAGTACGTGTGCTCGCATAGCAACGCTACCTCGCGATGCAAGTGCCAACTGCCGGCTCCCGTGCACCCACGTCCCATGTAGCCCGTTTGCTGGGTGCAACTACGCGAAGCGTTCCGCTTCCGCCTGTGGGTGCGGCTCCTGACCTAGGCGGCTGACCCCTGTTTTACCGACACACACGCTATTCTAGAATCCGGTGCTCCGAGCCACCGTTGTGGCACGTCGGAGGGGGACGCAGGTTCCAACCCCATACCCTCGGCGCGCAGCGACACGGGACCATCCGTGGCCGGGGATGTCCTCCACGCCGCACCTGTATTAGTGATCGAAAAACGCTGCATTCGGCGGACGTGGTGTCAGCCATCGGCTGCGTCGTCCGGCACCAGCCACTCCGCAATCGCTCGCCAGCGCACTCGATCCAGGGCCGCATCGATCAACTGGCTGTACAGACTGACCTCGTCCATCAGCGGATTGCGCGACCGTACGAAGGCCCGCAATGCGCCGGCCACTGCGTCCAGAATGCGGTCGCGATCAGCCCTTTCGCCGAGTTGTGCAATCGTTTCTTCCACCAGATCGGTAACGAGGTCCTGCATGCCTTCCTCGCATTCGAGCCACCGGAGGACGACTTCCGTCTCCGGGCTGTCCGGGAATTCCGGGTAGGCTAGCTCGTGCATCGCAGGCCCTTCGAGGTTGTTGAAGCGATCACGTGGCGGCAGACCTTCTGCATCCGTTCAAACTCCGCGTCCGGTCTGCCGATTGTAAGGATAAACGTGCGCCGCTGCCGCAGGATGTACGGGACGTACCTCAATGGTCCGATGGCGGTTGGTCGGAGTCACATGGCTGTGCCTGTTCGGGCTGGGCTGTAGCGCCGTCCCGCGTCTGGAGCGGTTCGCGGCAACGCTACCCTACGAGGCAGAACAGACCGCCTACCGCTGGACCAACTGGTTTCTCCGGCTCCCCGACGAGACGGCGCGGTTCGCCCAGCGCGCCGCAGCCGGATTCGGGGCCGCCCCTGTCTACACGACCGCGCCCATGTACCCGCCACCCACCACGGAACCCGTCCCTCCAGAAAGCGCACCGTTCCCCGGGTACTGAGCGGGCTTAGCGAGCTTCCGGTAGCTCACCGCCAGCCCGCGGCGTCGCCCCAGGCGCGCTTGCCCAACAGGTCCGGTGGGCCTCGGCCGGCCAGCGACGGCTAGGCCTCGCCGCCGCCGAAAGCCGCGCACAGTTTCCCACGTGGCGGCCAGGGCAGCGTTAGCCGGCGAGTTCTCGTTTCAGGGCTTCCAGCATCTGAACCGCCGCTGCGATGTCTCGCTTTTGACGTTCGGGGTCGTGCGGGATCTCTCGTTCGATGGTGAGCGGCCCCGTGTAGCCGAACTCGTCCAGCGTCCGCAAGAATGCTTCAAAGTCGACGTCGCCCTGGCCAAGCGGCACCTCTTCGCCCCACTCTTCGCCGGGCTTCTGAGCCCACCGTGCATCCTTGCAATGCACGCTTCGCACACGATGGCCCACCTTCTTCAGCGCTTCGATTGGATCGCCCGTTCCGTAAAGGATCATGTTTGCCGGGTCGAAGTTGATGAAGAGGTTGTCCCGGTCCACGGCGGCAATGAAAGCCAGCAACGTTTCTGCGGTCTCCTGGCCGGTTTCAAGATGCAGCGCCTGGCCATTCCCCTTCAGGTAATCGCACACTTCCTGCGTCACGGCGACCAATTCGGCGAACTCGGGGTCTTCCGGCGATTCGGGAATGAAACCGATGTGGATGCCGATCGCGGGTACGCCGAGGTGGCGGCCGAAGTCGGAGATCTTTTTGAGGTCGTCGACGCGTTCGGCCCGCGTCTCTTTCGGAACAAGGCCCACAGTCCGCCTGACGGTGGGAATGTCCGCGTAGCTTTCACCCTGGAATCCGCCGAAGAGAACCGTGATCGTGATTCCTGCCTGGTCGCATTCCCGGCGGAACGCTGCGGCTGCTTCAGGAGTGCGCTTCTCCCGGCTCGGTGTGTGCAGATGTACCGTAGGAATCTTCAGTTCCTTGACCACGCCGAACCGAACGCCTAAACCCTCGTCGATCGAAGTAAAGACACCGATCGGCCACTTGTCCATCGCCTTCGCTCCGTTTCTGCAGCCAGTCTTCTCCAGCTCAGAATGGTAGCAAAAGTTGCGCAGCGAGCACCGGGCGACGGTTCGGTCGATTTGCCGGGGGGCCCCGGTTCCTATTGCAACCGGCGGCGGGGACGGATAGCTTTGATGCCCGGAGTGAATTGGCCGGTGCGAGGAGTGCAGGAACCGGCACGGAGGACGTGGTGCGAAGGATCGCCATACTGAACCAAAAAGGCGGCGTTGGGAAGACGACCACCACGGTCAACCTGGCAGCAGCTTTGGCGCGGCTCGGGTACGTGGTCCATGTCTTCGATATGGATCCCCAGGCGCACGCAACCCTGCACCTGGGCGTCGATCCCACCGCCCTCAAGGCGTCCATGTACGAGGTGCTGACAAGCGGCGCCAGCCTGCGCGAGGCGCTGGTTGAGATCGAGCCGAACCTCTACATGGTCGGCTCGCATATCGACCTGGCTGCGGCGGAAGTTGAGCTGGTCGGCATCGTGGGCCGGGAGGTGATCCTGCGCGATCTGATCAAGGCCGAATACTCGGAAGCGCCGGATCAGAGCGCAGAGCCTCCAATCGCCGGCGCACAATTGATCGCAGCACCGACGCAGCAGCCCCCACGACCGGATTTCATCCTCATGGACTGTCCACCGTCCCTCGGTGTGCTGACCCTGAACGCGTTGACGGCCGCCACCGAGGTGATCATCCCCCTGCAACCCCACTTTCTCGCTCTGCACGGCATGTCCAAGCTGCTCGAAACGATCGCTCTTGTCCAACGCCGAATCAACCGCGATCTGAGGGTGCGCGGCATTGTGCTGTGCATGGTCGAATCCAACACGCGGCTGGCGGCAGAAGTGGAGGCGGACCTGCGGCAGTATTTCGGGAAGCAGCAGGATCCGCGCCTGCCCTGGGCCGAGGCGGTGATTTTTGAGACAAGGATCCGCCGCAATATCCGGCTTGCCGAATGCCCCAGCCACGGCAAGTCGATTCTGGATTACGCTCCATCCAGCAACGGCGCTCAGGACTACTTCGACCTGGCCCTCGAGGTTGTCCGCGTCGGTCCTCCCGGGGCAAGGACGGAGGAGCGAGCAGGCGAGTGGGAAAGCAAACAGGCGCAGAGCACCCCAGCCGGTGTGCACGATCCGTACAACGACTGACTCGCTTCTTGCTTTTCACCGGGACGAAGCGGCAACTGGAGCGCGGCCTGTGGATCGGTGCAGGACCAGAACGGGGCAGAGGCAGGGGCTGAGACAGAGGCGGTGCCGATTAGGTCAGGCTAAAGGGGCGCCGGTGGGTCGTGTCGACGACGTCTGGCGGCGCACGCTTTCGTGCCGTTCGCGAACTGCCACCGTGTCCAGCGCGGGATTCCGATAGAGCTGGCAGATCGTCTCGACGTACGCGTCCAGGTCATGGCGAGCTTCGACGATTTCACGGGCGACCTGCCCCATTCGCCTGACCAGTCCATCTTCGTGAGAGAGGAGGATCAGGGCGTCGCGCAGGCTGTCGGTATCCCCCGGTGGAACGGTCAAGCCTGGGCTGAGGTCGGTGTGTTCGAACAGTTCGGGCACGCCGCCTACTTCCGTGGCGATCACCGGCCGACCGGTCGCAAACGCTTCCAGAATCACCATGGGACAATTCTCGGGACAGGTGGTGGGTACGACGAGTGCCCGGCAGGCTCTTAGCTCCTGGGCGACTCCGTCCGGGGGCAGAGCTCCGACGTACTCCACGTTGTCGAGTTCTTCGGAGGCGGCTCTTACTTCTTTTTCAAGGGGCCCCCGACCGACGATCCGTAAGCGAATCTCGGGCAAGTCGGCCAGGATGTCCAATAGCATGCCCACCCCCTTTTCTCGACTGAGGCGTCCTACATACAGGAAGTGTGTGCCCGGTGTGGGGTCATACTGCCATTTGCGGAGATCGATGGCGTTGGGGAGTAGGAACGTCCGTCGGCGCGGGATGCCGGAGTCCGTAATAAGACGCTGCAAGTAGCGGCTGGGAACGATGAAGCGATCGATCCCCCTGTGGTAGAACCGGTTCAAGTCCGCCCAGAACGATTCGGCTGCCAGAAGCGTGCTCGCCGTGCGACCGAACCGATGGCAGGAGCGGAACAGCGCGTTCCAGTAGCGACGATGGCGGCACGCAAAGCAAAAGGTGGAACCGTCGAACATGTTGTAGGTCGGACAAACAAGCTTGTAATCGTGCAGCGTCATCAGGAGAGGCCGTCCCGTTTCCTTCGCCTGGGGGAGCAGGGCACAGCCGATCTGGTGGTAGACGTTGTGTGCGTGGATCACATCGGGCTCGAACATTCGGATCGCCTGGGCCAGCATCCGGCGGCCCGACCTGCCCGTGAAGATGTTCCACACAAAGCCAATCGCGTCCCGCAAGTTTGCGGACCCGGGCTCGGTGCAGTAGAACGTGAAACTGGCCTCGGGTGGCGCGCAATTCCGACGGTCGTAGGTGCCGAAGTAGGCCACCTCGTGACCCTCTCGTTTCAGCGCGGCCCCCAGCTCGAGCATCTGCGTTTCCGCGCCACCGCGCGGGTAAAGGAACTTGTTCAGCATCAGGATCCGCATCGCGGCTACCTCGGGCGTCGCACCTGAGCCTGGTTCGTGATCCGGCCTACGTTGAGGCGAGTTGCGGGCGCCAAGCTCCTGCCTGCCGGAAAGGCTCGCCGCCACAGGGGCGGATGCACTATGGGCGGACGCGAGCCGGCAAGGCCTGCGCTTTCTCTCACCAACCGGCGTCGCGTAGCTTCCCCTCTTCACTGGAATCTAGCATGCGCGTTTGGTCCAGGTGCATGGCCGGCAGCTCCATTTAACGTGAACCAGGACGCCCATTCCGGACGATTCCTACAACAGGTGAGTTCTCTCCAAGCCTCCCGCTTCGACCTCGACAGGACGGGACATCCCTTGAGTGTGCTCTCCGGTTGCAGGATCGCTTCGGTTCTTGCGGCGACGGCTCTGCTTGCCGCTGGGGGCTGCATCAAGTTGCCTTCCCAACGGCCCCCCGCTTCCTTCACGCCCGTCCAACCCCCGGCGCCGCGAGCAACCCTGGACGGTGCGATCGTGCCCGTGAGCGGCGATCGACCGTTTTCTCCCTACGACGCCTATCGGCTCCGGCCGGGCGACCAACTGCTCTTTACCCTCCATCTTCCTGCCCAGCCGGTGACCGACCGCTACCGGATACGGGTGGGTGATGTGATCCGGGTCGAGCTGCCGCTGGACGCAAACGGGCAACGCCGTGTGGTGGAACAGCGGGTTAAGCCGGACGGGACGATCGAGCTTCCGTTGCTGGGTACCGTCGACGTCGCGACGAAAAGTGTGGGGGACGTGAGGCGAGAGCTGCAGCGGGGGGCTCGTCGGTTCTGGAAACGACCGACGGTCACTGTGACCGTGGTTGACCCGCTCCAGGTTGGGGAGGAGCTGCGGCGGACGTTCTCGGTGGGGAGCTTCTTCAACCAATCCCTGACGCTGCCGGTTGGTCCGGATGGGATCGTGGAGTTGCCCGTTATCGGGCGGGTCCAGGCGTTCAACCGAACTCTGGACGATGTGCGCCGCGAAGTTACCCATCGCTATAGCCAGTACCTACCGGGAATCGAAGTCGCCGTCCATCTCGCTCAACGCGCTCCCGATCGCGTCTACGTCATCGGTGAGGTCCGCAACCCAGGCATGCTCGAAATCACCAGGCCCACCACCGTTATCCAGGCCATTGCTCAGGCGGGGAGCTTTTTGCCGTCGGCGGAGTTGCGCGAGGTGCTCCTGATTCGCGGGTACGCGGAAGGCCGGCCACAGGTGGCCGTTCTCAACCTGGATCGGGCCATCGATCGGGAGTGGCGGCGGGGGGATGTTGTCCTTTGGGATGACACCTGGCTGCGGGATGGGGACATCATCATCGTGCCCAAGGATCATGTGCAGGACGTGAACGACTTCGTCCGCCGCGTGTTGAGCGAAACGGTCTACGGCGCCGTTCCTGTGTCGTTGATGCAGTGATCGGGAAGAGCGATGAGGCAGAGCTGAGGAGGCAACGAGATCGAATGAAACCAGCAGCGTCCACCCAACCAACGACGCTGCGCGAGATCCTGCGCGTCGTCTTTCTGTACCGCCACCTGCTTCTGGGGACTCTCTGCCTGTTCACCGCGGCGGCTGCCGCTATCGCGTACCTCAGTCCGGACGAATACCTAGCATCCGTGCAACTGTGGGTACGGGACGAGACCGCGAAGCTCCGCCACATGGGCGAATCGCCTCGGGAACAGTACGAGCGGATCCAGACCGCCGCTGCCAACCTGCGCGAGGTAGCCTTATCGCGGCCGGTCCTGAGTCGGGTCGCCGTGGATCTTCTCCAGAGGCGGTTCGAGGAGGCTGGCGCGGAGGAACGCGCGAAGCTTCTTGCCGACATCCGCGAGCGGGTTCAATTCGAGCAGCGGCGCTCGTCCGAGTTCGGCGCCAGCCAGATTGTGACCATTCGTGTGCGTCATCACGACCGCGAGTTCGCCGGCGAGTTGCTCGCGTCCCTGCTGAAGCACACTCAGGAGGCGTTGGCCGAGGCTGGACGGGCGCACGCGACGAAGCTGGTCCGAACCCTCGAGCGGTCCTTTAAAGAGAGACGAGCCGAGCTGGATCGAGCGATCGCTGCGCTGGACCATTTCGTGAAGGCTGTTGGGGTTGGAATCGTGGACGTGCAGGCGGCAGGGGGGGCACCGACGGGAAGTTCGGCAACCGTCCAGGCCCTCAATGAGGTGGAGCGCGAACTAGCTACGGTCACCCAGCGCCTCGCCACAAAGCAGCATCTGCTCCGCCGCGTGGCAGCTCTCAGGCAGGGCAACGGTGAGGGGGCACCTGAGGAATTTCTCCAAGCGTATCCCGAGCTTGGCCGGTTGCAACAGGCCCTGGCGGAAGCGGAGGTCCAGGAGCGCACCCTGCAGGCCATCTATACGCCGAACCATCCCGAACTCCTCAACGCTCGCGACCGGTCCGCTCAGTTGCGGCACCTCTACCGGGAGCGTCTGGCCGCCGTGGAAGCCTCAATAGGCGAGGAGATCGAAGTGCTGAAAGGCATCCGTTCCGACCTGATGCGGCGCCGAGAAAAGCTGGTGGAGACACTCGCCAGCTTTGCTGGAAAGTACACGGAGTTCCTCGCGCTGAAGTCTGAAGTGGATCGCAAGCAGGAGGCCCTTCGCGAGATCGAAGCGCGGCTTGCTCAGGCTCGCCTGGAGCTCGCCGCGGCCGGCCAAACGACCTTCTTTGTGCCGCTCGGCGACGTGCTGGTCTCCGAACGACCGGTTTCCGTGCCCGACAGCGCGGTGGCCGCCCTCGGCGCCGGTCTCGGGTTGCTGTGCGGGATCGGATTGGCGTTCCTGGCGAACTACTACAGCCATACCGTACGACACGAAACAGACCTGATGCGGCGGGGGATCGGTGTGCCGGTCCTCGCTGCAATTCCAGAGGTCGAAGAGCCTCTGGTGTTCGGGCGGAACTAGGCGGAGCGCGATCGGCTACTGACCGCGGGGGCCGTCGGAGGCTACCGCCGAGGGCCGTGGAGGACGCGAAGGGGGACGATCGATGAAGCGCATGTTCACACACTGGGGGAAGGCCTGGAGGGTTGCCGAATGGGGTTGTTCCAGACCGTTCTAGAACGGGCAGCACGTTGGGGGGGCACACCGGGGGACGCTGCTCCCACCCTTTTGCCCGGCGAGCGATTGCTCGGCAACGAGATTCCCCCGGTCGCTTTGCCTACGCCGCACCGGGAGCTGGAGTCGGCCGTCGAAGAGCTCTGGACCGAGCTGACGGTCGGCGGACGGGAGCACGCCCACCGCAGCGGAGAGGTCCTGTTCCTCTGCCATTGGAGCGATCCGGCCGGTGCTACAACGATCGCGCTCCTGCTGGCAGCCAAAGCTTCGGCCATGGATCCGGATCTGTCCTTCTGTGTGGTCGACTTCGATCTTAAGAAAAGGGGCCTCACCCGGTTACTTCGGCTGGAGCACTGCACCGGCGTCTGGGAAGTGCTCAATCGGGAGACCTCACTGGAGTCCGCAGTGGTAGCCACCAGCCAGACCAACGTCGTCATTGTCCCGGCGGGAGGACCAGATCCCTCCGGATACACCGTACGACGCGAGCATGCTCAGGGGCTGTTGCGCTTGTTGATCGAGCAATACGACTTCGTCTTCGTCGACATGCCGGCGTTGAAATACAATCCCGCGTCGATTGCCTGGATGATCCGCCGGGGCCGAAGCGTTCTGGTCGTGCCTTCCGGTCGGATCAAGTGCGAAAGCGTCGAGCGCGCCTTAAGTGCCTTGCACCGGGCCGAACTGCAGGTCGCGGGGATTGTGCTGAATCGGCAGACCTTCCCGGTGCCGCGCTGGCTCTACCGATGGGCTTAGTTCGGACAGACCGAGGAGCGACGTGTCCGCTCTCCTCCCCCTCGCTCTTGTAACCGGCCTTGTCTGGTCCTGTGTGCTTGCTCTGGCCGCAAGCCCACTGGTTCCTGTCCTCGCAGTCTGGGCAATCTGCTCCATCTACGGTCCGGGCACCGTCACATGGGAATGGGCCGGGAAGACGGTTAGCCCAGACCGACTGGCAATCGGTTGGTTGGCTGCCTTCGTCCTCATTCGTACCGTCGTGCATCGAGGTCAGCACCTGGAGATCCGTGATAGAAGTTTGCTAAGCCTGGGCCTGTTCGGGCTTCTTTGCCTGGTTCAACTCACGCTGTATCAATGGAACCCCCTTCCATGGGACGAGATGCCGCCGGGTATACGGCTTTCCTACCTGCTGGGGATGCCGATCGTCATGTACCTCGCCGTCCAGCAACGCGGTGGTCTGTCGCGGCGCGAAGTGAACCTCCTCCTCGTTGTGCTGTGGGGATTCGGAACCTACCTGGCAGCGACCGCGATCTTTGAAAAACTGGGCGTAACAGCTCTTGTGTTCCCTCGGCACATCCTCCGACCACGACAGCTTTACCTCGGTAGGCCCGTTGGACCTTTTCTTTCCACCCCCTTGCTGGGCACGATGCTGCTCATCTGTCTGGCCGCTACGATCCTGTTCCTTCGCCGCGTGGGGGGAATTCTGCGGCTCGTCTGCCTGGTTACGGTGCCACTGTTCGCCGCTGCGATTCTTTTCACCCAGACACGCAGCGTGTGGCTCGGTTGTGTTGGCGTCCTCTGGATCCTCCTGTTCGCCATGTCGAGGCACTCGCTGCGCTATGGTTTGATCTGCGTCGGGATCGTAGCGGCGGTCATCGGAGCGGTGGTGGCGGGGGCGGAGTTTCTCAATCCGCAGAGAATTGAGGGGGCAGAACTTGTCGAGTTCAGCTTTCTGCAGCGGCTGGCCTTGCTGGACGGCGCGATCACGCTGTTCTTAAAGCGGCCGATCTTTGGCTGGGGCTTCGGGCAGTTCGAGCGTGCTGTGAACGAAAGTGTTGGAGGGGGAGTGCTGGGGTTCTGGGCCACCGGCGCGGCGATTGGCCTTTCTT
>JALSID010000298.1 GCA_026981825.1 Planctomycetota bacterium
CGCGTGCTTGCCGAGACCGGGCTCGTGGGGGCCTTCCTGTTCGGGTCTGTTTGGTGGATGTGGTTGAAGAGGGCGTGGTTGCTGACGCGTAGCCGCAACGATGTCAGAACGACCGTTGGCCTGCTGACATTGTGCGCAGCAGCCGCCTACTGGTCCGAAGGGATGTTCCACGACCCCTCCTATCAGCCCGCCGGAACGCTCACCGTCGCACTCCTGGCCGGCCTGTGCCATGCGCTTGGCAAGCACACGCGTCCGGCCGGACCGCGGTGGGAACCCGTCTTGGCCGCTGCCGGCAGCCAGCTTCCCGTCCGGCGACATGGCCCCCTTTCACATGCCACAGGCGACTTCGCCGTGCAAACGCTGGCCGAGCGCTGGTCGGGCCGATCGGACGGATCCAATCGATCGGGCCGATCGGTCCGATCGGACTGATCGGACCGATCACCTTGCGCACTAGCGGCGGCCCAGGCGTACGGGGGGCCCCCGGGCGCTGGCGGATCGAAGCCGTCGCAGCGGCGCTGGGGCAGTCCCGACCGGTGGCGAGCGGAGCCCCGCTGTGGGAAGGAGCAGGGCCAGTGGCCCCCTTGCCCCCTTCTCACAGGCAGTCGGAAATCAGTTTTCACCGACCGTGCGCGAATGTGCTGAGAACGTGCACCCGCGCCATGGAGCCGCGGTTACCTGGAAGACTTGCCAGGCTGCGCGGCGCCCCCGGTAGTAGCGGGGCCATCGCGTTGGATGCGGCGGGTCGATGAAAAGTCGTTTCGCAATCGGCACCAAGCTCGGCTTGTCTGCGCGCGGCCTCCGTGCCGGCCGCGGCTATTTCTTGCTCTGCTCCAGCCGGCGAACACGCCGCTCCAGCCGCTCCAGCCGCTCTTCCAGCCGACCACGGCGCTCGATCGCCTTCTCCAGCTCCTCAAGGGCCGATTGCAGCGACTGCCGCATGTACGGCCACTCCTCCTCGCTAAGCGCCTCACGTAAGACCTGCAACGCTCTCTCACTTCCTGTCTGCGCCAGTGCCTCGGCAGCCGCTTGACGCACACGCCGACGCGGGTCTTGAAGCTCCTCCAGAAGCAGATCGACCACCTCTTCCCGTTGCTTTCCTTCGCTAAGCCGAACAGCGGCTCGATAGACCGCCACTCGCTGGTCCACGCTCGACGGCCCTTTCAAAATCTTGATGAAGCGGGGCAGGACAGATTTGTCGCCTAACCGAGCCAGGGCGTCAGCCGCTGCCCGCAAGATCACCTCGCGGTGACTCCGCTGGTCCAGCGCACGCTTCAGCAACGGTCGCGCCCGGTCTGGGTTGACCCGTGCCAGAGCACCAAGGGCGTCTGCAGCCACGTAGTACGAGCGATCCTTGGTGGCGGCCTCCAGCGCATCTTCCACGTCGGCGCCCCGGAAGTTGCCCAGGGCGCGAGCTGCCGCACGACGCACCGCCGACTTCGTATCGTGCCGAAGAATCGCGATCAGCGCATCCTTCGCTTTCGGCCCCCCTGCCTTGCCCACCGCCTCCGCCGCGCGGGCACGCACAGCCCAAAACGGATCTTTCCTCGCCACCCGTATCAATACCGCCAGCCCCCCCTGCCGTCGCTGCTGCGTGTCGAGCTGCTCAACCGCTTCATGGCGGCAAAGCAGATGTGGGTCCTTTTCCGCACGGTACCGCCACTCCGCCAGCGGCCGCTCAATCTTGTGGATCTCCGGTATCCAGTCCGGCCCGTCGAAACACCAGGTGATGGGACGCTCGTCTAAATGGAACACGAACACCTCCCGCTTCTCGTCGATCGTGACCTGCCTCACCTCCTGCGCTCCGCCAGGCATGATGAACTCCAGCTCCACCGGCACGCGGAACAGACCGACGAGCTCGGTCTGTTTCTGTGTCTGCTCGACCGTGATCTTGAGTGTGTGCTCATCGGCCCGCCATTCGGCTTTTGCCGTGAATTCCGGATGGCCCGCGCCATAGAGCCAGTCGTCGAAAAACCAGTTCAGCCCCACCCCTGTGCTCTCTTCGATGGCCGTGCGAAAATCGGCCGTTTCGACCACACGTTGCCGGTTCTTGCGAGCGTAGTACCGTATTGCGCGGAAGAACCGGTCGTCTCCCAGGATGAAGCGAAGCATGTGCAGCACACGTGCCCCCTTTGGGTATGTGTGTCGGTCGAACATCAGTCCGGGCGCCCGGTAGCGATACGTCACAATCGGGCGCATGTAACGGCGTGTTTCGCCCAGATAACTGCGGAAATGCTGGTAGCGCTCCCAGGTCGCCTCATCCCATCCCCGATGGTGCTCGGTCCACAAGGACGCGAAATAGGTGGCGAAGCTCTCGTTCAACCAGATCTCTGCCCAGTCCTTGCATGTCAGTAAGTCCCCCCACCACTGATGGGCAAGCTCATGTGCCACAAGGGAATCGCTGCTGACGTCCAGGTGGGCGCGGTCGTCATGGAGGGTACTGAGGGCAAGCGTTGTGGCGGAGGTATGCTCCATGCCGCCACCATATTCGTCACAGCAGATCTGGGCGTACTTCGGCCAGGGGTATTTCACGCCGATAAGGCGCGAGAAGAGGTCCATCATTGCCGGCGTGTTTGCGAACGAATTGGGCGCGAGGTCGATGTATTCGGGCGGAACATACGAGATGATCGGTACGTCCTTCCAGCTCTGCTCGTAAGGGACGAACGTGCCGGCCACCACCGAGATCAGATACACGACGTGCGGTTGTTCCTGGACCCAGTGCCAGGTCGTCGTCCCGTCCCCGTTTTTCTTCTTCTCCTTGAGCACTCCGTTAGAAAGCACAAACATCTCACTCGGTACGGTGACGATCGTTTCGCTTGTCAGCCGGTCGTTGGGGGAGTCGAAACATGGAATCCAGTACCGGGCGAACTCCGGTTCGTTCTGCGTCCAGACCACGCGATGCTTCTTGGGCTCCTTCGGACCGGGAACGACGAAGTGCACCCCTCGTTTGGGGGCAGTCACGCTGTAGCGCACTTGCACCGTGTGCGTCTTGCCAGATCGGAGCTTTTTGGGCGGGGCGATTTCCAATACTCCCGGCAAGGTGCGAAACCTGGCCGGCTGCCACTGACCATTGGGATACCGGATCGCCACGGCCTGAACATGCAGATCGATTGCGTCCAGACGCAGCACGGTCAGGTCGCGGAACGGTCGAAACCGCAATTCAGCCGTTCCTGCCACAGTTCGGTCGTCCCAGCGAAACTTGAGATCTAGCTTGAGGTGCAAGCTATCGAAATCGCGGGTCCGGACCGATCGTGGCGGAGCGTCAAAGGGGGCTACCTGAGCGGAGGCGGGCAGGGGAACGACGAAGAACGTCAGCGTAAGTGCAGCGAATCGCAGCACAAAATCGCGCACGGGAGTCTCTCCAGGCAGGAAGCACCAGTGAGGATCTAGATAAGGAACTCCTTATCCATCTTATCATGCAACCGGCCGGAGCACACAGGACGAGCCGATTCGCCTGGGGGGCAGCGATCGGTTTGGATCAGCAGGAAGGTAACCCGGACGCCGGTCTATCCGCCGTTGCGGCCCAACAGCCGGGCTGCCGAGCCGCGTTGGTCCTGTTCGACGACCGCGCACACGACTCCCCGGAACCAACGGCTGGCGCCGCTCGAACGACGGCCCAAGTTAACGCCCCCGTCTACGCCAAGCCGACGGGGCGTCCACAAGTCCTCGCTATCGCAACAGCCTGGGAAGGGGGCATGTGATGACACGTCGTTCGCGCCGAGGGTGGCGAACCTCCGTCCCAGGGAGAACTTGTGCCAGGTGGAGCACCGGGCGCTGCCGAAGGAACGCGTATGGCCGGGTGCGTCGGAGCGGTCCGTCTAATCGGTCGGCTGGCCGACTCAGATGCGGGGGAAGTGCCCAAGTCTTCCGCCCCCAGACCGCGGCTCAGGCATCGGCCAGGGGGGTCCCCACCAGCTCGGACCATGCCTCGTAGAGCCGGCGGAACACGGCACCGGGCGTACCTTCTCCGACAGGTCGTCCGCTGAAGCGCGTGACAGGGGCGATCGAGTACAGGCTGTTCGTGAGGAAGATTTCGTCCGCCAGGGCAACGTGATAGAGCTGCAGGGGCCTGGTCTCGAACCGGATGCCGAGCCGTCGGCACAGGTTTGCCGTGGTGTCGAGGCTGATCCCCCACAGGATCCGTTCCGGAGAGGGGCAGTAGACAGAACCGTTGATCACCAGCAGGACATTGGCTGCGCTGCTTTCCGTGAGGTTGCCCTGATGATCGAGGAGTAGCGGTACCGCATTCGGATCAATCCCACGGACATACTGTTGTGCCAGCCACCAGTGTAACCGACTCCGGCACTTGGCCTTGGGATCCCAGCAGTCTACAGGAACCTGTCGCTGGGGGGCAACGACCAGATGGATGCCTTCCCGGTAGAGGGCGCGGAACCGTCCCCGGGGCAGAGGGAACGTATGCAGCACCACAGTGGCGGGGGCCGTCAGGCCGTGCTGCTCGGTGATTCCCGCGTACAAAGCCATGGTGCCCGGGGTGGCGAGCAGCACCAGCCCAAGCTCAGCATCTGCCGGAGCCCTTGCCAAGAGGTCCTGGGCTAGCCCTGTCAGCTCTCCCCGGCTGTACGGCAGGCAGATGCCCACGTACCGACACGAGTTCAGGAACCGGTTCAGGTGGTCGTCGAAGCGGAACCACCGGTGGCCGAACGATCGCAGCACGTCGCTGACGGTGGCCCCGTATACGAATCCGGCGTCGGCAACGTGGAGCCGAGCATCGCGGAGCGGGACGAGTTTGCCGTTAATGTACGCCCAGCCCTCACCGACTGCGGGCTGACCAGCATCGGACATCGTCGGATCTCAACCCAAGGGATGAAGCCTTCGGATCGCCAACGAAGCCGGCGGCTGTTGTGGCAGCCGTCGGCGCCGTTGCGCCCGCAATTCTAAGGCGAGCCGGCCCGGTACCCCGAGCCCAACGCCCCGCCACATCGCTCACCCAACCGGTCTGTCTTCGGACGCGCGGCGGCAGTCGCTAGTCGATCCAGTCCTGTTCCTTGAGCTTTTTCGGCAGGTAATCGGTGGTCAAGTAGCGGAAGTCCTTGTTCGCCAGCGCGTCCAGCTCGTACTTGAGCCCGGTCTCCAGCATGTGCCGGATCTCTTTCTGCCACTGTTTCTTTTGGAACCAGGGGTAGCGGAGGAGCTCTTTAGCCCGCCGAATATCGGAGGGGGTCAACTTGATACCAACGTTCCGAGGCAGTCCGTGCTTTTCTGGGTCGAAGCTGCTCAGGCCCAGGAACTTCGCGTCCGGGATGGCCATGCGCTGGCTCTCAAACGCCAGATTGATCGACCCTTGCTTGACCACGGAGTAGATGTAGTACCCCCACGGGTCGTTGTCGACCAGAACGTACACTGGCAGGCCGAACTCGTCGTGCAGCCGCCGGGCGAGGCGACGGACGCCGCGCGGGGGTTGTCCGTTACCAGTGAGAAGAATGCAATTGTGCTTCTTCCAGAACTTGTCCTCCGACAACCGGTTGAATTGGGTGCCCTTCTCAACGAGAAGGACGAAGTCGGCGGTCACCTTTTTGATGTCGAGCTCCCCGGGTTCAACGATCGACGGCACCGTCTTGCCGGCCTTCCCCTGCCGGGTGCAGTCGATTCTGTCCCCGCCTTCGACGAACACGATCGGCCCGACAATCGAGCCCGACTCTGCCGCACGTACGTTCAGCTCTTCACGCAGCAGCGATAGGGTGACCTCCAGGTCCTCGATGATCGTGTCCGATTCGCTCTGCTCATCGAACGTGTTCTCGTTTGTGCCCGCGATTGTGTGCTTCGTGCGGTAGTAGATCTCTCGCAAGGAGGTGGTGAAGTTCTCGCGCTGGAGCACCTTTAAAGCGTCGGCGACGAGCAAGGTCTGCATGAACTTCCTGGCCATCCCCAGGTTGAAGAAAGACCGCTGCGTTTTGTTCTCCCCCATTTCGATGATCCGCCGCTTCTTGTTGAAGGAGACGTTCGACAGCGCGCGGACGGGGATCTCGAAATAGGGATCCTCCCCTTTCCGGGCGGCTTCGATCACGATGTCGGCCAGCCCTTCAAGCAATCGGGCCACTTCCCGGTTCGTTTTCCGCCGAGTCCGAGTTGCTGTAGCCATGGTGGACCGTTGCTCCCGTGAAGTTGGTCTGCTCGCTTTCGTATGGGGCTCTGCCGTTTAGGCTTTCGCCGCGACCTGACGAGCAAGCTCGGGCAAGTCCCCGGCCAGTTCGCCATCGTCGGTGCGGACCACCGCCCCGGCCAAATCTTCGTCCACGCCCGTCTTTGTCGCACGGTTCAGGATTCGGTCGGTTTCCTCGCCTCCGGTAATGCGCTCGGCGATCTGCAAGAGCTGTCGCTTCAGACGCTCCTGATTGATTCGGCCGTCTTTGAGCCGACAGCAGGCGGCGGCGACCTCTTCGATGTAACGGGCGAAAGTAAACCGCCGCTGCAGCTCGTTCTTCGCCTGCTGCCGTTTGCGGATCCAGACGGCCAGCTTACGGCCACACTCCTGCAGTGCCCGCCGTACCTCGCGAACGATTTCGTCGTACTCCGCAATCGCCTCCTTTGCTTCGTTCGTGAAAGGAACCCACACGCTCGCCATATGGATCAGGATCGTCATGGGGCCCTGAGGGAGAGCCCCCTTGGATTGGGCGATCCCGTAGTTCCGCCAGTTCGTGTGGAGAACCGCTTTGAACGTTGCACACGCCGACTGCTGGTAAACGAGGGGAACGCGGTTCGCCAGACGGATCACGCGAGCCAGTTCGGTCGGGCCGTCGTCCTTATGTTCTCCCTCAGCTTTCGCCTCGCCATTCCCTCCGCTTTCGAGTTCTTCAGCGACACGCTGCAGGCTACTTTTGCCGTCGCCCGTGCCATAAGCAATGGCTACCTCGATCTGGAAGGGGTTACCACGGTACACCGCGGGCGGGCGAGTGGTCGCCACGTAGAAATCCGCGGGCACGGTTTTGACCAAACCCGCCTTGAGAGCTTCCTCCCCGATGGGAGACAAGCAGTCCGTCGGGGGGGCCATGAATTTCGTGCTCTGGATAGCCCGATACAGGCTTTCCAACTGTTCGTTTTTGAGCTTCCTGATCCGCGCATTCGGGTTCACGCCGGCCTTCTCGCAGATCTGGGCGGCCAGGCGGGAGGAGACCCGGCAGAAATCGTTGGTCAGGAACGACGAAACCGTGCGAGTCGACGTGTCCCTGGCCATTTTGAGGAACATGCCGAGTTCGATTCCCAGCGGGTGCGGTTTGATCTCACGCGGGGGCGCTGGAAGCTCCTCGACCCCGCGAGGAAACTCGCGGGTCTCGCCCGTCGGTGTCACGTAAACGATCCTCGCGTGCGGGTTGGCAATAGCGGTGTACTCCAGGTACTCGTCCACCGATTGGCGGCCGCGCATGTAGCGTCCCACCAGCTCGATCACGACCTCCGTGCCGTGGGGCTGATCCCAGTCGATCTGTTGTTTCTCGTGCACGACGGGCTGGTTCTTCGCAGTGTCGATGCTCAGCTCGAACAGGTGGGCTCGAGGTTCGTCGGCCACTTTGCTGATCACGCGGCAGGGCCGGCCCGTGGTGATTTGGCCATACATCGCAGCCGCGGAGATTCCAATGCCCTGCTGGCCGCGACTCATCTTCAACCGGTGGAACTTCGAACCGTACAGCAGCTTGGCGAAGACGTTGCCGATCTTGCTCGCCGGGATGCCCGGGCCATTGTCGCGAACCATCACAATGAAGCGATCGGCCTGGGACGGGGCCGGGCGGGTGCCATCGGGCCCAGGAGCGACCTCGATCTTGACCGTGATATCGGGCAGGATACCCGCCTCTTCACAAGCATCGAGCGAATTGTCCACCGCCTCCTTTACGGTGGTGAGCAGCGCCTTGCGGGGGCTGTCGAAGCCGAGCAGGTGCCGGTTCTTGGCGAAGAACTCGCTGACGGAGATTTCCCGGTGCTGGGCGGCCATTTCATGAGCCGTGAGCGCGCCGCTGGTGCGGCGTCCCGAACGCGCAGAACCGTTCCGCGTTGCTCGACTCGAAGAACTACCAGCACTTGCGGATGCACGTCGCTTCCTTATCGTCGCTGGTCTTGCTGACAATCGTCCTCCTCCTCTGCCGCGATCGCGGTGCTTCCGAACCAGCTCCACACCTTTCTCTGGTATTCCGGACCGAATCTGTCAATTCTCACTGGCCATGTCTGTTCACCAAGCACGACCCCCGTCCATTAAGAATTCTTCGGCGCTGTCCTGCCAACGCATACTGTAGCGTCGTTGATGTCCGCAGAAAGGCCGGACACCGTACGGTTGCACAGCGGCGTTGCGTACGCACCGGTAGCCGACTTCGCGGTTCGAGGGGCGGGAGTTGCGGAGTGTCCGGGCCGGCCGGCGGGGAGTTCGTGTTCAAGCCCAACCCGAGCGACGGGGTGGATCGCTCGGTTCCACCTGTACGGGCCTTCAAGGCCGGCTTTGCAGGATTGCCTTGGCCTTCAGCTCGGTGAACTTGGCCTTCCAGGCCGGGCCGCCGAGACCGGGGTGAAGGATTTCGGTGAGCTGGATGATCTTGCGGCACTGCTCCGCATCACCGCTCATCAGACAGGCCCGCGCCAGCTCGTACCTCACCTCGAAGAAGTCTTCGTCACCCGGTTTGCCCAGCCTGGCTACCCTGCGCCATGCATCGCGCGCAGCTTGCCACTGCCCCAGGTCCGAAAGCACGCGCGCGTAGGAGATCAGGGATGCGCGGTCCCCCTGGAGCTTGCCGGCGACAGCGCCGAATACCCGCCCGGCCTCTTCGTGCCGTCCGACGAGGGCGAGAGCGGTCCCACGGGCCACCTCAAACCGAAGCCGCACGGCCTCTGTCAGTTGAGCGGAATCGATCCGATCGACGAGAGCCAACAGGACCTGTCCAATCGCGCGACGAACGGCAGTGTGCTTCGTGGAGGTTGCCAGTCGAGATAAGCGATCCAACAGAGGAACGATCTCCTCCGGATTTCGGACGGCCGTATTGCGGACAACCATCTCCGCTTCCGGAATGCGCCCGGTGTGCAACAGCGCGACCAGGGCCCCGATCCGCAGTTCGTCCAGGGGGCCGGGGCCGAAAACCGCCTCCTTGGGGAGAAGTTCAAGCGCGTTTACCGCGTTTTCATATCGCCCGCAGGCCGAGTGTGTGTAGAGATCAACCAGAGCTGCAACGAGTGCCCGCGTATCCTCCAGATTTCCGCGAGCGCGTGCCGCTCGTGCGCGGCTCGTCAAAAAGCCGGCCGCCTCACTCAGTAGCGGATCAACGACCTCGCCCTGTTGCCACGCCGTTACCAGTGCCGTGCGGTAGGCTCGCGCCGCAGCAAGCACCGCCCGATCCGCAAACTTCGGGTCGCCGGAACCGGCCAGGTCCCGATACAGTCGCGCAGCTTCCGTCCATTGCTTCCGATGTTCCAGTAACCGCGCCAGCATCCATTTCGCCTGGCGGCCTTCCTCACGGTGGCCGTGATTGACGGCCAAACTGCGCACGGCCCGTTCGTACTTTTCCAACCACCGTTGGCTCTTGTCCCGGCTATAGAGCTTCGCATAACAGTTCACCGCCCGGACCAGAGCTGCGGCTCCTTCTGGTGAGTTGCCCAATCTACGAGCAAGCTGTTCGAGTTGCTCGGCTGCCCGGTCCAGTTCGCCGGTGGCGAGCAGGGCGTCACAAAGGGCCAGTTGTGCTTGCGCGGCTGTGGTGGACTGAGGGGGAGCCAATCGGGTAGCGCGTTCGAAGTACTGCAGAGCCTTAGCCACTTGTCCGCGGGCCTGCAGAAGTCGCCCGGCGGCGAGCAGGATTTGTGGATCCCCAATAGCCGCGGGATTGGTCAGGTGAGACGCCAGGATCACACCGGCGCGTTGGCGCCAGTACGGTCCGTAGGTCTGGCCGATCTTTTCCGTCACCTGAATTGCTTCCTCAAGGAACCGTTCGCTGACTACCACCCCCCGGCGAATCGCCAGGCGCAGACAGGCTTCCAGTAGCAACAATTCCAGCTCGGGCTGCTCACTCTGAACCACCTGTTCGGCGTCTCGGGCGAGCCGGTACGCTTTTTCCCACTCGTGCCGCGCGGCGTGCAAGCGGACCTCTTCGACCAGTCTGGCATCGCGGTACTGCACCGGAATGCTCTTTGGGGAGGTTTTTTCCAGTTCGGCCAGTTCGTGCAGCGCGGCCTCCGCCACCCGGTAATCGCTGGCCAGAATGGCTGCGCGAGCCTTCAGGACCAGAGCTTCGGCGAGGCGCGCCTTGGAGCTGCGTGTCGTTCCGGATCGGAACGCGGCCAGCGTTTGATCGAGCCACTCCAGAGCCTGACGGGCGGCGGAAAGTCGTTCCGGTGAGCCGGTTTCGTAGCAAAGGGCTTCTTCCAGGCCGGTCCTGGCCAGCAGCAAACCGGCCGACATGCGCACCGCTTCCAGAACGGGATAGACCTCGGGAGACTCCTCTCGCGATAGACCGCGCAACACGTTGTGAACGTCGTCCTCCACTTGCTGAATCGCCTCGCGCGACTTGCGCAGATACCGTAATCCCGTTTCCCGGTAGGCCGCGGTGCCCGGGGCTGCCAGCCAGCGCAGCACCGCTTCCTGCGCCCGGGCAAAGTAGATGGCGGCAAGCTGGTAGCGTACCGACGGCGTGTATCGCCCCTCCGGGTGTTTCTGGAGAAACTGCTGCAGCATCGAGGTGGCTTCGCGCCAGAGCGCCTCCCTTGCGTCGGGGGCGGTGGTTTGGTTCACGCGACCGACCAGGATGTCGCTCAGTGTCATTACGTAAGCGGCTCGATCTTCGAGGGGGAGGTCGGGATCGTTCTGGAGGCGGCGGCGGCAGTACTGTTCCGCCAACCGCACGAGCCCCCGGCTTTTCAGTTCTTTAAGGAACGCCTGCTCGGGATTGCCCTGGCGGGGGAGAGTTTCGCGCACCAGGGTACGGTCCTGAGCGGCGACGAAAGGCGTCGCGAATAGCCCCAACGCCACCACGACGATCTTTTGCCAGCGAAGGCCCACTCGGAACAGACGGTCTGCACCACGCCCGCCGGTGCTGCGGGTCGGTAGCTTTCCTGGAGGCTTGGGAACGAGCGCCGCTTGTGGAGGAGAAGTAGGAGCTCCCATCACGTGATCAGGTCCGTGGAAGACTTCGTCCCTGTTCTGTGGCAGGCAGTGCACGAGCCACTCGCCTACCCCCTTGCATAGAATGTGCCACAACCGGATAGTTCTGTCCTTGTCCACCTGATTGTACCGCCCCCGGCGTGCGCCATCGGTTCGCACGCGACCGAGGTAGGGCTTCGGCGCGGCACCGAGCGGTGGGCGGTTTCGGGCGAGGATGAAATCCGCTGGTACCTGCTCGAGGGCCGTGCGTTTCCCTCTAGCTCGCCAACTACTCCCGGCGGCGCGCCGCGAACCGGATGTCCGAGAAGCCGTTGGCTAGGCACGCGTCGTAGACCGCAATCACCTCCCGCATGGGCACGGTGGCGCCGATGTCCAGGATAACCGGTGGGGTGGCAACAGCCGCGATGAGCCTCAGACGGCGCACGAGCTCCTCTATCGTGGCGACGGGCTCCCCGTTGAGCCGGATGGCCAACCGATCGCCCTGGCGGCGTAGCACCACCTGGATCATTTCGAGCTCAACCATCTCGGGCGACGGCTCCAGTTGCTGCGAAGCACCTGTGGGGGGCAAGTCAGCGGGTAACTGGTACTCGCGGGGGCTGAACCCGGCGGTGCACAGGAAGTAGACCAGCAGTTGAAACACCACGTCAATCATCGGGGTCATGCTGGCCTGGGGGGTCAGGGGCGATTCTCGGACAAACGACGGCACACGCATGGTTCTAGTGAGAGTCCTTTGCCAGCTTTACGCCGAAACGTACCCGCCATACGCCGGCCCGCGTGGCTGCTTCCAGGAGTGGTTCGACGTTCGCGTACGTCGTTTCGCCGTCCGCCCGGATGTAGAACTCAACCTTGTCCCGCCCCAGCTCCTGCCCTTTCCGCTGAAGGATACGGGTAATGTCGTCGGGGCTGACCCGGCGTGAGCCGATGAAGACGCGACCGTCGGGGAGGACGGTGGCGGCTACGAGCGAGGCGGCGCTCTCGATTTCCTGACCCGACTCCGCCTCGGGCAACTGGACGAATTGAGCGAACTCGAGGCGGGCGAGCGTGCTTGTTGCGATGAAGAAAACGATGAGCTGGAAGACGACGTCCACCATCGGCGTCAGGTTCGGGGTGATCGGAGTGTGACGTCGCGGCAGGACCACTCGCATCGCGTTCAACTTCCCGACGCCGCCGCACTTCGGGCCGCTTCCGCTCGCCTCCGCAGCCGGCTCCGCTTGAACCCGGCAAAGGCATACTCGGCCGCCAGCATCGTCTCCGCCACGAGCTGGTCGAGGCGGTTCCTGAGCAGCGCGAACAGAGCCAGGCAGGGGATGGCGACCAGCAGCCCCTCGACCGTGGTTACCAGCGCCTGGTAGATGCCGGTGGCGAGATCGGATGCTTGTACCATGCCACCCGCTTCGGCAACGCGTTTGAACGCACGGATCAACCCCACCACAGTGCCCAGGAGCCCGAGCATGGTAGCGAGGCTGGCGGTGACGCTGAGCAGCTCAATCCTGCGGTACAGCTTGGCGCCATGGTACTGGGCGGTCTCTTCCATGGCCTTCTCAACCGCCGAATAGCCCAGGTTGATCTCCTGCAGCCCGGCTCGTACCAGGGCAGAGAGGAGGCAGCGATGTTGGAGGGAGAGCTGGGAGGCGTCCGAGTAGCGACCGCCGGCGATCTGTTCATGCAGTTGCTCCGCAAGTCCGCGCGGGGCGAAAGCACTTCTCCGCAGGCTGAAAGACAGTTCCAGCGCGATCGCAAACGCCACACAACTGATGCCCACAATGGTGTAGCCGATCAGACCACCGGCCTTGAACAGCTCCAACAGGCTGGTCTGTTCGGCCCGAGGTTGCGATGGGGGCTGCTCCTGAGCCAGGACCATGGTTGGCCGAATGGCGAGGATGGTTGCCGAGAAAGCCAGGTAGAGCACAACGCGTCGCCAACGCGGAGCTGGGGGGATGGTAGCATCGGGAGCTAAGCTTACCGGAATCTCGTTCATCTTCCCATCGTGCCCTGGCTCTGGTAACCTCTGGCATCGATTGTCGACGCTCACACCGGGATGCGGTCGGGCCGCAATGCTCAGCGCCGGCGGAAACGGGCCGCTGCTGCGGTGCCCTCCGGGGTGTCAGCATAACGCGAAGCGAGTTCGCGGTACAGGGTGGTTGCTTCCCGCTCGAAGCCGGCTTGATCGAGGAGCTGGGCGGCGCGGTGCAACGCACGAGCGGCAAGTCCGCGCCGGCCACCGTGCAACGTTCCCGCCCGAATGTAAGCCAGGGCCGCGTCCAGGCGATCGCCTTTCCGCTCAAGGAGCTGGGCCAAACAGAGGAACCCCCCCGCCTGCAGGCCGATCGGGAGCCGGTTCAAATCGTGTCGAATGTGCTCCGGATTGAGCGTGCCGTGGTCGTGCAGAGCGAGCAGGCAGCGTGCGACGGTGCGACGGGTGAGATCGACATCCGCCGCGTACTGACGCAGGATGCCGACACCCAGTTGCTCATCCTTTCCCGTCGCGGCAATCAGGTAGCTGGCGGCAACGATCGCGGCTTCCGGACGTGGGGAATTGGCTAACCGGCGGGCCGGGTCGAGAGATTTCTCGGGCGGACTGCTCGCGTACCACCAGACCGGTAGGTCGGGCCAGTCTGGGAAGCTGTTCTTGTCGTTAGCGATCTC
>JALSID010000299.1 GCA_026981825.1 Planctomycetota bacterium
GCCCGCCGGGATCGGGTCGAAGCCGACCGCCGGCTCCACTTCGCGCGCGTCGAATCCGCTGAGGTCTGCCATGATCGTGACTCCTTCTTCTGTCAGGCCGTTTTGCGGTCCGTGTTGCCGTACTCTGCGATGAGCCGGTGCGCCGCCTCGATGTCGCCACGGGCGAAGGCCTCGTAGATGCGCCAATCCAGCGGGAATTCGTCGGGCAGGTTCAGACGGTTCTTGGCCACGTGGGCCGGCCGCTCGCTCGTGCGGACGATGCGCTGCCCGCTGCCGATGCCCCGGTGTTTGGCCCGCCCGAAGCTCTCGTCCACCTTGCGCGTGTGCACGCGATAGGTCGCGAACAGGACGTCATCGCACCACTCCTGCACGAGGGCCGAAGCCAGCTTGTGCAGCCGCGGCACGTAGCGGTCGTACGATTCGGTCTCGGGGTTCTCGAAGCGCTCGATTCGCGCGTGGGCGATCAGGATGACCGTCATCCCGCGCTCGTTGCGCAGGGCGTCGAGCCCTTCGAGCACTTCACGCCACTGGCCGAGCGCGAAGCTGTAGCCCCGCGCGTAGCCGAAGTCCTCGATGTTCTCCACGCCCCGCTTGCGGCACACCTCGGCCCAGATGAGCCGTTCGAGCCAGTCGAGCGAATCGACGACGACCGTCCGGTACTCGTGCTCCTCGGCGTAGAGCTCCGACAGGGCCGCGAGCACGTCGGCGTACGTCCTGGCCAGCGGGAACTTCTCGCACTCGATGTCGCCCAGGCCGTCCTCGGTCTGGATGAAGATGGGCCTGGGGGCCATCGCGGCCATGCTCGATTTGCCCACGCCGTGGACCCCGTACAGCATCAGCCGGCGTGGCCGTGGCTGCTTGCCTTTGTGCACCTGTTTGAGCAGCTTCATCGTTGACCTCCGTTGCGTCGTACCTGTTGGCCATGAATCCGGGCCCGGGGTCGGTGCAGGGAGTCCCGGCCGCGTGTTCGAGCGAGGGGGAGCAGGAGCGCGGCCACGCCACCCGGCCCCGCGCCCGGAGTCACAGCGAGTCGATCCGCCGCAGCGATTCGAACCGCGTGAACCAGCCCTTGACATGCCGCATCGCACGAAGTGCGAGCGCTCGCGAAGCGAGCGACGGGCTTCGCCCGTTGCGGCATGTCAAGGGCCAGTCGCCCGTCTCGCGGCAGCGCAGCAGTTCGCGCATCGCCTCCTCGTTCTGCCGGCGGGCCTGTTCGAGCACCGCCGGCGCGACCTGCCAGACGCCGCAGCTTCAGCGGCTCGCGCTTCTCGACCGCGACGATGTGCACCGGCAGCAGGTGCCCGCTGACCTGTGCGACGAGCGAGCGGTAGAACGCGAGCTGGTGGATGTACCCGAACGCCCTGGCGGCCAGCTCGAACGAGTCGAGCTCGTCGGCGGTCTTCAGGTCCACGATGCCGCGGCCCTCGACCGGGTTGACCCTTGACATGGCGGCGGGCTGCGTCACAGCCCCGGTCGCGAAGCGACCGCCGGGCGAAGCCCGGTCCGCCATGTCAAGGGTTGATCCAGTCGATCCGGGCCTGACAGCGGTGCCCGGCGTACTCGCAGCGGACGACGCCTTCGGCCACGCCCTCGGCCAGCAGTTCCCGTGCGAACAGGTGGTCGCCCACCGCCGCGGCCATCTGCTCGACCAGCGCGGCCTGCGTGTCGCTCAGCACCGGCCGGTTCTGCCGCCCTGCCCACTCGGCGAACGCCTTGGTGCGCTCGCCGTAGGGCTGCCCCGTCCGCGGGTTGATCGGCCCGCCGACCGCATACTCACGCTCGTACCGCTGCCGCCCCTCGAGGATCAGCGTGTGCGCCGCCCGTCCGACCAGGTACGCCGCCGAGTCGCGCTCGGGGATCAGCCCCAGCTCCTTGCGGCGATACAGCAGCGGACACCGCCGGAAGTCGTTCAGCGCGTGCGCGGTCAGGTAGTCCTTGCTGCGGGCGTGATAAACCTCCGCCGGCTCGCGGATCAGGAAGGCGAGGGAAACG
>JALSID010000300.1 GCA_026981825.1 Planctomycetota bacterium
GGGTCGTACGCTTCTACGCCGAGCCGTGGACTCGGGTCCGCGAGCACTGGTTCGGCATCTACGCCCGCCGGGAGGGCAAGAACACGTTGCACGGCGCGAAGCCCATCTTGCTGAAGGTGCAACGGAAGGAGGTGGCGAAGAAGTAGAGGCCCGCCTGCGGAGCATGGGGCCCACGCCAAACGGACGGTCGGTTCGCCCGAGGGATGTGCTCCGGCCGGGGCCAGCCGACCACGGAGGGCGCCCGTGGCGCGTCGGGTTCGGACGGCCTCTATATGAAAGAGGAATAGGCCATTTTGTGTCCAGATCCGTCGTGCTTGGGGGCACGGTCTCCTGCAGTCCACAGCCGAACTGCGTCCGGACCGAGAAAGCGTGTGTCGGCTATGCCGGTGCCGGTGAGCGACCGCGAGTAGGCGTGCGGGCGCGATCGGCGGTCCACGCGTGCGCCGGACTCAAACGTCTCTAGGTGCACCCGGAGGTGTCCGTGGAAGAACGGCCAGGTTGTGACCGCGCCACAAAGCCAAGAAGCCGGCGTTTTTCTCAGGGGTCGGACCCTGACTGCCACGGATTGCGCTTGATGTCTGCCGTCGCTTTTCGTTTTGGCGAGGTGTTGCCTGGAGGCGCCGCGCCGGTCCGGGACCTAGAATTCGATGGCCCACCAGCGTGTTCTGCGGAATGCTTGTCGAGCACCGATGACGATGCGTCGAGCCGTGTCCATTCGTAGTGCCCCGACCGTGGGGTTATCGATTCTGCTGCTTGCCTTTTGCGCCGGTCCGGCGTTGTTGCGTACCCACTCCGCGGTGGACCGTGGCTCTGCGCCGCGAGCCGCCAGAGCGGCTGAGGGTCGTCAGGTTGCCGGCGGCGTTCAGAAGCGTGCTCGGCGCCGGGCGCACCTGCCCCCTCCAAAAGTTGCGGCCCAGCTCGAGATCAAGAGCCCGCCGTTGTCGCCCGACGAAGAGCAGCGAAAGTTTCACTTACCGGAGGGGTTTGAAATCGAGCTTGTTCTGGCCGAGCGTGAGGGGATCGGCAAGTTTGTGCCCCTGGCGTTCGACGCCGGCGGACGGCTGTGGACGACCACGGCGCTGGAATACCCCGTCGATGCGAACGACGATCCCGAGGCATCACGGCGGCTGTTCGCCAGTGGGGGCCGCGACAAGGTGCTCGTGCTGGACGACCCCTACACGCGCCCCGGCGAAGTTCGCGTCTTTGCCGACGGGCTGGCGATTCCGCTGGGCGTACTTCCGTACCGAGACGGCGCGTTTGTCCAGTACGGACCGGACATCCGCTTCTACCGCGACCTCGACGGGGATGGTAAGGCCGACCGATACGACGTCGTCCTGACCGGCTTCGGGACACAGGACTCGCATCTCTTCCCCCATCAGTTCACCCGCGTACCCGGTGGCTGGATTCTTCTCGCTCAGGGATTGTTCAACAGCTCCGTGGTACGCAGGGGGGACGGTCGGCCGTTCGACGACGGTCGCGACCGCGTGGTGTTCCGGCACTGCAAGCTGGCCAGGTTTCGCCCCGATGGGTCGGTGTTCGAACTGCTCACGGCCGGGCCCAACAACATCTGGGGGCTAACGGTTTCGCGCGAAGGCGAGATCTGGATCCAGGAAGCTAACGATCTGGGCTATCCGATCATCCCGTTCGAGCCCGGAGGATACTACCGCACCGGCTCCACAGACCTCTTGAAGCCATATCAGCCTCTTATGCCCCCTGTGCTGGCGCCTCCTCAGATGGGGGGAACTGGTCTGAGCGGCCTTGCCCTGGCGGACGATCTGGATGGCTGGCCGAGTCCATGGGGACGAAAGGGGGCTGGGCCAGGCGAACCGCTTCGCTTCTATGTGGCCAATCCGGTGATCGGGCGGATCCAGACGATCGAGGCGGTGCCGGTGGGCAATGCCCGTTACGTGTACCGCAAGGGGCCAGACTTCCTCGCGTGTGCCGATCCTCGGTTTCGACCGGTGGCAGTCCTCTTTGGACCGGACGGGGGCCTGTATGTGGTGGATTGGTACAACAAGATCATCTCGCACAATGAAGTGCCGCGTAACCACCCGGAGAGGGACCGGTTGCGGGGGCGCATCTGGCGGATTCGCCATCGTACCCAGCCCCGGCAACGTCCCCCCGATCTGAGAAAGCTACCCTCGCATCAGCTTCTCGACTACCTGGGCGCAGACAATGCACGGCTCGCGCAACTGGCATGGCAGGAGATCGTTGACCGTAACGCGCGGGAACTCATTCCGCGTCTTCGAGCGATCGCGGCCGACGATGCGCAGCGCCCCGATCGCAGGCTCGGCGCCCTGTGGGCGCTTGAGGGGCTTGAAGCTGTCTCGCTGGCGCTGCTGGAGCAATTGGTTCGCGATCCCAACCCGAACGTGCGGTACGAGGCGATTCGGGTTGCGGCCGAGCAGCGGCGGCCGGAACATGAGTTCGTCGAACTGGCCGAGGCGGTGGTCGACGACCCGGCGCCGCGGGTCCGTGCAGCACTCGGCAACGGCCTGCGGCATATGCGGCTGGAGACTCTAGATGGCATCAAGTTGCTGTTCCGCTATGCGAAGCCGCCACTGCAAACGAAGGACGTCTGGACGCGCTATTACCGCGACTTCGAACGATTTCTTGCGCGGTGGGCGATGGAGGAGAACGCGGACCGGGTGGCGGAGTTCCTGGAAAGTTCGCAAGCCGCCGCCTATCCGCTGGAGACGCGCATTCTGGCCATCCTGGCCGTGGGGGGACGCGAGGGGGCAAGGAAGCTGGCTGAGCTACTGCCCAGGTTGCAGAGACCACTCCAGGATGAGGAGCTCCGGCTCCTCGCCGGCCACTTCGACGAGCCAGAGGTGCGGCGCGTGATCGTGGCTGCCTTACAGGAGCCGGAGACTCAGCTCTCCACACTGCAGGCCCTGCTACGGTTGCGAACCGATCTCGACTTGAGTTCGCTGCAGCCCGTGATAGCGCGGATTCTCGCGGCGGCCTGGCACGAGGACCGCTCCAATCGCAAGCTGCTGCTGGAAGCGGCCGCAGCGTTTCGGGTCCGTACGCTTGCTGAGGAGATCACCGCAATGGCGGCAGATCCGAAGGTGGACCACGATGAGCGTAGACTGGCTCTACGCGCGTTGCGGCAAATCGAGGTAGGCGACGCCGGCCCCCTGCTCGAGTTGCTCAAGCGCGAAAAGGATCGTGAATTGCGCAGCGAAGTAATCGCCGCGCTGGCTCAATCGGATCGCACCGAGGTCGTGGGGGCCCTCGCACGCCTGTTGCCCGAGCTTAACGCGCGCGAACGCCGTTTGGCCGTAACGTGGATGTCCACGACGCGGGCCGGTGCCTCGGCCGTGCTTGAGCGGCTCGAAACGGGGGATGTGGATCCGCTGTCGGTTCCGATTGAGGCCCTGGAGCGAATGCGGTTGCTCCTGCCGCAGAACGCGACGCTTAGGGAACTGTGGCAGGAACTGGCCCGCCAGGTCACGTATGTGCTGGATCTTAAAGGGCGCAACGAAGATTACGTCGATACCGATCTTACCCTTGACGGCCCGTTCACGGTAGAGGCCTGGGTTCGATTGCGAGGTGACATAACGAACGCGGACGGGATTCTGGGGGCTCCCGCCCAGCTCGACATGAACTTCTACAACCGCAGGTTCCGCGTATGGGTCTACGGAATCCATGACATCGTGATTGCGAACCGCGAGATTCGGCCCGATTCGTGGACCCATGTGGCCGTTACCAGGGATGAAGCGGGCCGGTTTCGGATCTACATCAACGGCGATCTGGACGCCGAATCAACCGGCGTATCGCGCCGGAAATTTGTCGGTCTGGACATCGGCCGCACGATTCCCCCACGAGTGGGCACGGACGGGCAACTGCTCGAGTTCCGGGTGTGGAACCGCGCGCTGAGTGCTCAAGAGATTCGCGAGCGCTTCGACGTCACACTGCAGGGGGCCGACCGTCCCGACGGACTGCTGGTTTACTTCGCCGGTCAGAACTGGGGCAAGCTGCATGGCCACGCCACGGTAATACCGGTCCTGGACGGTCCGATGTTGATGACCGCGGCGGAAGCTGCCGCGCGTTTGAAACAGTTCGACTTCTACCGTTCTCTGGTGGGGCAGCGGGCAGACTTGCAAAGGGGGCGAAAGATCTTCGAGCGCACCTGTCTGAAGTGCCACAGCGTGGCTAACAAAGGGGGCGATATCGGACCGCCGCTGGACGGGATTGGCCTGAAAGGCATCGACTCCATTCTCCGCAACGTCCTGACCCCAAACGCAGCCGTGGAGGGGGGCTATCGGGCGTATCGCGTTTTGACCATGGATGGCCGCATCATCCAGGGGCTACTGGTGGCTCAGGATGATGACGGCGTCGTCGTACGACAACCGGATGCTCCGGATGAGCGGATTCCGTGGGAACAGATCGAGCGGTCCGGATACACGCGGGTATCGGTCATGCCCGAGGGGCTGCTGGAAGCGCTGAAACCCGACGAAGCTCGGGACCTCTTGAACTACATCCTGACGATCCGGTAGGCCCGCAGGCGGTACACCCTTCGGGCGGCTTGGGTAAGGTGGAGGATCGCCACCGTGGGGGCGGAGGCACGGCTTGACCTGGGGCCTGCGGTTCGGAACCACGGGCGGCAGCCCGCGGGCGGGGGGGGCGGATGCATGGGGGCTGCACCGGCGACGCGTTGAGGGGCGGCTACGGCGGCGCGCGCACTCGGCCGGCAAAGGCGATGATGCGCGGAGAAGGCGCGGCTGTCGATAGGAGCAGTTCTGGCGACGCGGGGCGCTGTTGCGGACCACGGGGACAGGCATGGGGCTGTCGGAAGCGGTGAGGCGACCGTCGGCGAGACCGGATGGACACGGGACAGGTGCTGGCGGGCTTGGCCGCTTCGTAGAACGTGGAGGTTGGGCGTGCGGGACCGAACGGTAGGTCTTCGATGGTTGGGGAGATCTGCTCATTGGGCGGTGCCGTTTGTTTTGCCGATCGTTGTCCTGCTTGCCGCGGCGAGCCAGGGTGCTGAGGTGGTCAAGGAGCTACCTGCCGGGCCGGGACCGTTAGACAACCCGCTGAAGGGGTGGTGCCCGTACGTGGACGCGGGGCCGATCCATCAGCCGTACTCGATGGTTTTCCTCTACGTGCCATGGTCCAGGCTGGAGCCGGAGGAGGGGGTCTACCGGTTTGAGCAGTGGGAACGGGAGGCGTGGGGTGTTCCCGAGGCGCGTGGACGGCACGTGGTGTTTCGCGTCTGGGTGGATTACCCCGGGCAGCCGTCGGGTATGCCGCGTTGGCTGGTGAAGGAAGGGGTGAAAATGCGGCGGTACACGGCGTACGGAGGGGGATGGAGCCCGGATTATGACGATCCTGCGTTCGTGCAGGCAGCCATTCGACTGATCGAAGCGCTCGGGAAGCGGTACAACCGGCATCCGCGGGTTGCGTTCGTTCAGATGGGGCTACTGGGCCACTGGGGGGAGTGGCACACGTATCCTCGGACGGAGCTGTTCGCATCGGAGGCGACGCAGCTCACCATTCTGTCCGCCTACCGACGTGCTTTTCCGGACAAGCACGTGATGGCCCGTTACGCGCGCGGCCCGGCGGCTCGCGCCCGCTGGTTGGGTTTCCACGACGACTTTTTCCCTGAGGACACGGACAACGGCCAAAGCTGGTCGTTCCTGGCCGGGTTGAGGAGGGCAGGGTTGGCTGAGAACTGGAGGGTGGCACCAAGGGGGGGCGAAATGGTGCCCGGGCAGGCTCGGCGGTGGTTGGGCCGCGACTACGAGACGACTCTTCGCATGGTCGAGGCGGCTCACATGTCGTGGATCGGCCCGTATTGCCCGGCGCTCGAGGAGCCTCCCAACGAGGAATTCAGCCGCCGATGTGCAGAACTGGTCCGGCGCATGGGCTACCAGTTCCGGCTCACCCGGGTGCGGTACAACTCGCCCGTGCGGCGTGGCGGCCACCTGCGTGTTGAGGTCGAGGGGGTAAACGAGGGAGTCGCGCCGTTCTACTACCGCTGGCCGGTTCGGCTCGCACTGATCGGTGCTGGCGGTGAGGTCGCAAGGGAATGGGACACGCGTGCGGACGTACGCCGCTGGTTACCGGGGACGTTCCGATTGGTGCGAAGCTGGCCAGTCGATCTGATGCCCGCCCAATACGACCTGGCGCTGGGCATTGTAGATCCCTGGACCGGGCGACCTGCAGTACGATTTGCGAACGACTGTCGGGTTGTGGACGGTTGGTGCATCCTGGGAACAGTGCGGGTCGAGTAGGTTAAATCGCCGCAACGGCGGCGAGCAGACGCTGCCCATGCCGGACCGGATCGCCCTATCGCAACCGCGGCCACATGCTGGTTAAGGGGGCATACGATGGCCATGGAATGCCCACGACTGGTTGATATCGAGGGGGAAGTGACGCTGGCGCATGGTGAGGGGGCGCGAGCGACGCGCGAGCTGCTCAGGGACGTCGTGCTTCCGGCGCTGGGCGAGGCGGCGCCGCAGGTGCTGGACGACGCAGCACCGGTGGGCCACGGGTACGAAGGCAAGCTGCTCGTTACCACGGATTCGTACGTCGTCAGTCCGTACCGATTTCCTGGGGGCGACATCGGCAGCCTGGCCGTGCATGGTTCGCTGAACGATCTCGCCGTGTGCGGAGCTCGCCCCGTGGCGCTGACCGTCGGGTTGATCCTCGAGGAGGGGTTTCCGCTCCGTGAGCTTGTCCAGGTGCTCCAGTCGGCTGCCAGGGCGGCATCTCGGTGGGAGGTGCGGTTCCATGCCGGTGATACGAAAGTAGTGCCTCGCGGAGCATGCGATCGGATCTTTGTCAACACGACGGCCGTCGGGGTCTGTCCCAGCGGCGTTCGACTGGGCTTCGATCGGGTCCGGCCTGGCGATGCCATCCTGGTCAGCGGGACGATCGCGGAACACGGGATGGCCGTGATGGCCGTGCGCGAGGGGTTCGGTTTTGGTGGCGATCTGGTCAGCGATTCGGGCCCCGTGTACGACGCGGTGCAGCGGCTCCTCAGCCGGTGCTCGGGCTTACGTTTCCTCCGCGACCCCACACGGGGGGGCGTTGCTGCCGTGCTCCACGAGGTTGCACAAGCGACCGGGTTCACGCTGACGATTGACGAAGATCGGGTGCCGGTCCGCGAACCGGTCCGCGCCGCGTGCGAGCTGCTCGGCCTGGATCCGCTCTACGTCGCGTGCGAAGGCCGATTCGTCGCGTTCGTAGCACCCGACCAGGCCGAATTGGCCGTGAGTGTGCTCCGGGGGGGCGGGTGCTCCGATGCGGCGTTTATCGGCGTCGTCCAGCAGTGGCGGGGGGCACCGGTGCTCGTTCGCACCCCACTCGGCCCAGAACGCGTGCTGGACGAGCCGAAGGGAAGTCCGTTACCGCGGATCTGCTGACGGCGGCCCGGTCGCACATGGGCTTTCCTTGGAGTGCGGCACTCCTGTGCCGCTTTGGCTCTTTGGAGTGCGGCACCCCTGTGCCGCTTTGGCTTTTTTGGAGTGCGGCACTCCCGTGCCGCTTTGGCTTTTTCTAAAAGCGCCAGACCCCCTCCCGCTCTCCCAAAGATTTGTACGCCACTTTCTGCCAAGGCGGCACGACAGGCGTTCCGCCCGCCGTCTCGCCGGGGCCTGAACGCAGTCGCCGGGGCGGAGGCGCGGGACCGCCGTGGCGCGGGGGGATCGCCCGCTAGCCCCCCGGAAACAGCCGCGTGCGCGGAGGCGCATTCCTCGCCGGCCCGGGCTACTCTGTGTGGCGAGCCGCGGCCTCGCCGAGGCGGCGGCGCGCGAGTACCTCCGCGAGCGATCGATTACCAACCTGCGGACGACGCGGAACCAACCATGGAGCTGCAACCCAGTAACGGCGTCGGCTGCCGCGCCCCATCGGTGAAAAGACGTTTAGGTATGTGCGGAGTCTGGCGTAGCACGGGGCTTTACAAGGTGGTGGCACCGGTTTAGGATTGGGCAGTCACCGAGGCGAGCTGCCGCTGTTCGGAGTGCAGTTGGTGGCTCGATACGCTTTTTCCTTGATCAACAGGCGACTCGATCCGTGTCTGGCCCCGTGGTCGGTCGCTCTGCTCGGGTTCGTTGTCGGGGCGTACATGCTGCCGCATTGGTCGGCGGCGTACCTGCCGTGCCTTTTGCTCCTGCCGTTCGTTGTTGGCGCCCATTTCCTCTCGGGAGCGTTCCCTCGGCTCGCGCTCGTACACGCGTTCATCGGATGGGCTCTCCTTGGGGCCTGGCGCGCGGGAGTGGTCGATCGGTCGGTTTCGGAACTCGTCTTCCCGCCCAGCGGCGCGGTGTTGGGCGACGTCCGCGGCGTCGTGGCCCGAATGCCGGCGGTCCTGCCCCCGAGCGCGTACCGCTGGGGGCGCGAGGCGAAAGAGCGGGTGCGGTTGGAACTGGACGAGCTTACGATCGGCGGTGCGCCTGTCAAGGGCCGGCTGGTGGTGTACATCGATTGCCGGGAACCGCCTGCCGCTCCCGGTGACCGGGTACGCGTGCTGTGCCGGCTTCGGCCGCTCTCCCATGCGGCGAATCCCGGCGGCCGATGTCCGGGCTGCAGCCAGCGCCGCCGGGGAATCGTCGCGATCGCCACCGTGCCCTACGCGTCCTTGGTCACGCCGCTCGGTAAGACCCGCAGTTGGCGCTATCTGCCCGCTCGGTGTGCTCACCGGGCGAATCAACGGCTGAGGGCGGCGCTGAAGGGGCGCAGCTACGGCATAGCGGCAGCACTCGTGACGGGGGAATACTCCCAAATCCCCACCGAGACATTGCGGCGCTTTCAGGACTCCGGCATCCTTCACTTGCTCGCCATCAGCGGGTTACACTTCGCGATCCTGGCCGGAGTTGTCTGGTCCGCCTGTCGTGTGCTGTCTCTACCGTACCGGCTGGGCTGTCTGCTTGTGGCAGCCTGCTGTATTGCCTTTTGTTTGGTTGCCGGCGCCCGGCCGTCTGCCACACGTGCATGCGTGATCATCCTCGCTCACGTAGGAGCGCTCCTCTTTGGCCGCCAGGCACGCCGATTCAATACCCTGTGCTTCGCCGCCTTGTTCGTCCTGCTGTTCCAACCGAGCGATCTCTTCTCGGCCGGATTCCAGCTCACGTTTCTCTGTGTGGCCGCCATGTACTGGATTGTCCCCCCGCTGCTCCGCTTGGCCGAGTTGTGCACGCTGCCCGACAACCCGCTCTTTTACCTGGGGCGGGGACGTTTGTTCTGGCTGTCCTTCTCGTGTGCGGTATGGTGCCTCAGAACCGCGGTCGTCAGTCTTACGCTCGTTTGTATTTCGGCCCCCGTGACGTCCGAGGCGTTTGGGCGCGTCGCCATCGCGGGCATTCTCCTCACGTTGATCAATTTGCCCCTGGTGACGGTTGCCTTACCGGCGATTCTGATCGGGGTGGCGTTGCCCGGTGGCCTGAGTGAACCGCTTCTGTGGTTGGGCGACGGGCTGTTACGGCTATCGTTGCGCACCACCGCTTTCGAATGGCTTCCTGGTGTGCTAAGGTTCTCCCCTCGCGATGCTGCGGTCTTCCTTCCCGGCCTGTTGATTGTTCTGCTCAGTGTTTGGGCGAGGCTTGCGGTGGGGTGGGCGCCCTGTCGCCTCAGACGCACCTCCATCCGGCTTGCGGCGATCGTTGTCCTGTTGTCCACGGTGGCAGGTTGTGTGCCAGATTGGCTTGGGCGCGCCGGCCGTCCGTGCGCGGAAGTGACCGTGCTCAACGTGGGACATGGCTTATGCGTCGTGGGCCGACTGGGGAGAACGACGCTGATGTACGACGCCGGCAGCATGGGCGACCCGGCGAAAGTGGAACGGGCCGTTGAGACTGCGTTGCCCGCCCTGGGTGTTCGAGAGATCGACATGCTGCTTGTCAGCCACGCGGATGCAGACCACTTGAACGCCATCCCCCTTCTGCTCGAACGCGTCCGTGTGAAGGGTGTCTTCCTGACGGCTTCGTGTAAGGCCGCCCGTCAGCGGACGGCCACTGCGGTCCTCGAAGTCCTTCGGCTCCGCCGAGTGCCGATTCACCTGATCAGTCGGGGGGACTCCTTCCGGTTCGGTCCCCACCTGCGGCTGCAGCTGTTGCACCCCCCGCAAGGGCGCGAGTACGCAACGCAGAACGAAGCAAGCCTGGTCGTCAGGATCGACGCGTTCGGTTCCAGCCTGTTGCTTACGGGGGATGTCGAACGCTGGGGGCTGGATGACTTCCTGCACGAAGTGAATCCGGAGCCCGTCGATGTTCTGGTCGCGCCCCACCACGGTAGCCGGGCTGCGAACACGGTCGAACTTTACGAGCGCCTCCAGCCCCGGGTGGTCATCGCCAGCGCAACCGGTCGCTGGGGGTACCCGGCCCCGCTCAGCCACCTGAGTCGCTACAACACGATCTTCTACATCACCTCGATTTGCGGGGCGGTCACGTGGAGAGTGGAGCAAGGCAGGGGAGCGGAGATCGCCGTATGGACTCACGCTGTGCCGAGTTGGCGTCCACTGCCCCCGAGGCATGCGCTGTATGCCGCTCTGCCAGCGGTCCCCGTTAGGCGAGCGGGCCGGATCTGGTCGGACCTGGCGGCACTACAATGGCCCTGGACGAGCGAATCGAACAGACACGACGGGGTTTGCGTAACTGGCCAGAGTGAGCGGTCTGTGGGTGGTGGTCCGGGCCAGATCAGGCTTGCGGGTGAGCAGCTATGAAGTGGTGGGTGCTGGGCAGTGTGGTGGCCATCGCGATAGTCGGTGCCGGAGCAGCGTTGTTCATCTCGAGGCCCCCTGGCCAGGTACAGCCTGTGCCTGAGCCCCCTGCGCCGAAGCGCTCCGATCCGTTCCCGGAACTGCGTACTTGGCCGCTTGAGAAGCTGGTGCCGGCCACCACTGAGATGGTCCTTGTTCCCGCTGGCCAATTTCTCTACGGCGAGTCCAAGGAAAAGCGGTATTTGCCGGCGTTCTACATTGATCGCTACGAAGTGAGCCAGTGGCAGTATGCGATTTTTCTGGAATACATCCGGCGCACGGGGGATCATTCGCGATGCCATTCTGATGAGCCGCCCGATAAGGACCACACGCCAAAAGGATGGGGATGGCGCACGATTACTGCTCCCGACTATCCTGTGGTCGGCCTTGATTACTGGGATGTGTACGCCTACGCGAACTGGGTAGGCCGTAGACTGCCCACCGAAGAGGAGTGGGAGAAGGCCGCGCGGGGCACCGACGGGAGGCTCTACCCCTGGGGCAACGAGTGGGATCCCAGTCGTTGTAATTGGGGCCCTGCGCCCGGGCAGCAACGGACGCTCGTTCCGGTCGATTCCATGCCGGAGGGTCAGAGCCCCTACGGTTGCTATCACATGCTCGGCAATGCGGCCGAATGGACGTCGAGCGTTGCCGACAAGGACCAGGGAATCCGGGTCGGCCGCGGCTATTGTTGGATGCTGGGGCACATGACCCCTTACGTCGTCACCTACCGCATGCTGGGGGCCACGAACCTGCGTGACCTGGGCAGCGGCCTCCGTTGTGCAATGGACGCTCCTGCCGACGGGGAATTACCCCCCGTCATCCCAGCATCGGGCCCGCTGCGGCCATAGTCAACCCCCTCTGCCCCTTTTTGGAGTGCGGCAGTCCCGTGCCGCTTTGGCTCTTTGGAGTGCGGCACCCCCCTGCCGCTTTGGCTCTTTGGAGTGCGGCACCCCCCTGCCGCTTTGGCTCTTTGGAGTGCGGCACTCCTGTGCCGCTTTGGTTCTTTGGAGTGCGGCACTCCTGTGCCGCTTTGGCTCTTTGGAGTGCGGCACTCCCCTGCCGCTTTGGCTTTTTGGAGTGCGGCACTCCCGTGCCGCTTTGGCTTTTTGGAGTGCGGCACTCCCGTGCCGCTTTGGCTTTTTGGAGTGCGGCACTCCCGTGCCGCTTTGGCTTTTTGGAGTGCGGCACTCCCGTGCCGCTTTGGCTTTTTGGAGTGCGGCACTCCTGTGCCGCTTTGGCTCTTTGGAGTGCGGCACTCCTGTGCCGCTTTGGTTCTTTGGAGTGCGGCACTCCTGTGCCGCTTTGGCTCTTTGGAGTGCGGCACTCCTGTGCCGCTTTGGCTCTTTGGAGTGCGGCACCCCTGTGCCGCTTTGGTTCTTTGGAGTGCGGCACTCCTGTGCCGCTTTGGTTCTTTGGAGTGCGGCAGTCCCCTGCCGCTTTGTAAACCGCTGCCCAAAGCAATCCCGCCCGGGCGGGCCGGAACGGACCGTCGCGCCGGCGACGGCGCAGCGGCACCTCGCGACTCCGGCTGGTCAGATCCGCGCCGGCAATTCGGTATAATCGATGGAGAAGCCACCGCCGTTGCGGGCCGATGCCGGCGGCGCTCCTGGTTGAGCCGTCGGTGGGTTGAAGAACCGGGGCCTGCTGGTAGGTGGAAGTGGCGGGACCGTAGGCCCGGAGAGGGCCGGTTCTGCTGCGGTATGCCGAGAGGTGCACCATCCACGGGGCGGCAGCGTGTAGAGGAGCTGTCGTCGGGCCGTGGTCATGGAGGGTAAAAAGGTTTTACGTCGGAGGAGCGGGAGGCTCCGGGGGGAGAAGGGAGACAAACGGGGTATGCCCGCCTGCGTGAGTGAGGGGTAGCAGGTATGGGTCGCCAGGAGTGAGGCAGGCCGGCTGCGGTGGGAGGGGCACGGGCGTTGGTATACGTCCGGCGCGTCTCAGCCGTGGTGCCGAGTAATGGAGTGCCGGGCTTCCGCGGGCGCGTTGCGAGGCGTGTTTTTTGAGGCGAGGGGAGAACGAAGCCGAGGAACGCCTTGCAGCGCGGGCGGGAAGGATGCGTATGGGGTGTTAAGATGGGTAAGATAGGGAAATGGCACAATTTAGCACCCTCGGGGGGCAAGGGTTGCGATAACCTTTGCCGTACCAAAGGATTCCGAAAAGTGTGCGGATTCGCACACCCCGAAATTGAGGGGGAAACAGGGGTGCTTGTTGAGACTTGAGCGCAAGCCCTTGCGCCGCAAGGGCCCCGGAAGGGGCCCTTGAAGTGGCCAATCGTCCCAGAGTGGGATTGAAACAAAAACTCCTAGCCCAGGGGCCGCCATTAACCATTCTTGAAGTGGCCAATCGTCCCAGAGTGGGATTGAAACCTCCCCGCGCCCCAAAGGGCGCTCGCCCGGGCTTCCTTGAAGTGGCCAATCGTCCCAGAGTGGGATTGAAACATAGGAGGATGACCAGGTAGACGAGCAACGCACTCACTTGAAGTGGCCAATCGTCCCAGAGTGGGATTGAAACCAGAGAAATACGCCCGTATCTCCAAGGCGTGGGGGCCTTGAAGTGGCCAATCGTCCCAGAGTGGGATTGAAACTTTTCCTCTACATCAAAAATGGTCGCCATCCATACGACTTGAAGTGGCCAATCGTCCCAGAGTGGGATTGAAACCTAGCCCCGGGTCCGCTATTAACCATTCCATTCCATACTTGAAGTGGCCAATCGTCCCAGAGTGGGATTGAAACCAACCCGCGCAGCGCCAACCCGCGCAGCGCCAACCCCTTGAAGTGGCCAATCGTCCCAGAGTGGGATTGAAACAATCACCTCAGCCAATGTCACCCTCCCTTACTTTCACTTGAAGTGGCCAATCGTCCCAGAGTGGGATTGAAACCGAGCGAGGCCAGTAAGGCCTCCGTGACCGCTACGCCTTGAAGTGGCCAATCGTCCCAGAGT
>JALSID010000301.1 GCA_026981825.1 Planctomycetota bacterium
CTCCGTATTACCGCGGCTGCTGGCACGGAGTTAGCCGGTGCTTCTTCTGTAGGTAACGTCAAGACTCAGTGGTATTAGCACTGAGCTTTTCTTCCCTACTGAAAGTGCTTTACAACCCGCAGGCCTTCTTCACACACGCGGCATTGCTGGATCAGGCTTTCGCCCATTGTCCAATATTCCCCACTGCTGCCTCCCGTAGGAGTCTGGGCCGTGTCTCAGTCCCAGTGTGGCTGATCGTCCTCTCAGACCAGCTACGGATCGTCGCCTTGGTAGGCCATTACCCCACCAACAAGCTAATCCGACGCAGGCTCATCCGATAGCGCGAGGCCCGAAGGTCCCCCGCTTTCCCCCGTAGGGCGTATGCGGTATTAGCCTGAGTTTCCCCAGGTTGTCCCCCACTACCGGGTAGATTCCTACGCGTTACTCACCCGTCCGCCACTCGCCAGCCAGAGAGCAAGCTCTCTGCTGCTGCCGTTCGACTTGCATGTGTTAAGCATGCCGCCAGCGTTCAATCTGAGCCAGGATCAAACTCTTCAGTTCAAAGAGAGCGGTCGCTTTGAGGGCGACCAGTCCTTTGCGATGAAGAGCAGACCCTCGTCAAAACGCATGGTTTGACGCAGGTTTGCTCACATCGGCGTCTGATGGCAGGGCCATCCGCCGACGCAAGCACCCACACAAATTACCTGATCGAATTTTCAAAGAGCATTCCGGCACTTACGGCCGGGACAGACAGACCATTATACCGGCTTTCCGGGGTCCGTCAACCGCTCCGGACTCTGGGATGTGGGGTCCGGGCCGGGGCGCTCCAGGACCGGGCGGCCCTGGGCGGTGCGCAATTATACGGCGGGCGGAGAGACCGTCAAGCCCCGGCGAAGAAAATAAAAATCAACTTATTTTCAATGTGTTATGCACCCCCCTCGGAGCGAGCGGGCATCCCCTCCAGGGGCTGGGGAACGCTGATGCCGAAGCCCTGGGCGAAGTCCACCCCCACCGCCCGCAGCCGCTCGCGGATGGCCGCGCTCTCCACGAACTCGGCGATGGTCCGCAGCCCGGCCACGTGGCCGATGCTGTTGATGGCCTCGACGATGGCGGCATCCATGGGATCGTCCACCATGTCGCGGACGAAAATGCCGTCGATCTTGAGAAAGTCCGCGGGGATGGTGCGCAGGTAGGAGAAAGAACTGAGCCCGGAGCCGAAGTCGTCCAGCGCGAACAGGCAGCCGGCCTCGCGGATCTCCTGGATGAATTCCACCGCGGTCCCCAGGTTGGCGATGGCGGCGGTCTCGGTGATCTCGAAGCAGACCGTGCCGCGCGGGATCCGGTACTCCTCCAGCTTGTCGCGGATGTAGGCGAAGAAGGTGTCGTCGGACAAGGAGGCGCCGGAGAGGTTGATGAAGCAGAGGTTGCGCCCGTCCGCGCCGGTGACCGGCGGGCCGTGGCGGGAAACGTGGCGGAACACGGCGTCGATGACCCAGCGGTCCAGCGCCGGCATCAGGTTGTAACGCTCGGCCGCGGGAATGAAGGCCCCCGGCAGCACCAGCTCACCGTTGGTCTCGCGCATGCGCAGGAGAAACTCGCAATGCATGGGATCGCCGTTGCCGGCGGCCAGCGGAACGATACACTGGCGGAACAGCTCGAAGCGGTTTTCCTCCAGGGCGTGGTTGATGCGCGCGACCCATTGCATCTCGCCCTGGCGCTGGGCCAGGTCGGCATCGTTGTCGCTGTAGAGGTGGACCCGCCCGCGGCCGCGGTCCTTGGCCGCGTAGCAGGCCATGTCGGCGGCGCTGAGCACGTCGGTGAGCGTCTTGCCGTCACCGGTGATCATCACCAGGCCGATGCTGACCCCGAGGGCGAAGGTCTTGTCCTGCCACACGAAGCGGAAGTCCCGGATCTCCTGCAGCAGGGCCCGGGCGATGGCCTCGGCCCGCTCCAGCGGGCAGTTCTCCAGCAGGACGCCGAACTCGTCGCCCCCGAGCCGGGCCAGGG
>JALSID010000302.1 GCA_026981825.1 Planctomycetota bacterium
ACCTCGATGTGGCGGACATGCGGGAGGTATTTCTCGACGAAAAGCGCGCCACTTCCGAAGGCGTTGGCGGCTTCGTTGCTGGCTTGCTCATAGAGGGCGGCCAGATCATCTCGACTACGCACCACGCGCATGCCTCGGCCACCGCCACCATGGGCTGCCTTCAGGATCACGGGATAGCCGATGCGTTCGGCGGCGTGGGCAGCCTCCTCCAGCTTTTCGACCGGAGTGTCCGTGCCGGGCAGCACCGGTACGCCCGCTTCCTCGGCCACCCGCCGGGCAGCCGTTTTGTCCCCCAGCAGCTCGAGCAGCTCCGCTCGGGGACCTACAAAGATCAGACCAGCCCGTTCACAAGCGCGCGCGAACGCGGGGTTCTCGGAGAGAAAACCGTAGCCGGGGTGGATCGCATCCACGTCGTGCTCGCGCGCGATCCCGACGATGCTCTCGATGTCCAGGTACGCACGTACCGGCTCTCCCGGCGTGCCCACCGGGTAGGCTTCGTCCGCTTTGAGCCGGTGCAGGGCATAGCGATCCTCGTGCGAATAGATCGCCACCGTACGAATGCCCAGCTCATGGGCAGCCCGGAACACCCGGATGGCGATCTCGCCCCGGTTCGCCGCCATCAGCTTGCGGATCTTGCGCATGCACGGTCTCCTCAAGGACGTTGCGTCCTGTCTGTCCAAGAGTTTCGCTAATTCTTACAGACGTGCTCGATCGAGCCCGACGACAGGGGGTAGAGTGCGATGGGGACGACGACACCGGAGGCGGCCACCTGCCACCGAGCAACATATCGGCGACGGCACCAAGCCAGGATGGCTTTCCGGGGGCCTAAGCGGCACGGCGTTGTGGCATGGGCTGCTGGCGCGGAGCGATCCCCAACGCCGCGCACAGCGTTGGTTCATCCCGGATCGGGTCGAAGGTGAGATGGGACCCAATCGTGCCCAGGTAGTCGCAGGTAACCGCTTCTACTCGCGGACGTAGAGCATCCGCGTCACGCACCCCCGCAGCGGCATACAGGTGGCAACTATCGTGGCCACCACCGTTGTTCCAGAGGAAGATATGCTCGGTTGCGCACGGGATCGGGGCCTTGTAGAAGCCGAGCCGATACCGGATTCTTGCCCAGAACCAGGTGCGGTAGACGGCGCGCATCGATGGGTAAACCAGCTCCCCGTGTACGCGGTCACTCTGGATCGATTGGAATCCGAACACGGCCGCCCGATACTCCGTGGGCATGGGGGCAGTGGGGACATCGACGCGCCCGACCTGAGCCAGTGCGTCGGTCCTGTAGATGGCCAGGTGCCCAGGGTAAGCGTTGCCGGTCATTGGATCGCGCACACGATAGTCGCACTTGTAGCAGCGGGGGTTGAGCAGCACGCGCAGGGCGAAGTGGCGCACCATTGCACGGATCGCGCCCGGGAACGGCACAACGTCGCCCCCTAAAACAATCGTGAAGGGCGTTTCTGCATCAACGCACTCACGCGCCGCTTCTCGGGGGTTACCGCGTACAGGAACGATTCGGAGCCGGTCACGACGGCCGAGTGCGTCACGGACTGCGCGGACGACCGCGTCCTGCGGACCATCGTCCCAGGTCAGATAGCAACAGGTCACGTGCACGACTGCGTCCCTCGCACTGTGCGTGCTTCCTGCACTTGTGCCGATTGGCTCACCCTAGACCCCACATATCTCTTATCGCCGCTTCCGGCAATCCCACCGCAGGTTTCTTCTCGACCGGGTCGCGGAGCTCAGCCCCAACCTTCCGGTACCGCGCCGCTTCGCGCCGCTGTATCCGCCGCCCCACTCTGCCGCCCCACGCCGCCGCCATGCGGCAGGCGGCGGAGCTCCACGGTCCCGTCGACGGAGCATTGCTAACCGCATTCGTCCCGGGGCCGCCCCAAAGCGCGCCGGGGAACGCTGCGGCGGACTGCCGGCGAGCCGCATGCGGGACAACCGCACGATGCGAGCTCGGCCCGGACGCGATGGGCACCCCAGGGGGGCACGGGCACCGCTGGTACCGGCGCCTACCCGGCGACCGCAGGGAGCTCGATAATGTAGCGGATGGGCATCAGAGGCAGTTTGCGGTCAGCCGGGCGCGCGGCGCGGAGAATGGGGGGGGCGCTAGGCCCACGGCCAGCCTGTGAGCTTCTCGGGGTGGGCGAGCCGCCGCCGGACAGGAGCCGGTTCCGCGCAGAGCCGGGCACGGTCGGCGACATCTGATGTCCTGCAACGTATCGCGGAGGCACTGGCTGTATGGCAGAGGACACAGCCCCGGGGGCGACTAGACCCACGCCCCCCGAAGAACGTCTAGTCCTGGCCGGGCCGGCGGGTGCCGAGCCTGGTACCGACGCGGACTCGACACTCGAGCAGATCCGCCTTGGGTCGCTCAGACGCTGCGGTCTCCTGGGCACCATCCTCTGGACCGAACAAACTGGATCTACCAACGACCTCGCGCTGCTCCTCGGACGCCAGGGGGATGTCGCCCTGCCGGCCCTGGTCATCTGCGAACGCCAAACCCGAGGACGCGGACGTGGCTCGAACCGCTGGTGGTCCACCTCGGGGGCACTGACCTTCTCCCTCTTGCTGAGTGGAACTCCCCTCGGACTGCAGCCCGAAAACTGGTCCCGCATCTCCCTGGCCACCGGCGTGGCCATCTGCCGCGTCGTGGATACCCTCGCACCGGTCCAGCTCCGCCCCTGTCGCTTACGGTGGCCGAACGACGTCTATCTCGCCGACAGGAAACTGGCTGGCATTCTCGTGGAAGGCGTCCTGCCCGCAGGCGAAGCGACGGCTTCCACTCGGGGCCGTTGCGTCGTCGTTGGGATCGGAATCAACGTGAACAACTCGCTCGATGCAGCGCCTTCCGACGTTCGCTCCCGCGCCGTCGCTCTGCGCGACGTCATTGGCTACGAGCTCGATCTGACCGGCCTGCTCTTGAACATCCTCGAAGAGTTCTTCCGTCTCCTGCGCGAACTTCCCCACGAAGACAGCGAGGTCGTGCGTGAATGGCAAGAACGCTGCGACCTGGTGGGCCGGTGGGTGAAGCTGACTACCCCCCAGGGAATAGTCCGGGGCCTGTGCTGTGGGATCTCACCGACCGGGAAATTGATGCTCCGCACTCACAGGGGGCAGGTAACGGTAACCACGGGCTGGGATCTGGCCCCCACAAACCAGGATTAACTCCCTGGCAGGAGCCGGCCCAGCGTTATTGCCCCAGCGCGACCGCCGTGGTTTGCAGGACCGTCTCAAGGGGGATCACCGCCACGTCCTTGGTGTTTTCCTTGATCGGAACGGCTACAAGGGAGCGCACGAGCTTACGGTCGGCCGTGTTCCAGATGCGCACCTCTCCATCCCAACTGCCGCTTGCTAGCCGCTTCCCGTCGGGCGAGATTGCCAACGCGTAGATCCAGTCCTTGTGCCCGGCAATGGCTCCCAAGACCTTGCCGTTCGCCGGGTTGAACAGCCGGATGGAGCGATCGGCAGAACAACTGGCCATCGTTCCGTCAGGCAAGCGCACGATCCGGAAGATCGTCGCCGAATGGCCACCGATCTGTCTCTGCTGTTTCGGTTCGCTTGCGACGTTCCAGACCCGTAACAATCTGTCCTCACCCCCGCTGCAGACCAGTTTGCCGTCGGCGCTGAACGCTACCGCATAGACGGGGTCCTTGTGCCCCTGGAAGGTTCCGATCAATTCCCCCTTCGTCAGGTCGAATAGCTTACACGTCTTGTCTCGGCTGGCGGAGGCGAGCCGTTGGCCGTCGGGCGAGAAAGCGACCCCGAGCACCCAGTCGGAATGGTCCGAGAACGTGTACTTCAGCTTGCCGGTGGCCAGATCCCAGACACGGATCGTGTTGTCCGAGCCGCCTGCGGCCAGGTAGCGCGAATCGGGGCTAAAGGCCAGCCCGTAGATCGCGTCCTCGGTCCGCACGAGCTCCCGGATCGGCTCGCCCGTTGCTGCGTCCCAGAGCTGTACGCATCCCGCCTGGCCCGGTGTACCCCCTGCCGAAGCCAACCACCATCCGTTTGGGCTGAACTCCAGCCCGTACACTCGTTCCGGTACACCGTGGATCCGCTTCAACAGCCGCCCGTCCTCAGCGTTCCAGAGCAGGATCTCGTGGTAGCCACCGGTGGCGAGCACCTTGCCATCGCGGCTGAAGGCCACCGCTGTGATCGGCAGGGGCGCCGGATACACATCAGGGGGGCGTTGATAGAGAGCACTGGTCGCCACCAGGATCTGCAGGGGGATGTCCGGCGAGGGGCCGTCGAACTTGGCCCCCTGCTTCACCCACTCTGCGAACAGCTTCCGCTGCTCCTCGGGCAGGGGGTCTTCCTTGTACGGCATGCGTGGCTGGTAATCGGGAGCGAGCACCTCGACGAGGAGGCTGAAGTCCGGGTCACCCGGTTCGACGAGCGGCTCCCCGTCCGCGCCTCGCTGAATAGCCGACCAGGTGTGCAGTGCGACGTCTCCCTGAGCCTTCTTGCCGTTGTGGCAGGCGACGCACCGATTGACCAGGATCGGGGCGATGTCCCGCATGAAAGAGATCTGCCGGGCCTCACCGGAAGAGTCCGCCTGCTTGGGTTCGGCTTTCGGTTGTTCCTCGGTCTTCTTCGCCTCTTTTGAAGGCGGATTTTTCGACTGCTCGGCGGCGGGCTGCTTATCCTGAGCGAACAGCGAGGGGGACAGGGGCCAGGTAAGCATGATCGACAGGACGGCAGCGGAGACCGATCGTGCGAGCATGGCTCATCACCTCGTCCTGGACAGAGGCTTCGGCGGGTAACGCTTGACTACCGCACGGCGGGATCGGTGGGAGTCGAACTCGGAAGGCTCTTCAAAAGCATTATACACGGGGTCGGTCTGCCACAGCACACTTCACGGGCAGCTCGCCCCCGTAAAGGGTGAGAACCGCAGGAGGAACGATTCGACCGTAGCCCCATTCGCCCGATGTCGTGCGCTCGGCCCCCTGGAGCTCCGTTCGAACCGCGGCGAGACCGCCGCGAACGGCCAAACGCACCTGTGGGGGATCGCACCGCACGCCACGTACCCGACCGCTCCTCCCCAACACCGCCGCCTAGCTGCGGAATACCAGATCCCATCCGATGGCCATGATCGCGGCGTCGACCGCTAGATGGCTGAGCCAGATGCCGACCAGGGAGCGAGTCTTCTCGTAGATGAGACACCATACCGCGCCGCCGATCACAATTCCCCCTGTGCAGAAGGCGACGAACCACGGTTCATCGAAGTACTGCATCAGGACGATGACGTGGTGCGCCGAAAAACCCACACTCGAGACCACGATAGCAGGCCAGGCAGGGATGAGCTTTCGAAGCTGGCCATACACGAACCAGCGCCAGTAGTACTCCTCCAGGAAGCTGTGCACGAGGCTGTAGAACACGGCCACCCCCAGATAGCCGGCGGGACTGTCCAGGTGTACTGCCGCTAACCGTTCCAGAGCCTGCGCACGAACCGCGTCGAACAGCCCAAGCTTGTAGAAGAAGAAGCGATAGAGCAAGATCATCAACACGGCGACGGCGAGCCCGAAAGCCAGCCCCGTGGCGGTGCCGGCCGCTCGAAAAAGCGAGCGATTCAGCTCACCTCGCGCGAACCCCACAAACCAGATGATCGGCAGGGAAAACTGCACCGTCTTGCCGATGGCGTAGATCACTGCCATGAGGCGGTGGCCTGCGAAGGTGACAAAGTAGAGCCAGGTGATGATGCTCGGCAGGACAAGGGCGGTGGCGAGCAACACAAGCAGGACTGTGAGGGTCCGACCTTGCACGCGTTCGCTGGACATCCCTTCGTTCCCTCGGTCGGCTTCTATGGGCGGTGCTGTGGGGAAGGACGTCCGGGGGAGTCAACGGCCGCAGTCCTCCCTGGACGGAGCTCGTCTTGCGCCGCCTCCTTCCCGCGCAGCCATCGGTCAAGAAACGAGACGATGGCGCATCTTGCCTCCGGGGGCAAACTGTGCCCGCGGCCGTGGTTGATCAGTTGCAACGCCTGGCCGGCTCCGTACAGGGCATAGATCGCACGGGCACGTTCGACGTAGGGGCGGCTTTTTTCGCCATCGGCCGAATTCCCGCCGATTAGCAGGAACGGTCGAGGCGCGATCAAGGCGAGGAGTTCGTCGTGGTCATGCTCGAACCCAGACGCCTTGACCTGCGGACCCAGGTACCAGGGGGCGTCCCAGTTGGAGAAGTGTAGCCCGATTCCGCCTTCGGAGAAAACCGCAGCGCCTACGCGTTCGTCGAACGCGGCCACGTAGAGTACCTCTTTCGCACCCAGCGAATGGCCGACGACCCCGATGCGGTCCCTGTCGACGCAGGGATGGGTTCTCAGGATGTCGATCGCTCGCGAGCCATCCCAGAGCATTCGTCCCATGCCGGTCCAATTTCGGTAGCGGCGTAGGAGCCATTGCGTGTTCTGCAGGTACGTCCGCCCGGGGGCAAAGATGTAACATCTGGGCGCGAGCACCACGAAGCCGGCCCGCGCGAGCAGCAAACCCAGGTGATGGGAAGGACGATCGGCCCGGCCCGCGGGCTGTTCGGCCGCGGCCGGATTGGTCGAGTGGAACACGACCACTCCCGGCGTCGATGCGGGCTCCAGGTCCCGGCGCCAGAGGAAAAACGCCAGCACCCTTTCGCCCGGAAGCACGGTGTATTCCACTTTCTGGCGGACGAGTACGCCATCCGATTCGACCTCCAGGGAAACCAGCCTGGGAGGGGGCACCTCGTCTGGGCTCCTACCCAGTATCTTCCCCCACGCGTGACGCAACTCTTTCGCCCGTTCCCGCCATGTGGCGACGGAGTCGATCCCGGTCAGCGGGGAGGCGCGTCGTGATTTGTCAGTGGTGCTGGTCTGTGGGGGCGATCCCAGAGTCGACGCTCCGACCAGTACCTGGGCAATCACTACGTACAGGCAAATTCGCATCGCGATTCTCGTAGTTAGCGGGCCTTTCGAGATCCGCCGTAGCAGATGTTCCATGGACCAGGGACGGGCCCTCAAGCCCCCTACCATGGACCATGCCTTGATCGGGTCACGCCTCCTCCTGTGGCACTCGATATCGTCATTAGCTTACCCGCACAGCCGCCGGTACGGGCCAGGTTCCAGTAGCCGGCGCGAGCCTAACGCCCGTGCGGGTCAGGGCCGAGCCAGCAGCTCAGCCTGCTCCGATCCGACTCGGCTACGGTGTTCGAATCTCTCTATCGTCCGCTGTCATGCGGAGTCAACGGCCCAGATACTCCCGCTCTGGGGAACAACACAGAAGTTCCGGGGGGCCGGACAGGACGCGTGCGGTCGCGGTGCATGCCGTTTCGTCCGGAGGCCGAGCCGGTCTGCTGTTGAGCGACGGGTACGAGTCGCGGGCCGGGCATGCTGTGGGAGCGGCGATACGCGCCGGAAAGCTGTAGAATCGTGCAGTGGCGGTGGATGTCGGTCGGAGCTCGTTTCCACCAGGCACCGGGCGGAGGTTTATCATGCAGCGGGCCGTCTCACGTCGACGCTTTCTCCAGTCGGGCGCGGCTTTTGCGGCGCAGTTGCCGTTTCTGCGTTATCTGCCCCCCGTCAGTGCGGCGGAGGCTAAGGTCACACCTGATATTGTTCGGTTTGCACCCGAGATCGAACCGCTCGTGCGGTTTCTGGAGGAGACGCCACGCGATCGGGTTGTCGCGGAAACGGCGTACCGGATTAAACGGGGAAAGCTCTCTTATCAGGAGCTTGTGGCGGCACTGCTTCTGGCGGGTGTGCGCAACATCCAGCCTCGCCCGCACGTGGGATACAAGTTCCACGGCGTGCTCGTGGTGAACTCGTGCCATCTTGCCGCGATAGCCGGGCCGGATTCTGATCGTTGGCTGCCGGTACTTTGGGCCGTGGACTACTTCAAGTCGTGCCAGCGTCAGGACGAGCGCGAGGGGGACTGGAGGATGGGGCCGCTGGAGGAGTCGGCCGTGCCGCCGCCGCATCGAGCGCGCCAGGCGTTCGTCGAGGCGCTCGAGCGCTGGGATGAACCGGCGGCCGATGCAGCCGCAGCAGGGTTCGTCCGCTCCGCTGGGGTGAACGAAGTCTTCGATGTCCTCTTCCGCTATGGCGCCCGAGACTACCGGTCGATTGGGCACAAGGCGATCTTCGTTGCAAACGCGTACCGGACGCTCCAGGTAATCGGTGTTCGGCATGCGGAACCCGTGGTGCGATCGATCGCCTACGCTCTGCTGAACGCCTACGGCGAGGATCCCGTGAGAGGAGATCACCTGGCGGACCGTCCGTGGCGGCGCAACCAAACGCTCGTCCGCAAGATCCGTTCCGACTGGCAAGCGGGGCGTTACGATGCCGGGGCTGTGCAGGACCTGACCTCGGCGCTACACGACGCGTCGTGGCAGGATGCTGCCGATGCGGTGGTCGCTGCCCTCAACGGCGGGCTGAGTCCCGCGGCGGTGTGGGACGCCTTGTTTGCCGCGTCTGTGGAACTTGTGTTCCGGCAGCCCGGAATCATCGCACTCCACGCCGTCACAACGACAAACGCCATCCATCAGGCGTACCAGCTTGCCACTGCGCCGGAGACTCGCGCGCTCCTTCTGCTGCAGAACGCAAGCTTTCTGCCTTTGTTCCGGCGGTCGATGGCGGGCCGCGGCCCGGTGGCCGAGCGTCGCATCACGACTCTGATGGAGGCCGAGCTCCCACCGATCACATCGGTCGAAGACGTGTTCGTGGGTCTTCGATCGGATCCGGAGCGGGCGGTGCTCCGGGCGCTGAGCTACCTTCGACACGGTGACGCCCGGTCGCTTATCGATGCGGCGCGGCGCCTCGTGTTCCTGAAGGCCAACGACCCGCACGACTACAAGTACAGCTCGGCCGTTCTGGAGGACTACTACGCCTTGAAGGAACCCTGGGCTTCTCTCTTCCTGGCCGCAAGCGTTGTGAAGATGTGCAGCGCCGATGAGCCGACCAGCCCGCTGGTCGAACGCGTGCGCTCGGTTCTCGGTTGATCCGCCCTCGCGCGGATGCGGTTGGGACCGCGCAGGCGTGTCGCTGCGGGTGGCTCGCAGGCGCTGCGATGCCCCGCGCCGAGCAGCGACGTGGTCCGCGGTTGCAAAGGCGGTTGGCGGCGTTGGTCACCGTGCGTGTGAGTCTTTGGTCGGAAGCGGTTTTCTGAGACCAGCCTTCGGGACAGGCTCGGGCGGTTCGTGATCTAACGGTGCACTGTCGGTGCGCACGCCGTGCGCAGTTCGCCGATTGCGGGGCCGACCGCGCCGGGCTTCTTGGTACGACTTGGGCTAAGGCGAAGATGTCAACGTCAGGCTGCGGCTGCAGTTGCGCACCACATTCAGCCGGGGGTGCCCAAGATGGTCCGCGTGAGCCGGCGTTAGCACAAGCTTCGACGACGCCTGTACCGCATGGTGCTTGCTGCTTGCTCCTGGTGTCACCGGGCCATCGGCCGGTGTGGGAATTCGGTTTCGACCTGTTGCTGGTCCTGTATCAATTGCGCAACCCGACGGTGGTGCGCTTCGGATATCTTGACCTGCACAGGTGTTCACAAGCGAGGCGCTTACCGCTATAATAAGTCCCAAGCGTAGCGGTGTGCGCTGCGAAAGTCAAGCTCAACGTCTGCGGAGGATCCGATGGGTGGCTGACGGTCGCAGACGCTCGACGGGACGGTGTGGGCCTGGCGTGGTGTCTTCTGAGCAGTAAGAGGAGCATATCGAAGTGGGTTTCAACAGCAGGCAGTCGGCTCGTCTCGAGGCGTACCGGGAGCGACAGCGTGCGGCTGGCCTTGTGAGTGAACGCTTCCCCGAAGTGGAGAGCATCCGGCTCGAAACCGTCTTCCATGATACAGACGGCCGGCCGATCCAGCGACGCATCAAAGAGGTCCATGGTGACGCGTACGCTCTTTTCGAGCTCCCCTGTCCGATCGAAGGCTGCACGGTGAGTCTGGACGAGATCATCCGCCAGGCGATTGCCAAGCATGGGAGGCGTCGGACCGGTGCGATCGTGTGCTCCGGAGAGAACAAGGAGACCGGGGTCACGATGCCGCCCCATCACATGGATTACTCGATAACGATCCGCTATCACAAGGCAGGAAAGAGCACGAAGAAGAGCTCGGCGGCTACGGAGCGTCGTTCGGCTGCGGCCCAGAAGCCCCGCACCAGGGCGGCTCGGTCCGAGGCCAAGGCGGGTGCTGTGAAGGGTGGTAGCAAACGTCAGGCGCCGGCGAAGAAAGCCGCACAAGTGCAGGCCAGAAAGCCGTCCGCGCGCACAGCAACTTCGACGAAGCGCACCAAGGGCGCCTCCGCCAGTTCGGCCGGCAAGAAGCGGCAGACTCGTGCAAAAGCGGCATCCAAAGCGACCGGTGCGTCCAAGCGGTCGGCCAAGAGTTCGGCGAGTGCTGCAAAGAAAAAGGCTTCCGCGGCCAAGACTCGGGCTTCGCGCCAGAAGAAGGCGACGACGAAGAAGCGCTCCGGTAGCGCACGGGTCGGTGGGAAGCAGGCCGGCAAAGTTGCCGCCAAAGTAACCGGGCGCGCGAACCGCTCGAAGCGAACTCGCGCGGTCGCCCAGGCGGGTTCGGCGCGAGGCGTTGCACGAGTCCGGCGCCAGTCGGTCTGAGAAAACTGGGGGCCGCAGTTTCTGCCGCGGTTGGACACGAGCGCTCGGTACACTCCACCGCTCTCTCCGGCGTGACGTACGGTTCGCTTGCGGCCTTGGCAGAGGGGGGCCGCACTGGGGCCGGTCGTTCGCGTGCGGGAGCCGCGCTGCCCGGTAGCTCTGTGCGATCCTATCGTCCTTCTCCCGTCCACTTGTGTGGGGAGCTACGTCTGGAATCGTCGCGAACCGTTTCTGGCGTCGGTTGTCGGCTTGGCCGACTGGGTGCGAAATGCACGCATCTGACCGGCATGAGATGCGGCGGTCCAATCAGGGGAGGGGGCTTCCGTGCGGTCGGCTCGGCTGGAGTGGGCATGCCGTCGCCGCGTGCCGTACAGATCGTGTTCCGCTCAGGTTGACGGTGCGTTTGCGGGTTCAACCGGTGCAAGTGCGGCAGCGCATTGGCATCCCCTGTGTCTCTTTCAGAAGGCCCTGTCTGTGCCGTCGTTGCCTGGCGGTTCGGCGGGTTCCGTATGATCAGTAGACGAATCTGGTATGGTCCGTGCGGGCTACGGGGGCCGGGCACCTGGATCGACGGGATGAGCTGCACGGCTCACGGGATGGCCGGGGGTTGCCGGTCCGAATGGGAGTAGCAAACGTGCGAGCGAGCGGCTCAAACAACGTGGGTAAGTGCGGTAACGTCTCTTCGTGGCTGCCCTTTGGGGGCCTGATCTTTTTCTTTCCCCTTGCTTTCTGGTTCATTGCCCAGCCGCTGCCGGAACCGCAGGGGGGCGATGGCCCCGAGTACGACGTGGTGGTTTACGGTGGAACGTCCGCCGGTGTAGTTGCCGCCGTTCAGGCGGCGCGAATGGGGCATACGGCCGTGTTAATCGCTCCGCGTGGGCATCTGGGGGGTATGTCAAGCAGCGGTTTGGGCTGGACGGACACGGGCAACAAGAGCGTCATCGGCGGCCTTTCCCGAGAGTTCTATCGCCGGATTAAGAAACACTACGACAATCCGGCGAGCTGGCGGTACGAGAACCGCGACGACTACAGGTACTACCGTCCCGAGGACGACGCCATGTGGACGTTCGAGCCCCACGTGGCGGAACGGATCTTTGACGAGATGGTCCGCGAGGCGGGGGTGCCTGTCCTTCGGGGCGAGCGGTTGCAGCGGCCTGGTGGCGTCGTAAAGCGAGGGACGGTGATCGAGTCGCTTCGGCTGGAGTCGGGTCGTGAGGTGTCGGGCCGTATGTTCATCGACTGCAGTTACGAAGGGGATTTGATGGCCGAAGCCGGCGTGACGTACACGGTAGGTCGAGAGAGCAACCGCGTGTACGGTGAGACGATCAACGGGGTGGCAACTCGGCTCAACTACCACAACCACCGCTTCATCGTGCGTGTCAGTCCGTTCGTGCGGCCGGACGATCCGTCGAGCGGTCTGCTGCCCGGGATTGACCCGACCGGGCCAGGCAAAGAGGGCGAGGGGGATCATCGGGTGCAGGCGTACAACTATCGCCTTTGCTTGACGGATGTACCGGAGAACCGGGTTCCGTTCACCCGGCCCGAAGGCTTTCGCGAGATCGAGTACGAGCTGCTCTTTCGCAACTTCGAGGCAGGCGATCGTCGCTTGCCTTTGAAGATCGACATGATGCCGAACCGCAAGACGGACGTGAACAACAACGGTGCGGTGAGCACGGACTACATCGGGATGAACTATGACTACCCGGATGCCGGTTACGCGCGTCGTGCCGAGATCGAACGGGCTCACGAAGTGTACGTCCGGGGGCTCATGTGGGTGCTGGCGAACCATCCCCGGGTGCCGGTCGAGATTCGGCGTCAGGTCTCGCGTTGGGGTTGGGCGAAGGACGAATTCGTGGACAATGACCACTTCCCGTTCCAGATTTACGTGCGCGAGGCCCGGCGCATGGTGGGCGAGTATGTGATGACGGAGCACGATTGCCGGAGGCTGCGTGTCGCGCCGGATTCCGTTGGGCTGGGTTCCTACAACATGGATTCCCACAACGTGCAGCGGTACGTCACGGAAGATGGGACGGTGCAGAATGAGGGGGATGTGCAGGAATCTCCGGGGGGACCGTACGTGGTCAGCTATCGATCCTTACTGCCGAAGCGGAACGAAGCGACGAACCTGCTCGTGCCCGTGTGCCTGTCTGCGTCGCATGCAGCTTACGGTTCGATCCGGATGGAGCCCGTGTTCATGATCCTGGGGCAGTCGGCAGCGACCGCTGCGTGCCTGGCCCTTGAGCGAGGGACCACTCTTCACGACCTGGACTATGCTGTGCTCCGCAAACGGCTGCTTGCGGATGGGCAGGTCCTCGATTTGCCGCCTGGGGCGGTCCCTGCGGTTTGGCTTGATCCTGCGCAGCTTCCCGGAGTGGTTGTGGACGACACCGATGCGGAGCTCGCGGGGGCCTGGAAGCGAAGCACATCGGTACGGCCCTTTGTGGGGTTGTGGTATCTGCACGACGGCAACAGCCGCGAGGTGAAGTCAACGGCGAAGTTTGTGCTCGCGGCGCCGCGGCCCGGTGATTATGTCGTGCGGATTGCATACTCCCCGCACGGCAACCGTGCCACCAACGTGCTCGTGCGAATCCGGTTGCCCAACGGTGCAGAGAAAGTGCTACGCCTGAACCAGAGGCGGACGCCGGCGGATCCTCCGTTTCAGCCGGTGGCAACGGCCCGGTTAAACGGGGGCGATCGCTGCATCGTTGAGATTTCCAACGAGGGGGCCGATGGATACGTGATCGTCGACGCTGTGCAGCTTCTGCCGAAGTGAGGGCCTGCCCTCAGCGTGTCCACCGGGTGCTGCATTCGGCGGGGCTGAGGACGAGGTGTGAAGAGCGCGGAGCCGACGATGGACGCGGTGGTCATTCAGCACGTGCCCTTCGAAGGGCCGGGTTACATCGCCGAATGGCTGGGGCAGCAAGGGGCCAGGATTCGAAGGGTTTGCCTGTACGAGGAGGACGCTCGATTGCCGGAGCCGGAATGGGGGGACC
>JALSID010000303.1 GCA_026981825.1 Planctomycetota bacterium
CTGCACGATGAAGACAACGTGATCGTGTTCGTCGGGCGCTCCAACACCCTCGACGAGCTGATCCCCCTCGCGGGACCTGGGGGTGTGCTCATCCGCGGCCCCGGCGGTGAGGTCCTCGGGTGCAGCCGATACCCGTTGTACACCGGAGGGCGCCTCGCCTCCTACGACGGGACCACCTTCATCAACAACATTGCCCCCTCCACAATCGACTGGACATCCACCCGAGAGGCTGTGTCCCAATTGGGTGATCGCGGTCGAGCTGCCATCATCTACGAAGGGGCTCGATAATGTGGCTACACATGCTGTCCTGGGCCGCCCATGCCAACTCGCTGTCCTGCCTCGCCATCTCGGACAACCCCGTCGACCCGCTGTTCAACAATCGTCCCCTGTGCAACCAGACCCAATGCCGATGGGCCACAGGCGGCTCCCTCGAGTACCCATCTCTGTTAGCTTAAGCCGATTGTCGACGTTCCACGATCCTTCTCGCCGGGCGTCTGATTTCCTGCCTTGAGACGCCGAGGATGCGCGGGTAGAGCACCTGCGCTCAAACGGCAGGAGAGGCGAATGAACGGGGCAGCGGTCGAGACTCTTTTTCGGACGGTTCTTCCCTACCAACGGATAGATTCCGCGGCCAAGCGCCTTGGAGTCATCAAGCGCAGCCGCTTCCTGAACCCGAGAACCTTGGTGCTGTCCCTGGTTCTCAACGGCGGGACCGCGGAGGCCGGGCGGATCGCCACGGCGCTTCGAGACTACGTGGATAGGGGCGAGCGCGAGGTGGCCCGGAGCTCGTCCTACAAATGGTTCGACACCGAACTCTTGGCGTTGATGGAGGAGTTGGTGGCAGACGCCCAGAGCCACGTGCTGAGCATGCCGCACTCTCTTCCAGGTGTCCTGGCGGGCCGAACCGACTGGCGCGCATTCGACAGCACCACCATCAAGCTGCCACGGGCGTCGGTCGAGACCTTCCCGGGAACGGGCGACTACGCTGCGTTGAAGGTCCATGTGGAGATGTCGCTTGGAGTGGAGAACGTCGTAGCCTGGCATATCACCGACGCTCGACGCCATGATGGCCCCGAGCTCACGGTCGATGAGAGTCGAGCCGGCACGGGTCTGCTCGTAGATCTCGGCTACGCCAGTCATGACCTCATTCGCCGGTGCAACCTGCACGACGTCCACTACGTCATCCGTCTCAAGAACGGATGGAAGACCTTTCTGGATGACAAGGTCTTCGTTCGAGATCTCGAGGGATGGTGTCTCCCGGAGGAGTACCTCGAAACCCTCGGAGTCTCCGCGCTTCCAGCGACCCTCGAGGCGCCCCTCGACGTCGATGTCTGTCTTGGCAATCCCGACTCCGGGCCCCAAGCCCGCCTCGTCAACATCAAGACACCAGAGGGCTGGAGGGCCTACCTGACCAACGTCCCCAGAGAGACCCATGATGGCGCCGCCATCGCCTTTCTGTACGCCCTGCGGTGGGGCATCGAGATCCAGAACAAGTTGGCCAAGAGCTGCTGCGACTTGGACGAAATCTACGTATCGAACTCGGCATCTGCCAAGATCCTCGTACACGCGGCGATGCTGGCCTCGCTGCTTGCGAACGCCCTCGCCCATCTCGAGCATATCGACCAGGGCTACGTGGATCAGCGGGTGGTCCGTCCCACGGGGAAGCGCCCTCCCGTCCACGCCATGCTCATGTGGAAGGCCGTGAGAACTGCGGCTCCACGGCTGGTTCGGATGCTCACCGACGACCCCGAGGAGAAGCGGACCTGGGACCAGATAGCGAGGTACTTCACCCATCTTGGCAAAGATCCCAACTGGAGGAGCAAGCCCAGCCCGATCGATGACGCCAAGGGAAGGAACGCCGCGGGCCGCGCACTACGAAAACACCGGGCCAGACGGCCTCGTCGGAAGAAGAAGGGGCGTTAAGCGATCAGACATGCTCGAGTACCGAATCGGACCCGGCTACACCTTCACGGAGAGGCA
>JALSID010000304.1 GCA_026981825.1 Planctomycetota bacterium
ACGGACAGCCGTTCGCCCAGCGCACGGTTTCCGACCTGATCGTGTGTCTGGATCGAACAGACAAAGCAGCTTGCTTCGAATTCGCCCGACGGTGCCCCATGGCGGCGCTGCCTGAACGTACTGTAAATCCCATCATAGACGAAGTTCTGGTTCAGGCACTTGACGAGCTGCTCTGGGGTACCGAAGTCCTGATAGTAGCCGTCACGCTCTCCGGTGAGCAGGGTGTGCACACAGTGGTGGAAGTCGTCGTTCCACTGCGCGTCATGGCCGTAACCGCGTCGCTCGGGCGAGTCCAGCACGCGGACGTCGTTCAAGTTGCTTTCCGATATGACCAGAACTCTCCGTCCGAGTCGCCGTTGCAGTCGGCGTACCGCCGAAGCGATTTCTTCCAGGATGTGGGTCGGGCTTGCATCGAAGATGGCGTGGATTGCGTCCAGGCGCAGTCCATCGAGGTGAAAGGTTTCGATCCAGTACAGGGCATTCTGTACCACGAACGCTCGCACGGGGTCCGACTGCGGCCCGTCGTAGTTGATCGCGTCGCCCCAGGGGGTGCGATGCTTACCCGAGGCATACGGGCCGAATCGGTACGTCCAGTTTCCTTCCGGGCCGAAGTGGTTGTACACCACGTCCAGGATTACAGCCAGGCCATGCCGATGGGCCGCGTTGACGAACCGCTGGAGTGCATCGGGGCCGCCGTAGCTGTTGTGCACGGCGTACCAGAAGACCCCGTCGTATCCCCATCCTCTCGGGCCGGAGAACTGAGCCACGGGCATGAGCTCCACCGCGGTGATGCCCAGGTCGCGCAGCTCAGCCAACCGTCCCGCGGCGGCGTCCAGGGTGCCCTCGGGAGTAAACGCCCCCACGTGCAGTTCATAGATGACCAGATCTTCCAGGCTTACCCCGCGCCAGCCACGATCTTCCCAGGAGAACCGATCTGGTCGCCAAATGGCGGAAGAGGCGAACACGCCGTCCGGTTGCCAGCGGGAGGCCGGGTCGGGAAGGGGGTCGCTACCGTCCAGTCGGTACTGGTACCGCGTGCCGCTCGGGAGCTCCTCGTCCAGTTCCGCCTGGAAGTAACCACACGGCAGGGGCGAACAGGGATAGTCCCGGTTCCGATCGGGCAGGTAGACGGAGACCTGCTTCGCGTACGGTGCCCACACTCGGAACAGGGTCCGTCCCTCCTCCACGAATGCCCCGACCGCAGGCCAGTGCTCGGCCGGCTTGTTAACAAACGTGGCGGTCGTCCCGGTCATCGATCCCTTTCCTGTCTGCGCTTGCTTCTGCTCTGGGCGCCCTCCTCCTGGCCGCATACGGCGCAGCGAACCGATGCCCCGTGTGGCCAGGGAAGGTATCGCATGGGAGGATCGGCGGTTACGGCCCACAGGTGCACCGCACTTCGATAAGCGCCGTCCTGATCGGTCCCGCCTCGGCCGCTCAGCCCGGCGCCGGCGCCAGGCCAAATCGTGGTGATCAGGCGGAGCCGAGTGGGGTGGATGCGTGGGCGGCAGGAGGAAGAAGGCATCCCGGACGATACACCGGAGCGGTGACCCGGTTTGTGCTGGGGGGCGCTGTGCTGTGCAGAATGAGGACTGGCCGTCATGCCGCAAACGCGCTGGGAAGGCGGGCAACATCCTTACGTTCGACAAGAAGCAGCATGATTAAGTAATCGCGCAAGTGCCGCGTTAGCAAGAAATGCTCGCGGACAAATTCGTGGCCCAACCGGCCCATTCGCTGCCGCTTGTCGGTGTAACGAAGTAGGTAACGGATTCGGTAGGCGGCCCCTTCGACGGAGTAGACCAGGAAGCCGGTGTGGTAGTCGTGAACCTGGAGGGTGATCCCCCCGCACGCGCCTCCGATAACCGGTTTGCCCTTCCAGAGGGCCTCGGTTACGGTCAGTCCGAACCCTTCTCGGATGGACTTCTGCAGCACAATTGTGGCGGACCTTTGCAGGGCGTTGATCTGTACGTGTGAGTCCGGCGGCAGCATAAGCACACGGATGTCTCGGTCCGCACCTGCGTGGTCCATGACCTGACGGAGCACTTCGGGACCTTCCGGATCATCGTCTGCGGGCCCTCCGGCCAGCACGAGCTGGATGTCCGGGTAGTAGGGCTTGATCAGGCGATACGCCTGGATCACGCCCACCGGGTCTTTAAACCGGTCGAAGCGGGAGACCTGGACGAGCAGCGGTCGGTCGTGGTCGACCCCAAGCTGCTCCAGGATTTCGAGCCGTTCGTTCTCGGGCAAGGGCCGATTCTTGTCCGAGAGCGGGTCGATAGAGGGGGGTATAAGGAACATCGGGCAGCGAAGGGGGCGGGTAAAGGCAGCCATGTGGAAGATGGCCGCATCGTACTGGTTGATCGCTTCCTCCAGGTGCTTCCAAACGCGACGTGTTGGTCTGGAGGCATCCACGTGACACCGCCACACCCATCGGCCAACGCGTGTGCTCTTCGTGTAGACCGGAAGGAAAACAGGTTGCGGGTCGTGAACGATCACAACGTCCGCTTCCAGATCCAGACGGGCGGCGTTCTCCTCGTTCACAGCCTTATGCAGTTCGAGGTCCTTGTCGGTGAGGGGCACCGGGAGTCCCTGCAGATTGTTGTGGATTGCTTTGGTGACCCGATAGAACTCTGGCGGTCCCTGGATCACCTCCCAGTGGGCGTCGATACCCAGTTCTTTCATGAGAGGAACCATCCAGGAAAGGATTTCAGCGACGCCGCCCCCCACTCGCGTGGAGTTCACATGCACGACCCGTTTGCCGGCGAGTCCGCGCGCCAGTTGGCGGAGGCGTTCGATCTCCTGATGGCCTACTACTTGTTCGTAAGCTTCCAGACGGCTCATGCCGGCGGTACCACCTCCGCTTCGGGCAGGAACTCCCGAAAGACCTCAATCAGTTCCTTACGCAGTTGGCTGAGGTTAAGGAAGTAGAAGTCGAGCGATCGGATCCGCTGGACCAGGGCCGGATCCGCTCCGTATTGCTCTAGCCAGTAAGAGAAGTCGTCGGTCTGGCCGTTTGTGCGGCGGCGGGCTTCGTGAAAGTGGAAGAAGAGCGAACGTCTGGGCAGACGCGGAATCGCCTCGGCCAGTGCCACCGGCGTGGCCAGGCGGACGCCGGTGTCGTAGGAGACAAGCCGCGAACCGACCAGGTGCAGCTCCAGGCCTGGGCGGCTGAACGGGACGCGGTCAAGCTGCCAGAGGTGGTCCTCGATCACGTTCACCAGCTCGCTCCGCAGGCTTTCGATGCTGGAGTGCCGGTAGGGATCGACAAGAGCCAGCCGTTCGCCCAAGACGTGGTCCCCCACGGGGCCCCAGCACCAGCGGGCAAAATCGTTGGGGAATTCGTAAAGTTCGAAATGGTCTTCCAGGGCACACCGCATCATGTGGTGCTCAATTACGGGGGGATCAACTTCACGGATGGCGTCCAGCAATTCGCGCACACTCGTGCAGAACCTGCCAATCGAGAATCTGGCCAGGCTGCAATCGATTACTGCAAAAGGTCTTACGGTTCCCTGTGCCATGCGGCCGCTGGTCCTCGATCCCGCTCGCGAACTCGTTATTCTAGCTCTTGCTCCGACGTGCTGCCGCCGCTGGTCTCCGTGCCCGGTGGGTCACGAGCACCGAGCGGGCTTCGACCACCGGCGAACGAAGCCGAGAACACCGATCGGGCCAGCTCTTGGTTCTTCTCTCATCTTTTCCCAACGTCTCGTGGGGCAGACGCCAGCATGTCGTCCGTCGTTACAGCGGAGCTGCGCATCGTCGGAATGTCCGGGCTCTATGCGACTCGTTCCGCCCGCGGCCTACACGATTCGCGGGCGGACTCCGTGGAAGACCAGGATCCCGAGCGGAGGCAGGGTCAGGTTGAGGGAGTAGTCCTGGCCGTGCCACCGGACCGGTGTGGCCTCCAGCCCGCCCAGATTGCCGACGCCGCTACCGCCGTAGAGTTCCGCGTCACTGTTCAGCACCTCTTTCCAGAACCCGCCCCAGGGCACCCCGACGCGGTAGTTCTCCCGCACAACCGGGGTGAAGTGACACACCACCAGCATGGCGCGATCCGGGTCAGATCCCTGGCGGAGGTAACAAAGCACGCTGCTATCCGCATCGGAGCAATCGATCCAGCGGAACCCGGAATCCTCGCAATCCAGCTCGTGCAGTTCCGGGTACGCGCGATACGTTGTGTTCAGGTCTCGCACCCAGCGTCGCAGCCCCCGGTGCAGGGGGAAGTCGAGCAGGTGCCAGTCGACGCTGCTCTCGTGGTCCCATTCCCGCCATTGGCCGATTTCACCCCCCATGAAGAGGAGCTTCTTGCCGGGTTGGGTAAACATGTACCCATACAGCAGACGCAAGTTGGCGAACTTCTGCCACACGTCGCCAGGCATCTTGCTCAGCAGGCTGCCCTTGCCGTGCACGACTTCGTCGTGGGAGAGGGGGAGGACGAAATTCTCGGTGAAAGCATACAGCATGCGGAAGGTGAGCTCATTATGGTGGTACTTGCGGTGAATGGGGTCGAAGGACATGTAGTGCAGGGTATCGTGCATCCAGCCCATGTCCCACTTGTACAGGAAGCCCAGTCCGCCCAGGTAGGTTGGACGCGACACCATAGGCCACGCCGTAGATTCCTCCGCTACCGTGATCACGTCCGGATGCTCCCGAAACACGACCTCGTTGAACTGGCGGAGGAAGTGGATCGCTTCCAGGTTCTCCCGGCCGCCGAATTCGTTCGGGATCCATTCCCCCTCTTTGCGCGAGTAATCCAGGTAAAGCATGCTGGCCACCGCGTCCACGCGCAGCCCATCGGCGTGGTACTTATCCAGCCAGAACATGGCACTGCTGAGCAGGAAGCTGCGCACTTCGTGGCGGCCGTAGTTGAAGATCGCGCTGTTCCAGTCCGGGTGCCAGCCCTTCCGCCAGTCAGCATGTTCGAATAGGTGGGTTCCGTCGAAGAAGAAAAGGCCATGGGGGTCGTTGGGGAAGTGGGACGGCACCCAGTCCAGGATCACGCCAATCCCGCACCGGTGCAGGTAGTCGATCAGATACATGAAATCCTGCGGCGTTCCGTATCGACTTGTAGGGGCGAAGTAGCCGGTGGTCTGGTAGCCCCATGATCCATAAAAGGGGTGTTCCATGACCGGTAGAAACTCGACATGCGTGTAGCCCATTTCACGCACGTAGTCGGCAAGAAGGGGGGCAATCTCGCGATACGTCAGCCAGCGGTTCCCCTCTTCGGGTTTGCGCCGCCACGATCCGAGGTGCACTTCGTAGACACTGAGCGGTGCTTTCAGGCTGTGCCGCGGCCCGCGCTGCCGCAGCCATTCTTCGTCATGCCATTCGTAGGTGATGTCCCAAACCACGGAGGCCGTACGAGGGGGCGTCTCATGGAGAAAGCCGAACGGGTCCGCCTTCTCGGTCACGTACCCGCCAAACCGCGATCGGATGAAGAACTTGTACAGGCTACCCTTGGGGACCCCGGGAATGAAGCCCTCCCAGATGCCCGAGGAACCGCGTGGGCGGAGTGGGTGGCTTTCCCGGTTCCAGTCGTTGAAGCTACCGATCACCGACACCCACTCCGCGTTGGGCGCCCACACCGCAAAGAACACACCGGGGGGATCGTTCAGGAGGTGGGCTCCCAGCTTGTCATACAGCTTGTAATGCGTCCCTTCGTTGAAAAGGTACAGGTCCTGATCCGTAAGCAGGGTTACGTCGTAGTCGACCGGGCCGACTCGCACAGGTGCTTCCCAACTCTGGGTGCTCGCCATCGCCACACTCCCTCGCGTCAGGTTTCCCATTTAGCTAGATCGTCAACTGGGCTCGCTCCACTCGCTCTTCACAAGGGCCTCGATGCCCTTCAACGGAATGATGACCCAGTCGGGACGGTTGTTTAGCTCGTACATGACTTCGTAGCACGCCTTTTCCAGCACGAAGGCATTGAGCATCCGGTCGTACCACGGATCGCTCGTTGGTACCAGACCGACGTCCACCACGGACTGGTTATAGGCGCTGAGGAATGCACCGCAGGCCGCGGCGCACCACGCCCTGATCCAACTGGACCACGGTTCGTCTATTCCGTGGCGTGCACCGAGGGCCACGGTATGGGCGGCGTAATCGAACGAGCGAAGCATGCCTGCGACGTCTTTAAACACCAGTTCTCGGCTGCGCCGTTCCTGCAGCGACCGGGCCGGCTCGCCTTCGAAATCGATGACCACCAGTCCCCCATCGCGGTCGATCAGTACCTGGCCCAGGTGATAGTCCCCATGGACGCGGATGCGCCGGACGTGGGGGATCGATTCCGCCCCTGCCGGTGCGCGGAAAGAACCGGCCACTCGCGGTAGCCCCGTCCGAACGGTTTCGATCAGGTTCCGATGGGATTCGGGAACGAGGTGGGCAGCGGCGTCCAGGTAACCGAGTACCTGCTCGACCTGCTGGTTGATTCGTCGCGCAAGCTGTTCGAGGTAAGCGGCGTCCACAGGTTCCGGTGCCAGGGAGGGCCACTCGGTCGCGTCTGCCAGGGCTCGGTGTAGAGCGGCGGTGCAGCGACCTATCTCCGCCGAGAGCTGCAGGGAGCGGCGGTGACGGTGCACCAGCTCCTCCGGGGGGCTGGTCCGGCTCAGAGCGCTCCACCGCAACCCGCTCATTGTGCTGGTTCCCACAGGGGGGCCGCCGTCGGCGAGCTCCTGGTGGAGGATTTCGAGCAGGTGCGACCAGGCGTCCCCTTGGTTATCGACGAACTCCTGCAGGACCGCCAGTGTCCACGGTTCACCGCCGCCCTCCGGGAGGTACTCCAGCGCGCCGAACAGCCGCGGCACGTTGGGCAAAGCAGCGTGTTCGGTGAGAAACTCGCCGATCTCCAGTTCAGGGTTGGGGCCGGGGGGAACCCGGCGGTACAGTTTCAACAGAGCGCGGCGGCCGTCCGCTGCTTTGTAAACCGCCGAAGAGTTGCTTTGTTCGACCTCAAGAACACGTGAGTCGTCCGGGTGGATACGTTCGCGGATCGATTGCCCGGCCATCGTGAGCTTTCCTCGGATACGATCCTGGGTGGCCGTTTGGAGGAGGAACTCGGCGAGCAGGCGGCGTCCTTCCACCAGTTCCAGGGCGTCCAGGACAAGCAATTCGCGGCCGTCTACCTCGATGCCGGCAATCGCTTGCTCGACCGTGCTGCCGAGAGTGTCCCACCAGCCCAGGAAGAGGGGCACGTTGTAGTACTCCACGCCGTCCGCGTAGACGTATCGACAGAGCACGAACAGCAGGGCGTTTTCCCCGAACTGCCAGATGGCGGCGTCATGCACGGCAACATGGTGGATGGTGCGTGCTTTGCCGCCGAACCAGCGTTGGCGATGCACAAAGGTATGCAACCGGTCTGCGAACGGCTCCACCAGGTCACGACCGTTCGTTTGTTTGAGAAACTCCGCAAGCTGCATCGGTCTTCTACCGGCGTCGGTTGGCCGTCCTTTCTGAACCGTCGCACGGGTGCTCCCATGCACTGCCTAGAAGTACTCATAGTCCTTTTCGGTCCGGGCGGGGCTTTCGATTCGGAGGATTGCGGCCGGGCACACGTGGGGGTCGAGTTCATAGTAGTGGTGCGCGCCTTGCCATAGGAAGCGGGAATCACCGAGCAGTTCGTGCACGTGGAAGGTGGCGTCCTGAGCGAGGCGGAGTTTCTCCATGGGTAGGTGGACCCAACCGCCCTGACGGTTATGGGGGTCGAGATTAACAAGGATGACAAGGTAGTTCGATGCAGGGGGCCAGGTCTTGATGTAGGCGAGCATGCGATCGTTTTCGATCGGGATGAATTCCAGGTTCCAGTTGTGCTGCAACGCCACGTTCTCGCGGCGGATTCGGTTAAGTCGCGCGATGTAGTCCCGGATGTTGCCGGGCTGATCCAGGTTCCAGTGGCGGATTTCGTATTTCTCCGAGTTCAGGTACTCTTCCGTGCCGGGGACAGCCTCGGACACACAAAGCTCAAACGGCGGGCCGTAGATGCCCCAGGTTGCGGAAAGCGTGCTGGCCAGAGTGGCACGAATCTGGAAGGCGGGCCGACCACCGGTTTGGAGGTACGCGTGCAGGATATCCGGCGTGTTGGCGAACAGGTTGGGCCGCAGGTATTCCCGGACTTCGGTCTGCGTCAGCTCCGTGAGGTACTCGGTGAGTTCCGCCTTCGTGTTCCGCCAGGTGAAGTAGGTGTACGACTGGGAGAAGGTGCATTTGGCCAGGTATTTCAGCACCTTGGGGCGTGTGAACGCCTCGGATAGGAAAATGACGTCGGGATACTGCTTCCGCACTTCTTCCAGGAGCCATTCCCAGAAGGCGAACGGCTTCGTGTGGGGGTTGTCCACTCGGAAGATCCGCACTCCGTGCTTACACCAAAACAACACAACCCGCTTTAGTTCCTCCCACAGGCTCCGCCAGGCGGAGGATTCGAAATCGAACGGGTAGATGTCCTCGTACTTCTTGGGCGGGTTTTCGGCGTATTTGATCGAGCCGTCGGGCCGGTGGCGGAACCATTCGGGATGTTCGCGCACATAGGGATGATCGGGTGAGCATTGGAAGGCGATGTCGAGGGCGATCTCGATGCCGTACTCCCGTGCCCGGGCAACGAGCCGATCGAAGTCCTCGATCGTTCCCAGCTCGGGATGCACGGCGGTGTGTCCGCCCTCTTCCGAGCCGATGGCCCAGGGGCTGCCCGGATCTCCAGGTTCGGCGACGAGCGCGTTGTTCCGCCCTTTCCGTTTCGTTTTGCCGATGGGGTGGATCGGGGGGAAATAGAGGACGTCGAAGCCCATGTAGGCCACGTAGGGCAGCCTTGCCTCGCAGTCCCGGAAAGTTCCGTGTCGGCCGGGCTCTGGCGAGCAGGAGCGGGGGAACATCTCGTACCAGGAACCATATCGCGCTCGCACCCGTTCGACCAGCACGCGAAGCGGCGGGCTCCATGTGGCCGCGTTGAGCCGCGGATCGTTGCGTCGCATCATGGCGAGAAGCTCTGAGGAGAGCGCCGCGCTCACCCGATCTTCATACGGCACCCCCGTGCTTTCGAGCAGTTGGGCACGTTGTTCCAGCCAGGCCTGAGCGTCTGGAGCGGCGCTTTCGGCATACTGGCGAATCAGCACGGCCCCCTCGAGCAGCTCGCTGCTTACGTCCGCCCCTGCAGCGTGCTTCTTTTCCAGGCCATGCCTCCAGGTGGCGAAGCGGTCGACCCAGCCCGACACGGTGTACTCGTAGTAGCCGAGCTGCTCGACCACGAACGAAGCCCGCCACCGGTCGTTGCCCAGGTTCTCCATCTCCACCTCGTGCCAGTCCGTTTCTCCTTCTTGCCGGTAGAGCATGACGGCGCGCAGGCAGTCGTGCCCGTCGGCAAAGACGTCCGCTTCCACAACGACGGCTTCCCCCACAACCCTTTTGATCGGGAAGCGGCCGTGATTCACCTGGGGTCGCACATCCTCGATGACGACCCGGGTAGGCGGCGCATCGGTGCTTTGTTCGGTTAGGGGGATGGACTGAACGGTCTGTTTTGTCTCAGGCACCGCTGTCGTCTCTCCTTCCTTGTTCGGAACACCATCGCAGCACGATCGTGGAGCGTGCTTCCATGGCCAGGGTTTCGCCCGGCTTCCAGCGTCGGCGTGCTCGCGGGGGGTCTATGCTGGCGAGAAGCCATTCCCACTCGCCGGGGCCGCTTCCTTCCGGGAGCCGGAAGCGGATCGGGTTCGGTTCGCCGTTGCACAGCAGAAGGATCGTGTCGCCGCGGATCGGAACCCCTCGCTCGTCCACATCGTCAATCGCGTCTCCATCCAGCAGGATCCCGAGCGCCTTTTGCTCTGCGTTGGACCAGTCTTCTTCGCTCATCGGCTCGCCGCCCGGGCTGAGCCAGACAACGTCGGGGCGCCCTACGCCGGGCACGACCGTACCGCGCAGGAACTTCCGCCGGCGAAGCACCGGCTGTTCCCAGCGCAGTCGGACCGCGGCCTGCACAAACTCCAGGAACCGGCGCTTGCGCTCGTCAAGCTCCCAGTTGAGCCAGCTTATCTCGTTATCCTGGCAGTAAGCGTTGTTGTTACCTTGCTGGGTGTGGCTCAGTTCATCCCCCCCACGAAGCATCGGGACCCCCTGCGAGCAGAACAGGGTCAGAATAAAGTTGCGCTTCTGCTTCTCACGGAGCGCTACGATTTCTGGATCGTCCGTCGGCCCTTCGACGCCACAGTTCCAGCTCAAGTTGTCCCAGGCTCCGTCCCGATTGCCTTCGCCGTTCGCTTCGTTGTGCTTCTCGTTGTAGCTGACCAGGTCTTCGAGCGTGAAGCCGTCGTGGCAGGTGACGAAGTTGATGCTTGCGTACGGTCGCCGGCCGCTTGTGGCATAAAGGTCGCTGCTGCCCCCCAGCCTCGTGGCGAACTCCGGCCGCACCCCGGGATCACACCGCCAGTAGCGCCGGACGCAGTCCCGGTACTTGCCGTTCCATTCCGTCCAGAGCACAGGGAAGTTGCCCACCTGGTAGCCCCCTTCGCCCAGGTCCCATGGCTCGGCGATGAGCTTCACCTGCGACAGTACCGGGTCCTGGTGGATGATATCGAAGAAAGAGCCAAGTTTATCAACGTCGTACAGCTCCCGCGCCAGCGCGCTGGCCAAATCGAACCGGAACCCATCCACGTGCATCTCCTGGACCCAGTAGCGGAGCGAGTCCATGATGAGCTGGAGCACGAACGGATTCTGCATGTTCAGTGTGTTGCCGCAGCCGGTGAAGTCCATGTAGTAGCGGCGATCGTCCGGAACGAGCCTGTAGTAGGCCGCGTTGTCGATTCCCCGGAACGACAGGGTGGGCCCCAGGTGGTTGCCTTCGGCGGTGTGGTTGTAGACCACGTCGAGGATCACTTCGATGCCCGCGGCGTGGAGCGTTTTCACCATGTTCTTGAACTGACGCACCGTCTCGCGAGGCGACCGGGCAGACGAGTAGCGGGAGTCGGGCGCGAAGTACGCGAGCGTGTTGTAGCCCCAATAGTTGGACAGCCCTCGTTCGACGAGGTGGCGATCGTCCACGTGATGGTGGACCGGCATCAACTCGACGGCGGTAACCCCCAGCCGCTTCAGGTGCCGAATGACCGGTTCCGAGGCGAGGGCCGCGTACGTTCCACGGAGCTTCTCGGGAACCTCGGGCATGAGCTTGGTCAGCCCCTTGACGTGGGCCTCGTAGATGATCGTCTTGTGCCAGGGATGCTTCGGGCGTGTGTCGTTGCCCCAGGGAAAGTAGTCGTCGATGACCATGGCCAGGGGGGCCCAGGGGGCACTGTCCCGTTCGTCAAAGGACAGGTCTTCCTCCGGGTCGCCGATCCGGTAGCCGAACAGAGCGTCGTGCCATTTCAGATCGCGACCGATCGCCTTAGCATACGGATCGAGCACGATCTTGTTCGGGTTGAAGCGATGACCGTTCTTGGGGTCATAGGGGCCGTAGACGCGGTACCCGTACAGTTGACCGGGACGTACGTCGGGCAGGTACCCATGGAACACCGTGTGGGTGCGCTCGGGGAGCTCAATCCGTGCCGACTCACGATCTGCTCGGGGCGAGTCGAACAGACAGAGCTCGACCCGCTCGGCGTTTTCCGAGTAGATCGCGAAGTTGACTCCCGAGCCGTCCCAGGTAGCGCCCAGCGGAAAAGGTCGTCCAGGCCAAACTCTCATGCAGCATTCCTTCCGCTCAGGTAACCGCAGATTCTACGCCTTCACCTGGCATCCGAACGAGACGACGGCTCCGAGTCTGGCTGTTTGCCGCTCTTCCAGCCGGCCGCGTCTTCGCCATCAAGCCGCAGCGTCAGGCACTTCGCGCTACCACCGGCCTTTTGAAACTCGGAAAGGTCCACCTCGAACGGATCGAACCCGACCCGTTTCAACAACGACAGCGTCTTTGGGCAGCCGGCCGGGACAATCACCGAGCTACCAATGACGACAGAGTTACAAGCGAAGCGGTGCGCCTCGTCGGTGGGGACGGGGAGCAGTTCGTTCACTGCCCGTTCCAGCACCCGCCGGCCGTACTCGTCGAACGCATACGGGTACCAGAGGGCTGCTCCGGGGCGCAGGGGACAAAAGCAGGTGTCCAGGTGGTAGAAGTAGGGGTTGATGAGCTCCGTGACGGCCAGCGGGCTGCCGGTTTGTTCCGCGATCCAGTGGTGGCTACGGACGTCGCTGCGGAACCGGTATGCGGCACAGAGGGTTTCGCCACAGTAGAGTGCATCGCCTGCGCCTTCGAAGTAAAGCCCTGGGGGAAGCCGCCGGACCTGGAAGCCTTCCGCCCGAAACCACCGCTCGAAATGGGCCGCTTCCGGCGCCCTCACGGCATGGCGGAAGCGGGACAGAAACACCGTCTGCTGCCAGACCAGGCCGGCGTTCGCGGTGAAGACCATGTCGGGCAGTCCCGGTTGGGGTTCGATCAGTTTAACTTGCGCTCCTCTGTCGCGCACGAGCTCATACAGGGTTTCCCATTGTCGTTGAGCCCGTCTCCGATCAGCCCCGCGGGTCCGAGACATCCAGGGATTGATCTCGTACGCGACTCCGTAGTAGTTTGGCGGGCACATCAAAACGGTGGGAGACGTTCTGCTGCTTGTGGCCGTTTGGGCATCTTCTCCGGGCATCGGGAGGGTTCCTGTTCGAGCAACATCGGTCCGTCTGGCCAAGCAGGCGTACAGCCTGCGTGCCAGCAGAGGGAGAAGTCAGCTCACGCCGCTCGGCGGCGGACAAACGGATTCTCCGTCGAATTGTCCGACCGGCGCCGTCGAATGCAACGGCGTTCCGAGAGCGGTGGCGACTGCGCCGATCAGCGGCGCGGCCGTGCTGAGCCGCGGTGCCTGCCCGCGGCGAGCCGAGGGACCTTGCCGTTCGAGTGCCGTCCCGTTGGTTCGCGCCCGGGGGCGAACGGCTGTCGTAACGGAGAAGGCGGACTATAGAGGATCGCCGTGGTGCCGACGCCGCTTCGCCCGGCTTGCTCGGGCATGCTCGGGCCAGGGACTCGGCGTCGTGCCTTGGGCAGGGTCAACCCGCCGGTTGGTTAGCTTCCAGCTCGGTCACAAGTTGTCGGAGGAAGGCGTCGACGTCGGTGACGATGCCGACGGTTTGCAACGAGCCGCGGTCGGCAATCTTGGTGACGATCGCCGGGTTGATGTCCACGTAGACGGTGGTCACCTCGGCGGGCAACAGGTTGCCCGTGGCGATCGCGTGTAATCCGGTGGCGATCATGAGTGCCATGCCGGCTTCGCGGATATGCGACCGCATCGCTTCCTGGGCAGCGAGGACGTCGGTGATCACCTCCGGCAAGGGGCCGTCGTCACGGATTGATCCGGCGAGCACGAAGGGGACATTGTGTCGGACGCACTCGTACATGATGCCGGACTTCAGCACGCCGCGGCGGACCGCTTCGGCGATGCCGCCTAAGCGACGTATGGTGTTGATTGCCCTCAGGTGGTGCTC
>JALSID010000305.1 GCA_026981825.1 Planctomycetota bacterium
CGCAGATGCCTAGCCCCTTGGCAACCCCTAACCTACGCCCTTACAGTACCTTTGAAGTGCGTCAGCCCTGCAGTCCCCTGCCGCTTTGGCTCGCGGCACCCCTGTGCCGCTTTGGTCTCTTCCAATACCAGCAGACGGCTGCCGCACGCCGGAGTGGACGCGGAGGACCGTACTTGCGGTTCGGTGGGAGGGGAGCCCGGGTAACCGGACTTCCCTACCCCTGGCGAACTTGCGGCGAGCCTGCGGCTCGCCGCCGGGAGAAGGCTCGGCTGGCGAGGAATGCGCCCACGCACACGCAGGCGGGTACGGGCGGGCTTTTTTCTCGCGGCGAGGGCATCTCTGCCGGCGCTTCCTCGGCCCCCGCTTTGGGGCGGACCTGGCGCCGGGGCCGCGCCAAAGCGCACGGCGCCTCGCGGCGCGTTCGGGCAAGCGAACTCGGCCGATAGCCCCGCGGCCGGCGATGCCTGGGTCCGAGACCACTTTTCGCCAATCGGGCTCAGGTAACGGCGAGGTCGGGTCGCGCGCCGGTCCCCGGGTGGCTACTGGACCTGCGCGGGCGGCCGATTCGCCACGCCCTAGGAGGAGGTTCCGGCTAAGGCAGCGGACAATAGGTGAAAACCGGTCTAGAAAAGACGGCAGCCGATCGGCGAGGAGCCAGCCTGAAGCGGCAGAGCGTGGTCCGTTGCCTGAGCAGAACGGGCAGCGGCGAGCGGTGCGATCCGTTGCATGTACGTATTGAGGTGGGGTACGATGGACAAGCAGGTGTTTCGGGGCCCGAAGGGGTTACCGATCGGCGGACGTTGAATTCGTCGCGGCTCACGGCGAGCCGCGGGACAGAGATGCTGTGGCGCAAGTCCGCGAGCAGCACAAGAGGGCAAGTACGCCCACATATCGTTACCTCCAATGCCGTACGGGTGCGGATAGGGTGCTACCCGTATCCCGACAGTCCGCCTGCTGCACAGCCAAAGTCGTTCGCGTTCGGGCTGCATCAACTCGCCCATCCTCCGACGGTGGGGCACGTATCGCAGGGCGCGGTTACTCCTTACGCAAATGGGGGGCCGCGCGAAATGGAATTCGTCGCAGGCCAAGGGTACGGAGCGAGTGTTCGGCCACCAAATCAAGAGGTGAATAGACGCGCCTGTGCGTTTCTCGCCAATCTGGTGTGTCTACAAAGAGCAAACCGCGGGTGCATATCCGACGTGTGCTGGGTTCAAGAGCATTGCGAACGCGTTGGATGGCAACCCTTAGTTCCGGGAGGAGCAAGGGGGGTTGCCAGGAATACAAGAATCGCGGGCTATTTGAGCCATCCGGTGGCAGCGTTCGGCTGGTGTGCAACGTAATCGCTGAAAAGCCCCCCGCGTTTCGCGAAAGGGGGATGAACGCGGGTAATCACCGCTAGGCGGTGCCACAGGGCGATAGGTCGGTTGGGCCGCTTCAACACGAGGAAATAGCGATGTTTAGGGCTTTTCGCGACCGCAGATTCCCGCTCTTAACGGTGTTTTTGGCCGGCGTCACGGTCGCGGCAGCGGTGGTCATGCTCGCGAAACGTGCGCATCGGGACAAGACACTCGCGGCTGAACCCCTTCATTGGGTGGCCCGAGCCGAAACTCCCCTAATCGATTATGCGATTTGGGATGCGAAGGAACGGGCGATATGGCTGGTGGCTCGGGGCCGCAACTCTTTCGGTGTCGCTCAGGTTGCCCGTTGGACCTTAGCGAAGCCGAATGTTTCGTGGTACGAGGCCGGGAGCACTCCTCGAGTGGTACCCACCGACGCCGGCCCCAGGCTAGTTTCTGTTACGGGGACGGCTGGAGAGGCCGAGATGCATCTTGTGGCTGTGCACGAGTCGGGATCGGAGCGTGAGCAGGGCTGACGCACTTCAAAGGTACTGTAAGGGCGTAGGTTAGGGGTTGCCAAGGGGCTAGGCATCTGCGATACT
>JALSID010000306.1 GCA_026981825.1 Planctomycetota bacterium
CTGCTCTTTTGTTTCGATGCCTTTGCATCGAGGATCTTTGCATCGTATCCGGCCTTTTGCAGGCGTTCGAGTACGAACCGGCAAATCACGTCTGGCCTCACCCGCACAACTTCGCTCGGCGATTTCTGCCCCTCACGATGTCGCCTCGGAGGAAACACCACGACCATAGCCCATTCGCGGAGCTGGAGAGCGGCCCAATTACGATTGCCCGTGTGCGCCAGTTCTGAGAGCCAGGCATCGCTGGGGACGGCCACATTTCGGACCGTCTGCTGCGCCAGCAGCGCATGTTTTGGGGAAGGGGACATAGTTCCGGGTAGAGGTCGTTGTTGATTGTACTGCGCAAGCCAGTTATCGACTGCTTTCACCTTTTCTGTATCGGCCTTGATCCGCATGAACCGCGCCAGGCGGTCGCAGAGTTGCCCGAAATCCTGACAGTCGATTAATTCCAGGCCAAGCCTCTTGCACAGCTCACGCATCCACTGGCTCGGCCTCCAGTTAGGCCGGACAAGCATGTAGCCTCCCGACAGGCCACCGAGCTGGCGGCGAATGTGCGCAGCCGTGGAACATTGCATCACGGCCGCCGTTTCACCGGCTTGGGGCAGCTTGCAGTCAATCACGCACACCCTGCCCCCTGCATTGACGATGATGTCGAGCTCTTGAAGCACTGCCGTCCCGTCGCGCCGCTCCACGTTCATGACCCCATTGGTGACACCGAGATGCCGAACGCAACCGGCGACAAACTGCTCGAACAAGAAGCCACTCTGGCCGCTGCCGGCCCGTCCGGTGACCTCGACCATCCCCCTGCCAAAGGCCTCCGGCCACACGTTGGGCCGGCCGGCATACTGGCAAGCCCGCTTGCTGATTTCTTCGACGGGCAGTTCTGGCAGCCCGCTACCGATGACAATGTCGTAGCCCCCTTGACCCCAAACTTCTTGCACGAGTACCTCCACAGCAAGCAGGTCCGTAGGGTGGTCCGGTGTCTGGAGCGGCACAGCCACAATCTGACGGTTGTCCTCTGCTCGCCTCAGAGCGAACCAGGTCCCATGGAACTCCCGATAGATGGTGGCTGTGTCATCTTCGCCAACCCATCGAAGCATGCCGGCGGTCATCAACTTCGTGCCGCCCGTCGCATTGAGCACTACCTTATAGCCCGGGCACTCGGCAAGGATTGACCTGACTGCCTCACTTACCTTACGGGGCTCCATGCCTACCAACACACGCGTCGCCTCGATGCCAAACTGGGCGCGGACTATGTTCTCGATAGCTTGGGCAGGCTGAAGTGACTTTTGTTCGTCCTCCGTGTGCAGCACGAACAGGCGGCGCAGCACCAGTTCGTACAGGCACACCGATTCGAGGTTCGGCCAGAGCTGCTCACTCGCCAGAACCACGAGTGCCACATCTGCTTTGGATTCAAGGAACGGAAGGGGAACCGCATCCGCATGGGGTGCGGTTTGAGCGACCGGTGGTACCTGAGTCGTAGAGGGTCCACGATGGCCGGAGCCAAAAACCCGCACAGGCGGGTTGCCTTGCTCTACCAGGACTTTCACCCCGCTTAGTTCCTTCCGGCGGGACGGCTCAGACCAGATCCGCGCCAGCGGTTCAGGTAGGTGGTTGACATCCACCTGGAGTTCTTTTTCTTTACCGTGATCTCGAACGCGTACAAGAAGCGTCTTGTTGCTCTTGGAGACGTGCAGCACACCGTTCTGCATGTTGGCGTCCTCCAAAGGGTGCTCGCGGAGGCAGTCGAGGAGCTACCGATGTCCCACCGCGACCAACGGCAGCGGCCGGCACCGTCGCAACCGCTCGGCCGAGGCACGGATACGCATGGCGAATGCAGCTCTCGGGTCGGTCCCGGCTTATTCGCGGTTAACGCTTCTTGCGCTTTCGCCGCTTCTTGCCGCGTCGGTTGCCCGTCCTGTTGGACGCCTGCGCTTGCC
>JALSID010000307.1 GCA_026981825.1 Planctomycetota bacterium
CCGTGGCCGGTTACATCGAAGGCCTGGAGGTGGCGAAGTCGGAGGGGGCCGACATCAGTCGCGTGAAGTCTGTGAACAGTCTGTTCGTCAGCCGGCTCGACCGCGCCGTGGACCGCCTGATTGATGAGAGGCTCGAAAAAGGCGAGGGTGACTCGACACTGTTGCGAGTGCTGAAAGGGAAGGCCGCTCTGGCAAACGCCAAACTGGTCTACCGGCTGTTCCGCACCGTGTTTCTGGGCGAAGACGTATCCGACCCCCACGGCGTGTTGGGTGAACTTTCGGACATGGCGATCGAGCTTCGTGAGCGCTTCCGCAAGCTTGGGCCCGGTGCCCCCGTGCAACGGTTGTTGATCGCCAGCAGCGGGAACAAGAAACCTGGCATCTATAGCGAACTCATTTACGTGCTCCCTCTCCTCGGTCCCTACGTGGCCAATACCCTGCCGCTGAAGACGCTGGAGGCGCTGGAAGCCAAGCTGCAGGCGGAGGGCATACCGGTGCGCCCAACCATTCTGGACCCACTTCCGTGGATTGAGCAGACCGGCGAGACGATTTCCCAGTGGGAGCGGCTCGTGATCGAAGGTGGCGGCCCGGATGCGAAGTCGGCGGACGAGGTGTTGCTACTCGTACGCGAACACGTGCTTGAACCGATGGGGCGTACGTTGGAGGAGATTACAGACAAGCTCCGCGATCGGGGGGCCGAGGCGTTCGCGCGGGACCAGTTGAAAGCGTATGAGATCTTCGAACAGAAGGTCACGGAGCTCCGCGGTGCCGCCAAGCGCGAGTGAGCGGCGCTGCGACGCGCGGGCGGTTCAAGGTGTGAGTGATCCATTCGCGCGGCATTGGCACGCGGCTGCGGGAGGGGCTCTGCGACACTGGCGGGGGGGTGGTGTGGCCTCCTGCGCCCGGTCGGGGCCGAAGCTGCGCTGACGAGGTACCATTGAGTGATCCTGCAACGCGGTATTTCGTGCATTGGTGAGTTCTTTTGAGGTGCTGGTGTGCCGCGGACGAAGCGTAGAGTCCTGGTCCGACCGAACCGACGCGCCTGCCCTGGTTGGGTGCAGGAACTTGCCGCTCTGGTCGTTCGCGATCCCGGAGGGCGTGGGATCGCGCAGCTTCTGCTGGACGGTCAGCTCGTGGTCGCCGAGGAGCTCTACGCCGCCGGAAGTTTGCTTGCGGGTGATCCGGGGGAGATCATCCTGGTAACGGGGTTTCCCGTGCTGACCGAGGACGGGCCCAGGCCGGAGACCGACGGCCCGCCGGGGGCAGTTCTGCTGGGGGCCACACTGTGCGAACTCGGCTGGCAGGTCACCATCGCTACGGACACGCTCCATGTTGACACGGTTCGAGCGATTGTGGGGGCAGTTGGAGCGAAGGGGGTTTCCGTGCGAGAGTGCACCGCCGAGGACGTCTCGCCCCCGTGGAGCCTGCGGCCATCTGCGGAAGCGACGCCGACACGGGTGCTTATTGCGGTGGAGCGGCCGGGGCCGGCTTACCGCACGGCGCCCGAGAGGGAAGGGAGCTCGGCGGATCCGGTGTTTGACGAGGTCGTGCCCGCCGAGCACCGTGGGCAACTGCACGGCTTCCGGGGCAACATCATCACGCCCTACTGCGCCCCCCTGCACGAGTGGTTCTTGTCCAGAAGGGGGGATGGCGTGACGACGGTAGGGGTGGGTGATGGGGGAAATGAGGTGGGTTTCGGCCGCATTCCCTGGCGGGTGATTCACACGACCATCGACGGCCGAACCGGTGGCTTGATTGCGTGCTCGATCCCGACGGATCACCTGATCGTGGCAGGGGTTTCGAACTGGGGGGCGTATGCCCTGGGGTTGTGTGCGGTCAGGCTTGCCGATCGCGTATCTGCCGCGCGGTGGATTACACCGGCTGCTGACGAGACAGCCGTACGCGCTGCTGTGGCGGCAGGGGGGGTGGATGGTGTCACGGCTCGGCCGGAAGCTCTGGTCGATGGTCTTCCGCCGGAGGTGCACGCGGAGTTTGTGGCCGGGGCTCGCCGAGCTGTGGGGCTGGACTGAAGGGGTTTTCGTCTACCCGTACCGAGGGCACCGGCCGAGACCGCCGTGGTGGGGAAGGTCGCCGGCGAGCTACTCCGCGACCGCGTGAGGGGGCGCCTTCTCCGCGGCGCAGCCGCGACCGCGTGAGGGCCGCTTCGTGCGAGGGCCGAACCGTCACCGTAGGAGGGCCGGTTTGTGCCGGTGCCGTTAGCGGTGGGGGAAAGCCGGGTGTGTTCACGGCCGACCCGTGCAGACGAGTCGCTTTGTACGATGTGCCTTCTCCTGACCGGATTTCATCTGGACCGGTTTTCAGTCAACGTGCGCGGTCCCGCCCGTGGCTTGGCCTCGTGCGTTGGCGGTTCGGCCGTCCGGAGACCTTGACAGGCTGCCCAGGGGCGGGCGCCGATCCGGCGTCCGCCGCGGGCAAGGTCGATGGGCGAAAAGTCGATTAGCGGGCGTATCGGCTCGTCGGTCGCTTCTTCGGCAGCGGTAGGCAGGATAGCGTGGGACGCCATTTGAGCGGCGAAGGCTGACGCGACCGGCGCCCGATGCTCAGCGGACTGCCCGCGGTGACGGAAGGCCGGCCCCTGACAGGGTCGCTTCCGGCCTTTCTTGGGGCGCTCCTGACCAGGATCCAGTGGTACGAGTCCAGTTTACTCCCGGCGCGGAACCCAACGTCCCGAGGCCGACCGGGAAGCGAGCGCCGCTGGCGTGCTTGGCCGGGATGACCGGGCGTGCGCAACGGACCTTGACGCCAACGGGCGCCGGGCTAATAATCGCATGACGTTGGAACGTGCCCCCATCGTCTAGCGGCCGAGGATACCTGGTTCTCAGCCAGGAGACGCGGGTTCGAGTCCCGCTGGGGGTACTCGGCGGGTTGCGCAACTCTCGGCGCAACCCGCATTTTCATTGCGCCGCAACGACTTACGGAAATCGCTGAGCACGTCTCATACCCCACCACCACGTGCTCCCACGCCAGCGGCACAATCTCGCTAGGAATGCGGAGCCCCGCGAAGCGGGCCAGTGCGAAGAGCGCCCGCCACTCCGGGTTTGGACAGGGATCCATGACGCGGAGAACGTCCGCGACGGGCACATAGACAATCCGCTCATGGTTCGGTCGCGCGGAAAGCCTCCGCATATGGGAGAACGGGTTCTCGGCGATGATCTTCGCCCGCCGGCTGCTTCGAAGAACTGGCGAGAACGACCCAGTATCCGGGTGACCGTTTTCGGCCCCAGTCGCGCGCGAACGTGGGCCGCAAAGCGACCCGCATCCGCCGGGGTGATTTCGGCAACCGGCCTCTCCGCCCCGAGATACCCGAGCACGCATTTGCTCGGAGGTGAGTGGGGCTACGCTCACGTCGGCAGAGGCGGTGGCGAGAAGCGAGCCTACCTGGCGGTTGATTATTCACGCCATGAATGATTATCATTCAGGGCATGAAAGCTCTGCCCCGCGTGGTGGAGACAGCTCTTGCGAAACGGCTGCGCGTCATGCCTGCCGTGGTCGTGACCGGAGCTCGGCAGACCGGCAAGACTACGTTGGTGGCCGAGCGAGTCCCCGGTGCGCGCCGCTACTATTCGCTCGACGATTTCGACGTACTCGATACGGCCCGCCGCGACCCTGAAGCTCTGGTGGGTGGCAGCGACCCTGTGACGCTGGACGAGGTGCAGCGGGAGCCTAAGCTGCTTGGAGCGGTAAAGCGGGCGATCGACCGCCGACGAGCACCGGGGCGGTTCTTACTCACCGGGTCGGCGAACCTCCTGCTGCTGCGGCGTCTTTCCGAAACCTTGGCGGGGCGCGCGAGCTACCTTACGCTCTGGCCCATGACCCGGGGCGAGCAGCGTGGGGAAGGGCGTGCTGGGCGGTGGGGGGAGTTGCTGGCGGCGCGCGAGGAGGAATGGCCCGGTCTGCTGGAGGCAGGGGACGCGCAACGTGAGGACTGGCGTGCGCTGGCACGGCGAGGGGGTTTCCCGACGCCGGCGCTATACCTCAAGAACGCCACGGACCGTGCCATCTGGTTCGATGGTTACGTACGCACCTATCTGGAACGGGATCTCCACGAGCTCGCCGCTATCAGTTCCTTGCCTGACTTCCGCCGTTTGATGCGGGCGGCCTCGTTGCGGTTGGGCCAGCTCGTAAATCAAACCGAGCTGGGGCGCGACGTGGGGCTTCCTCAGGCCACCGTGCACCGCTGGTTGAACCTGCTCGAGATTTCCTACCTGCTCGTCCGATTGCCCGCTTACGCGATTAATCGAACCAAACGGTTGATCAAGCGGCCGAAGCTCTACTGGGCCGATACGGGACTGGCGCTCTACGTTGGCGGCCAAGAGGAGCCCACGGGCGCACACCTGGAAAACCTGGTGCTTCAGGATCTACTTGCTTGGCGCGACGCTACAGACCAGCGCGCCGAGATCTACTACTGGCGTACGGTGAGCGGAGAGGAGGTGGATTTCGTGCTCGAGGTCGGTGGCCGGTTGTTACCTATTGAGGTCAAGGCCACGACGCGTCCGCGGCTATCCGACGCGCGCCATCTCCGTTCCTTTCGGCAGGAGTACGGCGAGCAGGCGCGCGGGGGGCTCCTGTTGCACACGGGGAGTGCCATCGAGTGGCTGGCCCCCGACGTGCTGGCGGTCCCGTGGTGGAGGGTGTTGTAAAGCTTCACCGACACGGCGTCCCGATGAGGAATCCAGATCGCCCGCGGGAAGGAAGTTAACCGAATTTTCATCGGTCCGGCAAACCCGACGCGGAAGCTAGGTCCCGTCGGGGACGGAGGGTAGCGTACGAACCCGTCGGGGCCACGCGACCGCGCCCCCTGGCGAGCGGTTTGCTATGAGCCCGCGCACGACGCGTGAAAACTACTTCAGGAACGCGAACCTGTCTGCGCCACGTGAGCGGGTCGGCCGGCGAGCGGCTTGATGGGAAACCGCGCAGGGCAAAAACGGCGGACGTCTGTCGCCGCGGCGACGTACCACCGGTAGCCCGGTCGCTCCTGCGGCCCGGCGCAGCGGCGGCGCCCGGCAATCCGAACCCAGCCGTATGTGCAGCGGCGCTCGCCGGATCAGCGGCGCAGGCGCCACAGGGGGGCCCTGGCCAGCCCCCCCTCTGGCGCAGGGGGACGCGCTCCGGGAAAGCGCCCTGTCCTCGGAAGCACCCGGCATTGTGGAGCGGTCCGATCTGTCCGACCGGTCCAATCGGTCTGACGGACGTCGCGCGGCCGAAAGCAGCAGCGTACCGCCGCCCGGGCCGCCACGGCGCCTGGTCCCCCGCATTGCCGCCGGCCGCGGGCTCTTCCTGGGGCGACCGAGTGCCGCTTTGGCTCTTTGGAGTGCGGCAGCCCTCTGCCGCTTTGGCTCTTTGGAGTGCGGCAGTCCTCTGCCGCTTTAGTTTTTCAAAAGCAGGCTCGCCACGGCGACAGGGCGAATCGAGTTCGTCATCCTCCGGACTACTCGTTCACCTCCGGTTGCTTCCCACCTCTCCTCACGGAGACGCAGTTACCTTACGGGGCTTTGGACCATACGCCGGCAGGGACTCTCACTCGGCTGACTCGACGCGCTCGGGATCGCACCACCCCCGCCGCGCCGCGGGGGAGAGGAGGCCTCACCACCGTGCGCTCGGTCCCAGCCGCGTGCGCGGGGGCGCATTCCGCGCCAGCCCAGGCTACTCTGCGTGGCGAGCCAATGGCTCGCCAATGCCGCGGCGCGCCAGTACCTCCGCAGGCGATCGATTGCCAACGGACGGAGGACGCGGAACCAACCGTAGAGCCGGAACCCGGTAAGGGCGTGCGCTGCCGCGCCGGATCGGTGAAATGACGTTTAGCTCGACGTTTGCCATTTTCCCGACAGATGGCGAGGCCCTGTGACCGGAAGGCCCCGTTAGGTGGCCTGAATGAGCACTTCCAGAAGAGTCTTGTAAGTGTCATCGTCTAATGTGTGCAATGTTTCGGGCAATCGCGGATATCCAATAAATGCAGCCGAATCAAATATGGTAAGGCACCACTGCAAGCGCGCCGCTGAACGCACCCTTTGTCTTGGCCTGCCAATGAATGAACCACGAAGGAATATCGGATACGTCGTCCGAAGCTTTGGTGCGTAGGTAAGCAAGCGCAATAACCGAATACAGCGCGAAGAGAAGGGGACCAGCACGGCGCAGGGATCGATGCGCCCACAGCTGGAGCCCGCGGAGACCGAGATGGTTCTTGACTTCCTGGAACGTCGCCGCGATGTTCCAGTGCTGGGTTTAGGTCGAAACGATCGTCTAGGGCGACCAACTTGGGACCGTGCAGAAGAAGTACTCCGGCCGGTGGATCCCTTGCGGGTCTTCCACGTACGCGCACCGTACGGGAACCAGTCCCTGCGAAGCACGAACTTCCGCTCTGGACACCAGTTTTGCAGGATTCTCACCAGCGGAACGAGCAACTCCACCGATGTGCGATGGTCGCACCGTGCTCGGCGCAGTCCTTCGGAGTCCGGTACAGGGCGACACCACCGGCAACGCCCGGCATCGCTCGGAAAACGGGAGAGGCACGAGGATGGCCAAGACCGGCCATCGTTGTCCGAGGGTCGCCACGAACCGCGCTTTGCTCGAGCGGCAGGCATCGCGCTGGCAGCCCCACCGGTAGACGGGTTTGCCCTTGCGCGGGTCGAGCGTGTCGTCCAGAAGGGGGTTGATCGGGCGTGCCGGCGGGGAACGACGCAGTACCATCGTCAAGAACAGACGGGACAGGCCAGGGGGCACCACCGCCGTCGACACAGGACCCGGGAATAGGTGGACGAATGGCGGTGCAAAAGAGGCTGCGTGCGCCAACGATTTTGCTCACCGTTCGGGGGCTGTGCTTATAATCGCCACCACCAGTAGTCCTGCGAACCGCTCGAACGTGGGTCGAGGAAACGCGGCCTTGAAGACGTTGAGAAGCTCGTGAGCCATTGGGGGTAACAAGGCTTTGCCCTCGGTGGTTGATGCTTTGAGCGTCGTACCGTGCCACGGAGGGTTTTTCCGCGTCCTTCTCCACGAGCCTCTGCTGTGGCCCGCACCGGCCCCCGGCGACAGGCTGCACCGATCCCGAAAATGGCAAAAGTCGAACTGTAAGAAGTCGATCCTCACGTGTAATAAAGGGTAATCCTTACGAGTACGAGGAAATACGGCATAGTCGTATAGTCGACGACCTGTCCTTCTCCTTTTCTTTCCGCCCGGGCGCATCGAGCGCACTATGAACGCCTAGGGCCTAGTCCGCGTCGGTGGCGATGTGATAGAAGTTGTGAGCCGTGTGGGTGCCGTGGCTGATGCGTTGGGTGGCCGCCTGCTGTGCTCGCGTTCGGTGAATCTCTCGGTTTCCGCGCTTCTGTTGCGCCGACCTGCGGGCGATCGTTACTTCGTGAGGAGACTCATCGCACAAGGGCACGAGGTACTGAAAACGAAACTCTTTGTGGTCTTTGTCTCTGTGGTGGCATGTATCCCTGGTTTTGCACGAGCAGCGGACCAGTAGGCTTCGGCGGTGGAGGTGTCGTCGTGATGGCGCTCCAAACCGTGTCCGCCAAAACCGGTACGGTCACCTCCCATTCGCCTCTTGCCTGTGGCTACATCCCGGCGTTCAATCCCCTGCTGTCCGACCCGTCACGGAGTTGCCAGAGACGGGCTACCGCGGTACGCCTGTGTGTGCCGGAGGATCGTGGCCTTCAATCGGTCCCTGTCTATCGGTTTTCCCACGTAGTCATCGAAGCCCGCCGCCGCGCACCGAGCGTACTCGTCCTTCATCACGTTGGCAGTCAGAGCGATCACAGGCACGTGCACTCCGTTTTCTCTCAACCGCCGTACGGCTTCTACTCCGTCCATGACGGGCATCTGGAGATCCATCAGCACGACGGCTGGCCATTGCTCGCGAGGAGTGCGGCTGAAGTGCTCAACGGCTTCCTTCCCATTGCTGACAACGACCACGCTGGCTCCCCACCGCTCCAGAATTCGTCGAACGAGCTTCGCGTTTAGCGGATTGTCCTCACAGACCAATACCTGGATCCCTTTCAGTGGTGGCTCTTCGTCCCTACATTTGCTTTCGTGCGTGCCCCGTGTCCCGGCAAATAAGGTTTCGTCGCCCCATGTGCACCGTTGCGACAGAGTGCAGGGAAGGGTGACCATAAAGGAAGTTCCTTTGCCGGGAGAGCTTTCGACGTCGATCGTGCCACCCATGGCTTCAATCAGACTCTTCGTCACGGCCAGACCGAGGCCGGTACCGTTGAGACGGTGCTGCGGGTTGCTGCTGAGTTGGACAAAAGGCTGAAACAGCTCGGGAATTCGGTCCGGATCGATTCCTGGTCCCGTGTCTGTCACCCGGAACCGAACCAGGCAACGATTCGGCTCAGCCAGACGCTCCGCTCCAAGAAACACCGTTACTCCCCCCTGGTCGGTGAACTTTACTGCGTTGCCAATCAGATTGACTAGAATCTGCCGCATCCTGGCAGCATCGGCCACGATTCTCGTCGGAACCGATCCTTGCACGCGTAGCTGGAGTGAGAGCCCCTTCCCGGTAGCCCGTCCCCTCATCACCGAGATCACTTCGGCAACTAATTCAACCAAGCCGAATTCCTCTGGTTGCGGCTGCACGCGACCGGACTCGATGCGCGCCAGGTCCAGGATGTCGCTGATTAGGCTCCGCAGGTGCTGTCCCGCCACAATGATCGCGCGCAGGCTCTCACGCACCGCCGGACTAATCGGCTCCTGGGCTGCGGACGCGGCCAACTCCTCTGCATAGCCCAGAATGGCGTTCAAGGGTGTCCGCATCTCGTGGCTCATTGTGGCCAAAAACGCCGTCTTTGCCTGGTTGGCCGCTTCCGCACGCACCCGCTGTTCCTGCAGTTCCTCGTTGCGCCGGTTCGCCAATACGAGCAGACCAAAGAGCACGGCTACAGCCAGCGTAAGCGACACCGCCGTGCTTCCAACCGTGAAATAGACCGCTCGTCGCATCTTCTTGTGCCCGGCCAAGACATCTCCAACCGGTACGGAAACGGTGACCACGCCCGCGATTTCTCCGGGTTTCCAACCGAAACCACTGTCCGTGCCGTACCGCTCGAGGATTTCAGGCGGACAATCGGTCGGCGAGCCGTGGCAGCGCAAGCAGCGGTCCTCCACTACGATCGGGCGAGCGACGTAGAACGACCGCTTTCCTTCAACGGTTGTGATTCCCCGCAGCTCCTGAACACCCGGCTTTGTGCGAAACCGGTTGATCAACCTCTGCTCAAACGGAGAAGGTCGGTGTTCGGGATTCAGCGGGTTGTCCGCCGCCTGGCGATGCCGGTATAGGGGAAAGTCCTCGGTGAAATAGTCCAGTATGCGCTTCGTCAAGTAGGTTGACGAGGATCCCTCGATCATGAAGTCGATCCCTCTGCGTTTCAGAGCGGGACGCAATTCCTCCGAGCAATATCGCCTGCAGGCGCGTGCTAACGCGTTGATCAGTTCAACCCGTTGCCGGCTGACTCGCTCTAACTCGCTGCGCTCCAACCCATGGATCTGCCAAGCCACCAGCGCAAATGCAGCCCAAATGAGCGTTCCTGTAGCGACCGTCAAGATCAGAAACTGCCTGACGATCGAATGCCTCTTCGGTGTGTGTCCGGGGACATCGAACATCTATTTCCTGCTCCGAACGCAAACAACGCCAGAAACCAGATAGCATCGAACATACACAACTATACCCCCATGGGGTGTGCTAGGATCCCTCAAGCGGCTCCGAGCGGGGCACAGAATCGTGTCGACCGGCACCACCGGCTGGGGCCTGGAGCGCGCTCCTGGCGGGACTGAGGCGCAGGTACGGCGCGTGCTATCGCGGCCACCCTCAAAACTCTATAAGGGGGGCGCTATGGTCGGCTTCTGCTCCTGAGCTCCACCTGTTATCTGCAACCAGCGATCGGCCGACTGCGCGTTCGCTCGGGCCGGTTCGCTTTAGCACGGCAAGCGATCGATGCCGTACCAAGGACGTGTGGTGCTCGACGTGCCACCACAAGTGCGAAATGACTCAAAACGGTCACGACAGCGCTAAAGCGTCCCATAAGTCGCCACCCGCGCGAGGCGTTCTGGCTGGTTTGCCACATCCTGAAGGACGGCCCCGTCCATGGAACTAGTCCCTAACGCCTGGCGCTGTATAGACTTGCTTGCCGCCAAGCCACGTCTGAAGCACCTTGATGGTACGAATATCGTCGATTGGACACGTAAGCGGATCCCGGTCGATGACGATAAAGTCGGCCAGCTTGCCCGGTTCCAGGGAGCCGAGGTCCTTCTCCCAAAACAGCAGGTAAGCGTTGTTGATCGTGTACATCCGAATCGCTTGCTCACGCGTCAAACGCTCCTCGGGGTGCAACGGGCGTTCGCTTCCTCGCGGGCGACGGGTTAGGGTGATCCACATGCCGAGGAACGGGTTGTAGGGGTTCACCGAGCGGAACGAACCGATCTTCTGCATGTGGTCCGACCCACCACCAACGACGATGTCCGCAGAAAACAACGTCCGCAGGGGTTGGAAGTAACGCAGTCGCTCCTCCCCAAAATGCTCACGCAGCATCGTGCCATCCAGATACAGCCAGGCAGGCTGCATGTCGGCCACCGCGCCAACCAGCCGCATGAGCTCAATGGCCCGCGGCGTCAAAAAGTTGCTATGGGTCACGCACGGCCGCAATGCGGCGATGTTCAGCTCCTCCCCCACAGCCGCGTAGGCGGACAAAAGCGTCTCCACGGCACCATCGCCCACCGCGTGCGCGGTGAACTGGAGCCCACGCTTGCTCACCTCTCGAACAAGACGGCGAAGCTTTTCAGGGGGAATGAACAACAGGCCACGATAGGTCGGGTCAGTGATGCCATAGGCCCGACTAACACCCCATGGTCGCAGCATATAGGCGCTTCCGGTTAGCATCCCCCCGTCGAGGAACACCTTGATGGCATTGACCCGAAGGCGGGTGTTATAGGCACGATGGGGGTTTCGCGCCAGCCCCTCCAGGCGTCGACGGATGCGATCCATGTCCAAGGACGCGTTTAGCGAAGCGTGGCAGTAAACCCGACAGGTTAATTCGCCGCGTTCGAGGAGCTGCCCGTACAGGCGGATGGCCAGGTCGCTCGCGTTGCGGTCAGACACGGCCGTGAGGCCCACGCTGTTGTAATCAGCGAACAGCTCCCGAAGCCTGGCGAGCCGATCCTCGTCCGTGGGACGTTTACCCGGCGCCGATCCGATCCGCACAACCTGACGTGCACGCCGCACAAGCCCTGTCGGCTTCCCCGTTTCTGGATCTCGGTCAATCTGGGCAGGCGCGTCGGAAGGCAGTGGCGCATCGGGGTCGATCTCGTTTAGCTTGAGCCCGAGGCTGTTTAACACCATATCGGGGCCGGTTCGGAACGCGACGGGGTGGTTCGGCGCCGCCCCGTCCAGCTCCTCTTTCGTCGGGTACCGACGCTCGCGTAAGCGGGTTATGAAGACCTGCTGCACCACGATCCAGGTCCCGGGGGGTTGCGTTTGAGCCCGCGCCCGGATGTAGGAAAGAACATCCCGGATCGAACGCATCTCCGGCACGGGATGGTCAAACTCGTACATGGCCGCACCGAGCGGGTGCGTGTGCGAGTCGATCAATCCCGGCAGTACGACGGCCCCCTGCAGATCGACCTGCGTGGTGTTTTCCCCGGCCAGCGAAAGGATTCGTTCATTCGAGCCAACGGCAAGGATCCTCTCTCCCCGGATCGCCATCGCTTCGTGAATGCGGAATTGTGCATCCACGCTGATGATCTTGCCGTTGAACAGGACCAGGTCAGCCGATTCGCCGCCCCCCGCGACCGCCATGCAAACCAGGTGGATCAGCAACAGTCGCAACATCGCTGAGTACTCCGGAGGCGAAGACCTGCGCAGTGCCAACGCACCTCCCAGCGTAACACGTTGCCGGATGGCTTGCCATCGCACGCGGCGTCACATCGGACCGACACGAACGGTCGGGATTCGGCCATGGGGGTAAGGAAGGAGGCAAGATGGTGGTCGATCGCAAGAGTCTGCGCCGCGGCAGCAGCGGGAGCAGCCACGTCCACAGCCTCTGCGTGGGTCGTGCACCGAGCGCTCCAGGTTGAGCCCCGCGCCGTCCGGGCCGGTCCCCGGTTGGCCCGGGCTCGCGGGGCTTCCCGGCTCCAGTGCGAGCTACCCCTCCGATGCCTTACAAGCAGCCGCTCGCGCAACGGGGCGTTTCACGCCGGACAAGGTCGGACCCCGCGTACGCGGAAAATGCCGTTGCCAGAGCCGCGTTGATGGGGGACCCGGCCTTCGGTACAATATATCCGAACGTTAGGATATTTCGATGGACGATACCTCAACAGGGGCCCCGCCGCGCCCTGTGTGGTAGAGCGACGATGCGAGATGGCCGAACCGATCCTTTGCTTTTGAAGCGTATTGCGGAGTGCCTGCGAGTCCTGGCGCATCCTCAGCGGCTGGCACTCGTCGAATTGATCCTGCGCAGGGAGAAGACGGTAGGAGAACTGGCCGAGGCGGTCGAGATTCCGCGGCATGTGGCTTCGGCCCACCTGAACCTGATGCGGCGTTGCGGTATCCTGGATGTGCGCCGCGAGGGCCGGAAGGCGTTTTACTTCGTGCCGCGCCCAGACGTACGCGAAATGTTGGCCCGCATCCTCAGCTTGGGGGCCGCCAAGGGGGTTACGCAGGAAACCACACAACTCACCGGGAATCGTTTGTGATGCGATCGATTAAGGAGATGGGCATGGAATTCCTGCTGGTTTTGGCCTTTGTCGTCGGTTGGTTGCTTCTCCAGTTCTTCGTGTTGCCCAAACTCGGTGTCCCGACCTGAGCCAGCGGTGTTTGCGAACCCGGTCCGGGTCGTGAAACTCGCCAGGTCAGGCAGGTCGAGCCGGATGAGGAGGGCCACGAGACGTCGCCGAGTTCGGTCGAGTCTGCCCAGTCCCGTTGATCGGTGCCCCGTCTGCGCTGGTTGCCTCAGGCACCTCCGCGGCCCTAGGCGGGGCCATTTCCCCTTGCAATGAGGCTGCGCACGCACTGGGTGCTGTCACGTCGGCTACCAGCCGCAGCGCCGAATGGATGCTTCCGAAGCCTTCCGTGTCTCGACCGGCCCCCTTCCGCCAGTGCGTCAGAAACGCAATACAGCCCCGCCTGCTGCGGAGTGGCGGGGCTGGTGGACGACCCTTTCGACTGGCTTACGCGAGCACGCTGAGTCGCGAGCCAGGTCCAGAGTCGACGGGTGCCGGCGTGGGATTGGGACGGGGGTGCTTATCCGGGTCTGGGAACCTGTTCAGGTCTGTCCCGTTGGCTGCGGTTAGGCTCGCCGCTCGATACGGCGCCGGTC
>JALSID010000308.1 GCA_026981825.1 Planctomycetota bacterium
GGGGCATGGTCGGCCCCGGGTCAAGAGCGGCAAGGCCCGCATGGCGGAGCCGTTGGGCAAGGTAGGAAACGAGCTCCGCGGCATGCTTCGGCTGCAGGTGGTGCCCGATGACGCCGGTGGAATTGATCAGGTCGATCGACTCCGCTTCCACCGGGGTGCCGTCCGCCCAGTGCCAGGGTTGGAGGATATCCGCACACGTGACGTCGATCGCGACACCGGTTTCTTGCGTCACCCGTTCAAGACGCTCGCGTGCCGCTTTGGCTAGGACGGCGGCCCCCTCGATCGCCAGGATCCGCGATCCCGCGGGTGTGCACCGGGCCAGTACCTCCGTGGAGTGGCCGGTGCCGGCACCGAGATCCACAATCGCCAGCGGTCGATTCGGCAGGCGGCGGTGCAGCAAACGGGGGATGAGCCGCCAATTCGCCCAGCACTGCCGCGCGTTCAGAGCGTCGAACTCCGCGGGCGAGAGCCTGGAATAGACGCACAGCGCCTCCCCTGGTTCGGCCGCCCGGTACCAGCGATGCTCGCGGTGCAGTTGCCACTCCGCCAGGAATTGCCGCACCACTGCTGCGGCGCCGGAAAGGACCGGCACACTGGCGCGTAGCCGTGCCGGGACGAACAGTGCAAGGCCTGCCGGTGCGCTACCGCGCCGCTGTCCGTTCGGTGGCAGGCCCGTTGCGGCCACTGCTGTTTCCGTTCCACCCACCGCCTGCGATTCAGCCACGGTGCGCCCCGCTCTCCTGCACCCGGCAAACATCTGGTAGAGCCGGCCCGCTAACCGACTCCCCGGGCTTCAGCCCTTGATCACCCCGATGGGACGCATCCGTGCCACCTTCTTGGATAGGCCCGCGTTATGGACCACCTCGACCACAAGGTCCACGTCCTTGTACGCTTTGGGCTGTTCCTCGGGCAGTTCGCGACGGCTGCGCGCACGAGCGATAACGCCAATACGCTCGAGCTCCTCGTCGATGCGGCGTCCGCGCGCTTCGCGCACGGCCGCACGGCGACTCATCCGCCGGCCGGCGCCGTGGCAGGAGGTTCCGAACGTCTGATCCATCGATCCCGGCTGGCCCACGAGCACCCAGCTCGCTGTGCCCATCGAACCCGGGATCAGCACCGGCTGTCCAATCGCACGGTACGCTTCAGGTATCTCCGGGTGCCCAGGGGGGAAAGCTCGCGTGGCCCCCTTGCGATGGACCCACACTGTCTTCAACTCCCCGTCGATGCGGTGCTGTTCGAGCTTGGCGATGTTGTGGGCCACGTCATACACCAGGTGCATTCCGAGCTCTTCCCACGGTCTGCCGAAGAACTCCTGGAACACCTCACGCGTCTGCTGCATGAGAAGCTGCCGGTTGCACCAGGCAAAGTTGGCCGCGGCCCGCATCGCACCGATGTATTGCCGGCCCTCCGGGCTGTTGACCGGCGCGCACGCAAGCTGACGGTCGGGAAGCTGGATCCCGTACTTCTCCGGTACGGTCCGCAGCTTCATGAGATAGTCCTCGCAGACCTGGTACCCAAAGCCTCGCGACCCACTGTGGATCATGATGCATACCTGGCCTTCGAACAGGCCCATCACCCGGGCGGCTTCTTCGTCGTGGATTTCGCTGCACACCTGCACCTCGAGAAAGTGGTTGCCGGAACCCAGGGTGCCACACTGCTCCTCGCCCCGGTCAAAAGCCCGGTCACTGACGAAGTCGGGTTCGGCCCCCTCCAAACGCCCCTGCGCTTCGGTGAACTCAATGTCCCGCGGAATGCCAAGCCCGTAGTCCTCGACCAGGCAGCGCGGCCCCTCCACCACCAGCTTGCGCAGCTCCTTCTTCGGGAACGAGTACTTGCCCGTGCGGCCCACCCCGGTGGGGATGCGGCGGAAGAGGAGGTCGACAAGTTCTCGGACCCGGTCTTTAACGTCGTCCACGGTGAGGTCCGTGCGCACCAGTCGCACGCCGCAGTTGATGTCGTAGCCCACGCCGCCGGGCGATATAACCCCACCTTCCTCCGGATCCATCGCAGCCACGCCGCCGATCGGGAAGCCATAGCCCCAATGGATGTCCGGCATCGCCAGGCTCGCTTTCTGGATGCCCGGCAGCGTGGCCACGTTGGCCACCTGCTCCGGCGCCTGGTCGCGCCGAATCTGGTCAATCAGCTCTTCGCTTGCGTAGATCAGCCCAGGCACACGCATGCCTGGCTTGTAGTCCTGCGGAACGAGCCACTGGTATGGGCCAACTTTCTCAAGTGGTCCCCTGTATCCCTCGGCCATGGATCGCTCTCCTCGCGCACTCTGCGCCGCTAGCACCAGTCATGCCGATCGTTTTCCAAGCCTTCCAAAACCGTTCAGATGTCCACGATGACCTCGGCTACCCAAAGGTCGCCCTGCCGTTCGAGCTTGAGATTGTGATAGGTGATCGCCTTCACCTCGGTGCCAGGACGGTGCACGTCCCAGTTCACCGGTTCGCCACGACAGTGCGCGCTCAGCACCGGTCGTCGCTCGTTTACGCGCACGTCAAATTCGCAGAAAACCAGGTGTTGCCCGTCAAACAGGTAGAGCAGCTCGTGCAACCAGTCGACCAGGAGATACGCATGATCCTCCGCGTGGAGCTGAAACTCCACCATCTCGCGAGGACGAATCTCCTCCGGGTTTTCGATCAAAAGCGCGAACAGCGCCTGACCCGCTGTGGCAAACAGCTCGTCAAGGCTGCGCCCGGTGATCCGAAGCCCAATGTCGGCAGTGTGTTCAAACGTTTCCCACGGGCACATCGGCAGGCCATCCGTTGCTGCGCCACTCCGTCCGCCCCAGATGGGCAGACAATTGTAACGAGCCTCAGAGCGTCGGGGCGCGATGGGGAGATGCACCCAGGATTGGGCTCGCACGTATCCTGAGGAGAAGGCAAAATCTGCTCAGGCCCGCGAGGACTTGCTGCTGGCAATACCCAAACACAGGAGGAACGCGTCGAGGTGAGGTCTTTCGGTTCGCAGCGACTCGCAACCTGGCTCTGGTTGGTCAGGCGACGATTGGAACGGAATCGCTACCAGCGGTTGCGCCGCAAAGTTTCGCCCCGTAACCAGCACTGGGCCGGCTACGTCGAAGAGCCACGCCAGTGCGTTCTCTGTGGTACGTGGTACACGATCCGGAAACACAGACGCGAGGGACCGCCTCAGCGGATCCGGTTCACGGGTTTGTGTACCGAATGCGCCCAACAGAAGGCCCACCCCCTGTTCCGGGCGTTCTTCCGACAGGTGCTTGTCGACGACGCGTACGGTCACAGTTCGGCGCCGGCGTAGCTACCGCCTTCCTTTGCCGCCCCCCTAACTCCGTGCGAATCGTTGCCAGAGGGCGCGGTAGTAGCGAAGCAGCCGTACGGCGTCCTGGTCGCAGTGGCACGCCGGGATCTCGGCCAGCGTCCACCCCGTGAAACGCATGCTCTTCAGCAGCTCGAACAATTCCCCATAGGGGTACTGTTCGTCGTACAGGTCGTGGATGTGCACGATCTCCACCCAACGTTTGACCAGTCCGAAATTGCGTCGAATGGACCGAGCATGCGGAGGGGCTTGCGGATTATCGATATCGGTTCGGTTGCAGTTCCAGCAGACGACTACCGCAGGGTGGTTCGCCACGTCCATGATCCGCTTCATGTTCGGCAGCAAAGATGTCCCGCGCCCGTGCACTTCCACACGCACCTTTACCCCGAACCCCTGGGCGTATTCGCCGAGCTCGTGCAGTGCTTCGCCGATCTGGCGGAGCGTGGCGGCGGCCGGAATGCCCTTATCCTCATGCAACCGGTTCGGCCTTACCTTGATCCCCTCTGCGCCGATGTCGTGCGCCAGCTCCACGTATTGTTTTGCCCCCTCGAGGTTCTTCCGCACTACCTTCGGGTCAGGCGAGTCGAATTCGAAGGCGGTTCCGAGCCCCACGGGCCGTACCCCGGCTTCCTCGAACATTCGCCGGACCGCGGTGCGTTCCCGAGGGGACAGGCTTGCTTCCACCCCGTGCGCATGAGTCGTGCGCAGCTCCACGCCGCGAATTCGCGTTTCACCCAGAACAGACAGAATCTTCTGCAGCGACCACTTCGCCGCAATCATGTAGGTGACAATACCAAGCTGCATGGGAGATTTCCTCTGCTACAGGCCCTGACCTCTTCCGGCCGATCCGTCACCGGCTCTTCACATTTACCCCTGGCACTGGGGGGGCGGCTGGTTCACGATCCTGCTCGATGTAGCGCCAGTTCTTCAGGTACCCAATGATGTCGGCCAGGTCCTGGGGCGACAGCTCCTGCTCGAACCCCTCCGGCATAAGGGATTTGCCCGAGGAGACGATCTCTTCGATCTGTTCCTTCAGAATCGTGTCTTTCTCGTTTGCTCCGCGGACCAGAGTAATGGCGGTCGCCGTCTCGCCCGCGATAATGCCGGTGTAGACCCGCCCATCCTTGGTGACGACCAGGTAATTGACGTAATCCGCATCAATGGCCCGGTTCGGGTCCAGGATGTCCACAAGCAACGACTCCGACGTTCGCGTCCGTGTGTCGGAGATGTCCGGTCCGACATCGTTCCCCATGCCGGCGACCTTGTGGCATGTGGCACATTTCTCCCGGAACAACTCACGTCCCCGGGCAAAGTCAGGCTTTAACCGAAGAGCAACTCGGTACCGCTCGATCACGGCCGTGCGCTCCGGTGGTCGGTAGCGCGCGATGACCTTTTCCAGCCGTTCGCGGAGCGGTCCGGGTAGCGAGCGACGTAGCTGTTGGAGGCGAGCCGTGCCGATTTCGGCAGGCGTAACCGTGCCGTTTTCGAGTGCCTCGATAAGCGCGGTCACGTACGCGCGCCGTCGCGCAAGCACCTCCACAACAGCGCGCCGCTCCGCCAGAGTCATGCGCCGCCAGCGGTCCAGCAGCAAAGGGGGCAGGGACGCTTCCCCACGTCTGCCCAGCGCGTGAATTGCCAGCACCCGTAGCTCCGGCCGCATCCGGTCACTCCGCACCACAGAAGCAAGCAGCTCGGACGCTGCCGGCCCTGGCACTTCGCTCAGCAGGGCGACGGCGCGGCGAACGGGGGGCGTTGGAGCGGGTGCTTCGCGGAGCAGCGTGCGAGTCTCGGTAACGAGCCGATCGGCCAGCTTTTGGGCGAGCGGATCGGTGAAGTATTTCGCCAACCTCGACCGCCGCCGCGCCAGTCCATTGGCCAGGCCGGCGAGGAGCGCGTAGAGCGAGTCTCCGCTCAGGGGGGAATCATCGCTGCACCACGCAAGCAACGCCCGGATCTCGTCGGAGTCGTTCTTCCCCCCGACTAATTCACCCAGAAACTCCAACAGCTCGGCACGGTTCGCTCTGGTAGCCGCAGAAGACCCCGCTACCAGGGCGCGAATCAGCGGCCACGCTCTGTCCCCTGCGGAACAGCCCACGGCAAGCCGCATCCATCCGTCGTCGGGAAACCGTCGCAGTACATCTGCATAGGCGCTCACTGGAACATCGGGGTACTCCCCTGAGGTCAGCACTGCCTGGAATACGACGGCAGCGGAGGGATCGCCCAGTCGCGCTACCGTGGGCTCGCGTAGCTCGCTCGGCGCACCCAGGGTCTCCACCAGACGCAACGCGTTTTCACGGACCCTGGGGTGGGGATCATCCAGGCCCCGGCATACGTCGTCCGCAGTCAGCCGACCGATGCCCTGCAGCGTCCAAAGCGCCTGCACTCTGGTCTCCGCCAGGGGGGCCGAACGGGCCAACTTCCGGATCTCCTCTTCAAGGTCGCGGCGTTGCTCCTGCACGATAAGGCGCTGGCCGAGCCGCCGCCACCAACCGTTCCTGCTTTCGAGCAAGGTGACGGGAGACACGTCCTCCGGCAACGGCAGGGGGTAGTCGGGACGACATGCGGACCCGTCTGCTGCCCTGATTCGCCAGATCCGGCCACGGTCGTTGCCGTCATACAGATCGGGCCGCCGCCGCAGCTCGGGCGGCATGAAGTCAGGATGCTCGATCACAGCACGGTACATATCGACCACGTACAGGGCGCCGTCCGGCCCGTTGGCCAGGTTCACCGGCCGGAACCAGTTGTCCGGCGACGCCAGGAACTCACGGTCCTTCGGCTCCCGACGGGCCACAAATACCGGGCCGTCACCGGTCAACACATCACGATGCACGACGTTCGCCGTCGGGTCGCACGTGAAACTGCTCCCGCGTAGGGCGGAAAGCCGTCCACCCACGTAGACACAGATGCCGCATGCCGCGGTGAACGTACCCCGGTGCAGGTTCGACGTCGTCCAGTTCCCGCTGATCGTGAAAAGCTTCGCCGCGGCTCCGTGATCGGGGATGTCCACGTCCGCCACGGTAACGGGGAGATACGCGAAGCGCGTCAGGTACTTCAGTTCGAGAACAACCTGCTTGATGTGGTTCCGGTTCGAGCAGATGAAGCGATGGCCCCACTCGTCGAAAGTGAGCCCGAACTGCCCGTTGCCGGCCACGGCTTCGTAGCGGCCGCTCAGGGGGTCAAACCGGAAGTCGCGAGCACGCAGCGATACGACAGGAGCTCCACTACGCCGCGCGTCCACGACCTGGCCTCCGCGAAGACCGTTGGCAGCATACACCCAGTTGTCCAGAGCAAAGGTCGGGTGGTTGACCCGTAACTGGGGGTTCTGAGCGGCAAATCCCCGGTACCAGACCTCCTTGCTGTCGGCACGACCGTCGCCATCGGTGTCGCGAAGAAAAAGGATATAGGGGGCCATTGTGACGATGGCGCCATCCTTCCACGGGAGGACTCCGTGCACAAATCGAAGTCCGCTGGCAAAGACGGTGCGGAGTGTATAGCGACCGTCGCCGTCCGGATCGTGGAGGATCTTGATTCGGCTTTCTCCCCGCTCGCCCGTGGGATAATCGCCCATCTCCACGACCCAGAGCTGACCACGTTCGTCGAAAGCGATCGCCACCGGGTCCACGACGTCCGGTTCAACAGCCGTCGGTTCGATCCGATAGCCGGGTTCGATCTGGAACGAACGGAGCGCCTCGGCGGGGGACAAGGGCGAACGAACCCGCCCACCCTTAGGGGGCTGACCGTGGGCGCTGGGGAGCGAGAGCAGGACGAGCAGAAGGGCAACGAAGCACCCGGCGAAGCCACGCATGGACCATTTCGACGCCAGGTTGAACGGGAAGGGAAGCGGTGTTGGAAGCACGGTTGTCACTCACAGCTTGCCAGGTCCGCGGGGTTTCTTCTAAGTTTAACCTCGGCTCTGCTCGCCCCAGGCGCGCCGCTTACGCTAAGGCTGGGAGCGAGGATGGCGCGTAGCTGCCTTGCGCTCTCCGGGAGGTCCAGTCGGCCGCAGATCGTGCCGCCGCAGGTACCGCCGCGACGGCGCGCCGCCCGGCGGAACACCTGACTGTCGCCGGTCCTGGCCTATTGGCCCTGTTAACCCCCGAAAATGGAGATGGGAACACCGAACATCTTCTCGCCACGAACCAGCCAAGAGGAGGTTCCTGTTGACTGACGCGGCGGCGAACGCGAGCCAGATGGCCCGATGTGTCGATCTTCCCCGCATAGGTGCCGTGTGCCGCCTGGGGCTGGCGACGCGAGGGAACACCCATTTGGATGAGGATGATGTCTGGTATGCGTTCGAACGCGGTGTGAACTACTGGAACTGGTGTGGCCATGAGGACGGGTTGGCCGCGGCCGCCCGGAACCTGGGCAAAAGGAGGCGCGACGTCGTGCTGGCGGTGCAACTGGACGTCCAGACGGCCGACGACGCATCGAGAGCAGTTGAACGGACGCTCCGGCAACTCGGCACCGATTACATCGACGTCGTCACCTACTACTACGTGCAGTCCAGACGCGAACTGGAGGAAATCCTCGCCCACGCTCATCCGGTGATGCGCCGTTTGGCCGCGGAGGGGGTCGTGCGTGCGATTGGCATGACCACGCATAACCGGAAGCTGGCCGCGTGGGCATGTGGAACGGGCGAGCTGGATCTTCTCATGGTCCGTTTCAATCCGGCTCACACCGGCGCACGGCGCGACGTGCTACCGGTGGCTCTGGAGCAGGGGATCCCGGTCGTGGCATTCACCGTGACTCGATGGGGGCAACTTCTGCGACCAATACGCGCCCGCCCGGGCCTCGTGCCGCTATCTGCAGTGGAGTGCCTCCGTTACGTGCTTGCCGAACCAGGAGTTTCCGTAGCCCTGTCGGCCCCCAACGGAAGAGCGGAACTCGAACAGAACCTGTCCTTGCTGGAGGATTGGAGGCCGCTGAGCCCGGAGGAGCGGTGCAGGGTGGAAGCGTTTGGACAGGAGCTCTACAAACGGCTGCCACGGTTTCCGTGAGCTCTTCCCTGCTTCGTAACCGGCAGTGCAGTCGGCCAGAACTGTGCCAGACTCACGAGATAGCGAGACCACGGGGAGATCAGCTACGGCCGCGCGCAAGAGGGGGCTGGGGCAAGCTCACCGCTGCCGGTTGCCGCCGGCGGGGTTCGACGGGCTGTAGTCGCACGGGGCTGTCGAGCTGCCGGCCACCGCAGCCGTGCGATGGCGGACTAGCATTAAGAATCGGGCGTTCTCAACGGCAGCGCAAGGGGGCAACCATGGGCAAGCGAACTGCTTTGTCACTTGCTGCGAGCGCAGTGCTGGTGGCGTTATCGTCCGCAGCTCGGCAGAAGCCGGAGCAGCCAACGATCGAGGAGCTGTCGGGCCGAGTGGTTCCTCTTTCTGTGTACCTGCAGCGGAGGTACGGAATCGCGATCGACCGCGAACAAGGGGACAGTCAGGTGGTTCTGGAGATGGAAGACGGCGGTGCTGTACCCCTCCTGCGCGACGATCGCTCGAGGTTTTTCTTCATGGACCGCCGAGTCCAGGATCGGCCGGTCGTGCTGAAGGTCTACCGCTACAAGGCGATGCCCTACGTTCGGCTGCTGGACGCATGGACCGTGAAACAGGGCAAGCGGTTTCGGATCTGTTACTGGTGTAACACCTGTGCGATCACCACGTTTACTCCCGGGCGCTGTCCCTGCTGCCAGGACGACGTGGAGCTGCAGGAGGTACCTGTGGAGGGGGAACGGTGACAAGCTGCCGGGAGCCGCTCCTGGCCCCGGTCGGCCCCCTTTTTCTTCTGGGGCGGTCAGGGGGCAACGCTAACCAGACGGGGAACCTGGCGTTGCAGTCCGCGGGTTGTGTACAAACGGTAAGACTGAGGAGTGTACTATGAGTCCTGGACAGCGGTTGCGGGAGCTACTCCGCCGGAATGGGTTGGTCAGATCGCTTGGAGCTCACGATGCGTTCACGGCGAAGATCGTGCAGGCTGCGGGGCTGGAAACCGTGTTCGTGGGCGGGTTCGGAAGCTCAGCCTCCCTGCTCGGCCTTCCCGATGTCGGCTTTCTGACGCTCACCGAGATGGCCGATCAGGTGGCCAGGATCTGCGATGCGGTAGATATCCCTGTTGTGGCTGATGGGGACACGGGCCATGGAGATCTACACAACGTGGTCCGAACGGTCCGTCTGTTTGAGAAGGCCGGGGCGGCGGGAATTTTGCTCGAAGACCAGGTCACTCCGAAGCGGTGTGGTCACTTCCAGGGAAAGCAGCTCATCCCGGCCGACGACATGGTGCTGAAGCTCAGGGCTGCTCTCGACGCGCGCAACGACGACGACTTCGTGATCGTTGCCCGAACGGATGCCCGCGCCGTGGAGGGGTTCGAGCAAGCGGTCGAGCGGGCCAGGCTGTATGCGGAGGTGGGGGCGGATGTGTGCTTCATCGAGGCTCCGCAGTCGGAGGAGGAAGTTCGTGCCATCCCGCGCCTTGTGGGGCACCCGATGCTGATCAACATGTTGACGGGCGGCCTTACGCCGATCCTACCCGCCGATGAATTGGAGCAGCTCGGTTACAAGATCGCCGTTTACCCGATTGCGAGCTTGTTGGTCACCGGGGCGGCGATGCGACGGCTTGCCGAGGAACTGAGCACCCGGGGGCGGGTGGACACTCTGGCGGATCAGATGCTGACGTTCGATGAGGTGAAGCGGTTGTTGGGGCTGCCGGAGGTGTTGGGCTTGCGACAGCGGTTGTCTGAGGCGCCGTTGCCGCCAGGAGAAGCGGGCCGCTGAAAGCGGTGGTGGACCGAATCGCCCGAACGGATGCTGGACGGGGGCACATTGGCAGCAGGCGCGCCTTCGCGTGGGGGCTAGACGTGGGGGCCAGACGATGAGCAGCGGACCGTTAGCCAGAGAAGTGCCGCACGGAAGGGGGCATGTGGGAGTTCTGCGCTGTCTTGCTAGCCTCGGCACCGGGGGGCATGGATGGGCCGGCCGTCCTCTCGGGCGGTGTGAGCGGGAAGAGCGGAAGAGGCGCTCATTCGATTAGAACGGCGTTTCCGGTCCGTACGCGGTGCAGCGGTGCTGCTGCGCGACGGTAGAATTGGGCTTGAGGCCCGGCCAGGTTGCGAAGCCCACCCGACTGCCGGGCTCCCTGTCGGAGGCAGCCGATCATGCACATGCAGCACAAGGTAGATCCACGCGAAGCGCTGGAGCTACCGTCGTTCCGAACGCTGTACGTGACCACGGCGGTGGTTGGTCTGCTGATTGCGGCGGACCTGCTCTTCCGCTGGCTTGGCTGGACGTCGTGGCAGCGCCCGTTCGGTTATGACCTCGCTCTGATCGCCGCTTTGATCGGCGGCACGCGGATCGTTTACGGCGCGATCGTGGGCCTTTTGGAGGGCAACATCGGCGCCGACATCGCGCTGGCGATCGCCATGCTCGCCGCCCTGCTGCTCCGTGAGTACTGGGTTGCAGCAGAGGTGGCGTTCATCGCCATGTTTGGGGAGTGCCTGGAGGCGATCACGTTCAAGCGGGCGCACCGCGAGCTCCGCAAGATTCTCGAACTGAGCCCACGAACGGCGCGGGTCGTTCGGGACGGTCGGGAGACGGAGGTTCCGATCGACGAAGTCACGCCGGGCGACATTGTGGTGGTGCGGCCGGGCGAGCGGGTACCGGTCGACGGTGTGGTGATCGAAGGCCGCACCACGGTGGATCAGAGCGCGCTGACGGGCGAGAGCTTACCGGTGGACGTTGTGGAGGGGGACAAGATCTTCGCCGGGAGCATGAACCAGTACGGCGCCGTCCGGGTTCGTACGGAACGTGTGGGGGAGGAGACGACGCTCGGCCAGGTCATCCGGCTTGTTACGGAGGCGCAGCTCCGTAAGGCCCCCATCGAGCGTGCGGCGGACCGGTACGCCAGGCTGTTCTTGCCGGCAGTCCTGACGGCGGCGCTCCTGACCTTGATCTACACCAATTGGGGCACACCCTCCTGGAAGAACTTGAACTGGATGCCCACCCTCGCCGTGCTGGTTGTCGCCTGCCCCTGCGGCCTGATCCTGGCCACGCCGGCGGCGTCGATGGCGGCCGTGGCCTGGATGGCCCGGCGTGGCGTCGTGATGAAGGGAAGCGAGGCGATCGAGCGTCTGGCCACGGTGCGGTACATGGCGTTCGATAAGACCGGCACTCTGACGGAGGCCCGTCTGCGGCTGGCGTCCATACGCCCGCTGGCGGGGTGGACCGAAGACGAGTTGCTTCGCCTTGCAGCCGCTGTCGAGCAGCTCAGCGAACACCACCTGGGCCGCTTGATCGTGGCCGAGGCCCAGAAGCGGGGCCTGAGCATCCCGGAGGTGTCCGATTTCCAGGCCTATCCAGGCGCGGGCGTGGAGGCGACTGTCCAGCCGTCGGGTAAGCGCGTCCTGGTGGGCAATCGCAGGCTGCTGCTTGAGCGGGGCATTGGCCGCCTGGCCGACGTCGAGCCGATCCTCCAGGAACTCGATGCTCTCGGTCAAACCGCGCTGCTCGTGGCCGTGGATGGCCAGGTGGTGGGGGCTTTCGGTGCGGAGGACACGGTACGGGCCGAGGCTCACGAGGTCGTTCACGAGCTGCGCCATCTGGGCATTCGAGAGATCGTGTTGCTCACCGGCGACCGGCGTCCGGTGGCTGAGAAGGTGGCGCGTCTTGTGGGGGTAGACAGGTACGAGGCGGAGATGCTGCCGGCCGACAAGGCGGAGTGGATCCGACGCTGGCGGGACGAGGTGCGCCATCGTGCCCGACACAAGCTGGACGAGCTGAAGATACGCCGTTCTTTGCCCGGTGTGGGCATGGTTGGCGATGGAATCAACGACGCTCCGTCGCTTGCCATTGCTGATGCCGGGCTTGCTCTGGGAGGCGTCGGTACCGACATCGCTGCCGAGGCGGGTGACCTCGTGCTGATGGGGGAACCGCTCAAGCCCCTGCCTGAGCTAATCCGATTCAGTCGGGCGGTAGTTCGGGTGATTCGCCAGAACATCCTTGTCTTCGCGTTCGGCCTGAACGCGGGGGCCATTTTGCTATCGGCAGAGGAGGTGTTGGGACCGATCGGAGCGGCCATCACGCACCAGATCGGCTCCTTCCTGGTGCTGTGCAACGCCGTCCGTTTGCTCTGGTTTGACCGCTGGGAACGGTCGGTGCTCGGCCAGGTCGAGAATGCCCTGGCGCGATGGACGGTGCGGTTGGCGGACCTCGTCTATCCACTGGTGCAGTGGGTCGCAAGCCGTCGGAAGCGACTGGCCTGGGGGGCGGTAGCTGCTGCGGTCGGAGCGTATGTTCTGTCCGGCCTGACGTGGATCGGTGCGGAAGAGGTTGGGGCAGTGCGCCGCTGCGGTGAGTTCGTAACCGTGTTGCCCCCTGGTTTGCACTATCGGCTGCCCTACCCGTTCGAAGTTGTGGACCGCGTGCGAGTGGCGCAGGTACGTGCCGTCGAGATCGGGTTTCGCAGGCGCGCAGCACGGCGCACCGTACGGCCCGTTGCCATCGAGTGGGACAGCCCCCACCGTGAGGGGTTCATGGAACGGATGGAGGACGAGGCTCTAATGTTCACGGGCGACAACCGGTTGCTGGAACTGACGGCCACCGTCCAGTACCAGCTTGATGTGGGTGATCCTGCCCAGATGAACCCGGAGAAAGTCGCGCCCGTGGTGGGGGCCTTCCTCTATCGGGTCCGCTTTCCCGACGACGTCGTGCGGTTCGTGAGTGAAGAGATCCTTCGCGAGCTTGCGGCAACCCGTCCCTTCAGTGATTTGCTCACCAAGGGACGGCACGCGGTAGAGCTGGAGGCGGCGCGGTTGATCGAACAGCGGGTCCACACCTACGGCCTGCCGATCCGGGTTGTGGCGGTCACTCTCCAGGACGTCCATCCCCCTCTGGAGGTCGTGGATGCCTTCCGCGAGCTGGCCCGAGCGGGAAAGGAGCGGGAGCGGCTCGAGATCGACGCAGAAGCGTACCGGATCCAGAACCTGATCACCGCCGTGGGG
>JALSID010000309.1 GCA_026981825.1 Planctomycetota bacterium
CCTGGTCGCACCGTAGTAGGCATCGCTTCGGAGCACGGGCCAGTTCCTGTCGCGGAAGAACACGTTGCGGTGGCCCCCGTTAACGATCGCGTTACTCCGCTCGTAGGCATAAATCGACACGAAGTGCCCCGGTACGTAGAACATGTCTGCTGCCTTTTGGGTAAGCCACCACGGGTACGGGTCCGTGTCGCGGGTGTGATCGGTAACAGCGATGAAGTCAAGCTGGGCGACGTCCAGGGCATACCGATAAGTCTCGGTGAGCGAGCCGTCTACCGTGGGGGTACACAGGCTGATCTCGGTGTGCCGGTGCAAATCCCCGTAAAGCAGTTCAAGGCCCTCAGCCGACCGGTAGCGAGGACGTCCCCGCCGCGATGGAGCCGCCGTGTCGGTTCGCTCGCGCACCGGGGCTAGCGGAATCCGTTGCTCACCTTCCAGGTCGGGCAACGTTGCCGTGAAGATCGTGTAGGGCAGATCCACGTGATGATGGCCGCTGGCCCACGCGACTTGCGAGCCGTCGATCCCCGCCTTCTGTTCCTGACGGCCCCGACTCTTGGGCAGTATGATCGCATCGGTCCATCGGTCGTTCAGAAAGGTGACGGCGCAGAGTTCCCAGACAGCACCTTTGGGGGGATGTCCGCAGTAGCCCTGGCGATTGAGCCGGTAGAGTACCCAGAGACGACCGCGATCGTCCCGGGTGAATTGGGGCAGCTCGTAGAAGCGAATGGTCTCCTCCTGGTAGCTGTGGGCTACTCTCGACGGCTGCTTCGGATTGCGGACCTGCGGAAGGGGGACGGTGGGTTTCCAAATGCGGTTCGTGCGCCGGTCGTAAACGCGGAGTTCAATGCGTCGGCTGGCATGGAGGGGTTCGGCGTACTTCCCATTGCGTCGTGTGTCGTACCGCGCAAAGTCGCCGCCCCAATTCGGACCGGCCGCATCGTACGCGACCCAGACGAACCGTTCGTCCTGGGCGTCGACGTCCGCATGGGCTTCAAAGTCGGGGGAAGCTGCGATCAACCGTAACGGTCCGACTTGCAGGCCGTTGTCTGTGGGGCGCACGTCTCTGAGACACACATCGTAGCTCCCATTTCGGTAGCTGTCGTAGGCGATCCATGCGATCCCCTGCCGATCGACGTCCACCGCAGGCTCCCAGTTGCTTCCCGGAGGCGTGGCGACAACGGCGTGCCTGCGGCTACCGTCGGCGCCGATTCGCAAGCACTCAATCCGCGACTCTCGCCCGCCGGGCCCAAGGCCCTGCCAGACCAGCCAGATCGCTCCGTCCGGGCCGCCGGCTGCACGGAGAAACAGACAATGGCCCGAGGTTTTGTAGGTCGAACGCGGAGTCGACCACCGTTTGCCATCCCACCAGCTCTCCTTCAGATGCCAGAACGAACCGTCCCATTCGGTCCAGAACAGGGCCAGCTTTGGGCCGCTTGCCACGAGCTGAGGGGTGTTCACGTACCGTCCCGCGGGCATCAGCGCGGGGGCCTCCTTGCTCCTGTCCAGCCTCTGCACATACAAACGGTCTGTCAGCTCTTCCTCGTCGAACTGGATCCACGCGACCCAGGTGTGGCCCGTCTTGTCCACGGCGAGCGTCGGGAAATCGTTTTGCCCGGATTGCGAGGAGACCTGGCGGGGGGACGGAACGAGCTGGGCGCTGGCCCGTCCGTCGAGGAACAGGGTGGGATGGCCTGGCGAGAGCTCGCCCACTTTGATGGTGAAATCGCCCTGAGCGGTGTGGACGAGCACCTCGGGATCCCTGCCCAGATCGCTAAGAGCAACGAACAGCCCGCGATAGGGTTCCGCGAAGCTGCTCTGGCTGCGGCCCCGTCGCACCACCGTGATGCACTCCCACCGGGCGTGTTCGGGATCGAACCGATCGTGGTGCTCAAACCCCCATGGCAGGATCTCTGCAACGGACGCGCG
>JALSID010000310.1 GCA_026981825.1 Planctomycetota bacterium
ACGCGGTCCCGGCCCCCCTACCAATCGCCCCCCAAACCAAGGCATGGGACGACGAACCGCAATATCGACGTACCTTATGATCCACCCAGCAGCAGATCTCCGTCAAGCCCTTCCACCGGCTATACGCATCGAGGGGATGCGTTCGAAGCTTGAGCGGCTGACCGAACGAAGCGTCACCAGAACGTGCGCAGGGCAAATTCAGGGACGGGAAGGCGCGGGGTGACGAAGGGAGCGTGAACCATGCTGTCAGCCGCGCAAAATCGGCACAGCGTCAACGCTGCCTTTGCCCGGAATCGTCCCCGGGCGATTCAGGACACCTGAGCTCCCCGAAGCTGGCTGCTGAGGTAAACCGCCAACCCCCGTTTCGTCTGGGCGCAACTTCAAGTTCTCCGCGGCGAGCCGGTCCGGAGGTTCGAACCAGCGACAGCCTGGCGGTGTGCGCCGATACACGATTTCCTTGTCGGGAATCGGTTTTTGCTCTAACTGCACGCTCCGAGAATCTCAATCGCCATCGCTACCACCACGTCAGGCGCCGCTCCTGTGCAGCGAGCGTCGCGAAGCTCTTCCCCCACATCTGTCTGCCGTACGATGGCAACGTCTTCAACCGACCGGAGCTCGATCTCGACGTCCCGGCCCCCGTCCTCGCATTCCAACTGCACCACCCCATCACGGGTGCGATTGATGTGCGGCGGACACATCAGCCCCCTCGCACGGAGCTTGCGCAGAATCCTGCCAGCAGCTTCGAGCGCCCCCTCACTCGGCCGCAGTGCGCCTCCACCGTCCCAGATGGGCGCCAGAGAGAGGCAAGATCGCGGAACTGGCGCACTGCGTGCGGCAGCGACCCCTCGGGTACCGACGGGGACGACCTCCGATCGTGTCTACGCCGAGCCATAACTCTTCGCTCGACGTTTTCAAGCCCGCTTTTGCTCGCTCCAACCAGGATCGTTCGGCAGGCTTGTTAGTACGAGACCATCCTGCGCGTCGGAAGACGCACGATGAACAAATCGGTTCGAGCCGTGACGCGCTTCTTAAGGAGAACCGATCTCCAGCTATTGCCAGCCGCGCTCCCACCGTCGCCGGTGCGGTCTTAGCTCTGCCGCATGCGGGTGCCGGTGGTTCTCGCCCTAATTGCCGCGAACTCCATCGTGTAGATCGTTGTCGCGGAGGCGTTGCAGCGGATCTACTCTACTGCCGCGCCTGCTGCCCTACGGTACGGCACCGCTGCGGCCGGTCACGAGGGCGACAAGGCGGTCGAACATTTCTACGCAGGTGACCGGTTCGGCCCGTTTCAGGTCGTTTCGCTCCCAGCGGTCCTCGGGCTTGGCATACAGCCAGCTATTGGCAAGCACCTGCTCCTCCTTGTCGAACTCGTCGCGAAATTCATGCGGCCCACGGGGATCAAGCTGCGTGACGAAGAGCCAGTCACGCGTGCGCAACCCCCACCGGTTGGCCTCCGGCGCATGATGGACGATCTCCGACCGGCCGGCGTTCGTCTGTCCCCGCACAAGAGCACCGAGGGTGCTTTCGTTAGGCGAATGCCCCAGGAGGTCCAGAATGCCCGGTCCGATGTCGGCCAGTTCGAGCAGGGCTTGAGAGCGACCCGCCAGCCGACACCCGCCGGGAATGCGGACCAGCAGAGGCACATGCAGCCATTCCTCATGCAAACAAGGGGCAGGCGTGCCTTCTTCAACCTGGTCCGATCTCGTCACGATCCGCTCTCCGTGGTCGGAAACGAGCACAATTGCTGTGTTCTCCCAAAGGGCGCTGTCGCGGAGCGCGGCGAGGAATTCACCCAAAGCGTCATCGGTCCAGGTCAGGGCGGCTGCGTAGCGTAAGGCAATCTGGGAAGACAAAAGTGGCCCCCAGATGACCCGGTACCCTTCCCACGCTTCCTCGTCGGCTGCACCGCTCCATGCCCC
>JALSID010000311.1 GCA_026981825.1 Planctomycetota bacterium
CGGGACCGCTGCCGGAGAGGCCGGTAACCGCGTCCATCAGCCGCTCTTCGACTCGGACGGCGATCCCCACCACCGAGAGTAACTTCTCGACCAGCTCGGCGTCCTCATCCGTCGCTTGCCCCCCGACGGCGTACGCAGCCGCACCGGCCCCCACGAGAGCGGGTGTATTTGGCATGACGCGCACCACACGAACCGGCCTGCCGACCGCGTCCAGGATACGCGCAATCGGGACACCTGCCGCAATGGAAACCAGCAAGTGGTTGTCCCCCACAGCGTCCCGTATCTCCGCGCAGACGTGCGGTACCACATGTGGGTGTACGGCGAACACAATGATGTCGGAGTTCTTGACCACGTCCAGGTTGGACTCCGTCGTCCAAACGCCGGTCTCGCCCGCCAGCTTTTCCCGGGCCGCCTCTACCACGTCGCTGGCGATAACGTTGTCCGGCGAAGCAAGTCCGGCACGGAGGATTCCCTTAATGAGCGCCGTCGCCATCTTGCCAGCACCGATGAAGCCGAACCGATAACCAGAACCAACGCCGGCCATCACGTCCTTTCCTCCTCGTGCCATGTCTCCGGGATCCGTCGAACGATGCGCATGGTGAACTCGTGCCACCGGGCGGCCGTGTTGCCCACATAATACAAAGGACAGTCGACACGTTCGGCTGTGGCAAAGCGGCTTCTGGAGGATTAGGGATGCAGCGCTCCGGTAAGGCGGGGTTCGGCGCCCTGCTCGCTACGGTGGCAATCTTCACCGTACTGAGTGCCATCTCCGTGTTCACAGGGACATTCGTCCTTGTCGAAGTGGCCCTATTCTTCGGCTTCTTCTGTGCGTTCCACTGGCTCACCTGGGGCCGATTCTTCCCGAGCGAAAGGCCTCGGAGTGAGTGAGTCCCGACGGCACTCGCTGCCCCCCAAGATAGCCCGTGATCCCCCTCCAAGCTCGCGTTTAGCCGGAGATGCGGCCAGGGATGTACCGGATACTGGACTGGTAGCAGCGTTCCCGGCGTCGGCGTACGCGATCATCGGCTTCCGTCTGTGATCGCTTCAAGTCCTCCAGCTCCGCGGCACAATAGCGGCACCCCACTACTTCAATGTGGAAACGTATGTAGTCGGCTGCCTGCTCGCTGAGCGCGTGCAACAGATAGGCGCCCAGTTCGTCTCGATCCGGGCAGCTCAGTTGGTTCGACCTCCAAATTGATCCCACCGTGTGCAGTCCCCGGTCGCGCTGCTCGCAAAGCCGCTGGAGCCGTTGTTGGAGGGGGACGGACTCTCGAAGCAAGCGCTCGATCCGAGCCATCTCTTCGGGCGGGAGGACCTCATCGCAGAAAGCGAGCAACTCTTCGTCGGTCGGCGTGTCCACAGGCCGCGTGCCCATCAGAAGCTCCTTTCAGTCGGTTTCGTCCGCTTTCTCCAGAGTCTTCAGCGCGGGGTGTTCCCCCACCCGGGAGCGAAGCTGCCGGATCGTCTGAAACTTAATATTGGCCACCTGCTGCTCCGTGAGGCCCGTGGCTGCGGCTACATCCTTGTTCCGCCAGCCTCGTACGAACAACAGCTCGATGCATTTCAACCGGTCGTATTGCTCGGTCTCCTTCAGCCGTTGGACCAGTTCCCGTAAGGCGTCCGTGAGCGCTTCCTCCTCCAGCATGTGTCCCTCACGGCTACGTACGATGGTGGATGGACTGCGCACCTTACCGCCCACTTCCTCAAGCGGACGCCCGGACGCATCGCTGGACGCCGAGTCCCACGGCCTTCGTTTCTTGCGACGCAACCAGTCCTTGAGCTTGTGCGCCGCGATAGCGAACAGGTAGGCACGGAGGTCGCGCTGGTTGTCGAAGTTAGCCAGGTTCAGGGCGAAACCGACGAACGTTTCCTGAACGATGTCTTCCGCGTCTTGAATGGTCGTCACACGCGGTTCCACGAAAGCCAACAGCCGGCCCTCGTAACGTTCTACCAGTTCGCGCCAGGCGTCGCTGTCGCCTGCGCGAATCCGGTCCACGAGCACCTGATCAGAAGTGACTGCTCCCATAGCGGCTTCGGGTTGCATGCTTGGTTGAGTTCCTAAGGTTTCGCCTCACATCGATTCTACCATTACGGATCGGTGCAAAACCGCTGTGCCGCCTCGCGTTCCTAAGGTTCTCGCAGTGCGCCAATCGGCCCCCTTGAAAACACGGTGCCGCGGCGGGAAGCGCAAGGCGTGGGGAAGGCAACCTCACCGGCATGCGGTTCGTAGCATTGCATGTAGCAACGGATCTGGCGTGTCGAATCGCTTCCCGCGGGAGCTGACGTGGCTGACGAACCAAGTACCGCCGCACCGGAGCAAACACGGTCGCCGGATGCCGCAACCCCGGCACCCTCAGAAGCCTCGCAGACCGGCACCGGTCGTCGGCTCTGGCCGTATGCCGGTGCAGTTCTTGTTGTTGTAGCCCTGGTAACGGCGGGTTGGTACGTCCACTGGCGCAGTCGGCCCCCGACGGTGGCCGAGGTCGAGCGTCTCCTGCGGCGGCAGCAAATCGAGGAAGCCGAACAAGCTGCTCGTGCACTCGTCGCCGCGGACCCGGAAAACCCCCAAAAGGTCTACCTCCTTGCCCGCACCCTTGCGGCTGCGGACAAACTGGTCGAAGCAGCCGAGCTCTTGGAAGAGCTCGAAGTTGACGGCCCGCGGCGGGCCGAGGCCCTCCTTCGAGCCGGGCAGTGCTGGTTGCGGGCGCACTATCGTCGCAAAGCCGAAGCCGCGTTTTACCGCTGCCTGGAGGTGGAAGCGGACGAGGCCCTGACCCTGCCGGAAATCCATCAGGCGGCGCGCCGGGAGCTGGCCGGAATCTACGCCACGGAACGTCGGACGGGCGATTTCCGCCGGATCACCTGGTCCATTTACGAAGAGTCGGCCCCCCACGACAAGTCCGCTGCCCTCGCCTCTCGGATCCGCTACGACTTCGAGATGGTAGATCCACGCGTGGCGATCGCTTCGCTCGAGCCAGCTATCCAGGCGGACCCAAGCGACGTCTACTCACGGCGAGCCATCGGCTTCTACTACCTTGAGCTTGGCGACGCGGCGAAGGCACGCCCGTACCTGATCCGCTGCGTACAGGATGCCCCCAAGAACCCCATCATGTGGGAGACCTGGCTCCATTGCCTGGTGCGTGTGGCGGACACGATCCTTGCGGAACGTTATCTGGAACAGGTGCCACCTGAAGCCGATTCGCTACCCCTGTGCTGGCGGTACCGGGCTCAGCTTCTCGACTTGCTCGGCCGCACCGAGGAGGCCGTAGCGGCAGCCCAGCGCGCCGTGCAGCTTGCCCCGTTCGACCCCGAAAACCAGTACCAGCTCGCCCAGATGCTGATCCGGGCCAATCGACGCCAGGAAGCGGAACAGCACATCCGTCGTTCCCAAGAGCTCCAGGATCTGGTCCAGGAGTTGCGGGACGCCTTCGAGCGGTTCCGCCGCGAATGGCAACAGTTGCCGGAGCCCCAGCAGCGGTGTGACCTTGCCGTGGAAATCGCCCAGATCTGCGAAAAGCTCGGGCGGATCCGAGACGCATACGGCTGGTACGGCGTGGCATTGCACGAGGTGCCGAACCACGCGCCCGCCATCGAAGCGCGCAACCGTCTCGAAGAACGATTGCTCGACCCCGATCTACCCTACTGATCGCGCCTTCGAGCAAGCCCGCTTCCGCCCATGCCACGAGGCGCTCCAGGAACCGCGGCGCCACCTCCGTAACCGCAGCGGGGGCAGGTAAGCACGGTTAGTCGATCTGCTCGGTCAGGTAGTTCTCCAGACCGATTTCCTGGATGAGGTGGAGTTGCGCTTCTAGCCAGTCCAGCGTCTCCTCGGATCCCTTGAGCAGCTCCTCCGCCAGCACGCGACTGCCCGCATCATTGCAATCCGTGCAGATCTTCACCACCTCGTTGTAGAGGTCCACCGCGCGCTTCTCGAGGTCACGGTCGAACTCCAACTGTTCCTTCACGTTTGTTCCCGCCCGGATCACGTCATAGCGGGCGATCTCGGGTACCCCTTCGAGGAAGAGAATCCGATCGATGAGCATATCGGCATGCTTCATCTCCTCGAGGGACTCTTCGTAGAACTTTTTGGCCAGCTTCTCGTAGCCCCAGTTCTTGCACATCTTGGCCTGGACGAAGTACTGGTTAATCGCAGTCAGCTCCGCCGTCAGGCCACGGTTCAGCGCCTCAATCACCTTGGGATCACCCTGCATGGCCGTTCTCCTCCAGGGCCTCAGTTAAGTGGTCTTTATCGTAACGGTGGCCTGGACTGCCGACAAGTCGAACGGTAGTCGGGGCATCTGCGTCGGACCCTTTCTGCTGCGTTCCGAACGGCGGCGACGGGCAGCCCGGCGACGCTGCAGCTCAGTGGTGCGGCTCGGCAGCAAGCGCCTCGGAGCGCGCCAGCGCCGTACACGTTGGCTAAACTAACTCGATGACCTTTGCTCGGTTTCGACCCCTAGCCGTCCTCAGATGCGAAACGTCGCGGGAGTGATAGATGCTGCAGTCACGGAGATCGTTTCTTGGCGTTCTGGCCGGTACCGCGGCGGTCTCGCTTGCATCGGCAGCGACTCGCCCCAAGCGGATCGGCTTCGTCGATGACAACCCGGACAACTTCCATGCGAACACCTACCTCCGTTTGATTCGCACCGACCTCAAGGAAAGGGGTTTTGATGTGGCGGGGGTAACAGCCCTGCAGAAGGACGCCGGGCGCCGCTGGGCAGCGAAGAACGGCGTGCCGTGGTTCGATTCGGTTGAGGAGCTGAATGACCGCGTCGATTACTACGCCGTGCTGGCGCCCTCGACGCCCCACACGCACCTGCCCCTGTGCAAGCAGGTGCTGCCCTACGGCAAGCCAACCTTTGTGGACAAGACGTTCGCTCCCTCTGCGAAGGTTGCCGAGCAGATCTTCGCGCTGGCCGATCGGTACAAGACTCCGGTCCAAACCAGCTCCGCCTTGCGGTACACGAATGTGCAGGACTTCGTGCGCAAGACCGGGGAAGAAGTGCGGCACATCGTGACCTGGGGCGGAGGACGCAGCTTCGATGAGTACGCCGTGCACCCTCTGGAGCTGGCCATCAGTTGTATGGGCCCCCAGGTCACCCAGGTGATGCGGCGTGGCCGTGAGCCAGAAGTGCAGCTCCTGCTTGATTTCGACGGCGGTCGCACGGCGGTGGTCAATGTGTACACGCAGGCTTCAACACCGTTTGCAGCGGCTGTCTCGACCCGCCGCGGCACACGCTACGTCGCCGTGGACACGCGTACATTGTTCCTGCGCGCCTGTGCGGCCATGCTGGACTTCTTCGAAGCCGGGAGCGCACAGGTCGATCGCCGCGAGACAATGGCAATCATGCGTGTGCTCGATGCGGCCCGCGATCCGGCGTCCGAGCACCGATTTCTGCCGGTGTGAGCAGCCCGCGGGTGATCGGCCGGGCTTGTCGCTCCTCTACCCCCGCCGGCAACCGCCCTTGTGCGCTGAGAACCGCTCCAGTACGCTCCTGCGATCAGGCGAGCTGCAGAACTGGAAACCCGCAAAAATGAAAAGAGCTTCCTTGCGCACCACGGGAGCGATCCTTGTGTTGCTTCTGGCCGGGTGCACCGGTACCCCGCGGCCACCGGCGGCCGGGCATACGAGCGTAAGCGTCCCTCGGCGGCCGGATATCGTGGTTGCTCCCAGAGCGCCGACGCGGGAGGAGGTGACCCGCGACTCGATCATCTACGGGCTGGGCACACCACAGACGGACAACCCGTTGCCGTGGTAAAACTGCCGTGTCACGCACCGATGCGACGAACCTGATCGACGACCTAGAACTGTTCGATTACCGGGTTGAGCTGGACGTCTTTTCCGGCCCGCTCGACCTGCTGCTCTACCTGGTCGAGAAGGACGAAATCGATATCTTCGACATTCCGATCGCTCGGATCACGCGGCAGTACCTCGAGTACCTTTCCGTTCTGGAAACGATCGATATCGAGCTTGCGGGCGAATTCCTCGTCATGGCGGCTCGTCTGATGGAGATCAAGTCCCGCATGCTGCTTCCCAGGCTGAACGGTGAGGCCAACGAGGACCAGACCGACCCGCGTCACGATCTGGTTCGGCAGCTCCTGGAGTACAAGGCGTACCGGCAAGCCGCTGGTCGCCTGCAGGAGCTGGCGCGGCGCGAAACGCTGGTCTATGCTCGGGCAGCAAACGAGTCCCCTCTGGCTCAACCAGAAGCGGGCCCCGAGAGCGTGCCCATTCGCGGCGTCCAGATCTGGGATCTGGTTGCCGCGTTTGCCAGAGTGCTCCGCGACTCGACCACCGCTGCGGTCGCCTCGCGGGTCGTCTACGACGAAACCCCGATCCAGGTCCATATGGAACGGATCGAACGCGAGCTGAAGCGTAAGGGGCACCTTGCATTCAGCGAGCTCTTCGACGGCCCCCCTGATCGGGGTCGCCTCGTGGGGATCTTCCTTGCTCTGCTGGAACTGGTGAAATCGCGCCGCGTTCGAGCGGAACAGAACGAGCTGTTTGGCGAGATCTGGATCTTTCCGGTCGAGCGTACCGAAGCTACGCCTACCACGTCTACGTTGACCGAAGGCTAGACGGACCCGGCCTCGAACCGTCTGCACGCTCTGCAGCGCTCGCGCCCGTGGCACCTTCGCCACGCGGGTACGATTGGCCTACGAAACCGTGAGGGCTGCCAAGGACGGAGCGACCTTCGCGAAGCCCCCTGCCGCGGATGGTGCTTTGCTGAGCTGGCGGCTCGTTCCGATGCTCGCTCCGGAAGGCGGCCTGTGTGACGAACAGGGCACGGCTTCCCGAGCCTTGCGGCAGCAGCGCAGTGGCTCTTCCACGCGCGACAGTGGGTGCCCATCGTGCGGCTCGAGGGCTCTTAAAAGCTTTCAAAACGTGTATCGCCGCCTTAGCGAAGCGATTGCGCTCTTCGGAAGGGTCTTGGGCTTGTTCAGGGGGAGGGCATACCAGATCGCCCTGCAGGCAGCTTCGAGCACCTCCATCCGTTGCCAGGCCCGTTCCAGCGTGGGACCCAGGGTAACCGCGCCGTGGTTCTGCAGTAGAGCGGTCGAAACGGGAGCGGGCATGCACCGGCGCACCTGCTCTGCCAGAGCCGTGCTACCAGGTAGCCGGTAGGGAACCCGAACCACCGGACCGAGGAACAGTTCCACTTCGCTGAGCAGACCGTCGGGCAGCCCGGTGCCGGTCAACGCAAACGCCGTGGCGAACGGAGGGTGTGCGTGCACGATGGCTGCGACGTCCTGCCGCGCGCGGTAGAGTGCAAGATGCATGCTGAGCTCGCTCGTTGGACGCTCGTGCCCTTCGACTACCCCCCCAGCCAGATCGACCACGACAAGATCTGCTGCCGACAGGAACCCCTTGCACTTGCCGGAAGGAGTACAGAGCACGAGGTCGCCAACCCGTACGCTTACATTGCCCTCCGGTCCCGCAATGAGCTGCCGGTTGTAGAGTCGTTGGCAGATGGCAACGATCTCCAGGCGTTCCCGCACAAAGCGCATCACCATGCTCCGGTGTTTGCCCTCGAGGTTCGGTTCGTTCCGCTGCGGGCTCTGGCAAGCTCCCGCGTTTCACGATGCGTAAGAATGCTTGTAGCACCGCGGCAAGCGTTAACCAGCAGAAGAGCCACGCGTCTGATGGTATCGAGAGAGAAACTGTTAGCGAGCGTTCCCCTGCTGGTGGTCGCCACGGGGGTGGGCATGCTCCTCTACCATGCCTGGCGGAACAGCCAACAGCGGATCGTGACGATTGCGCACATCCAGGCGTGGGTGAACAACGGGCACTGGGAGGAGGCTGAGGAGGCGATCGACGCGTACATGGCACGGACGTCCAGGCCGGCACCGGTGATCTATCTGCTAGCGGGGCGGGTACGCGCTGCGAAGGGGGAGTTCGAGCAGGCGATCGAACTGCTCCAGAAAGTACCCGAGAACTCGGCCGCCTACGTGGAAGCCCTGTTCCGCCGCGCTCAGATCGCCAATCACCTGGGGCAACGTCGGAAAGCGGAACGGCTGTTCAAGCAGGTGGTCGAGGTAGCCGATCGTAGGGGGGATTTACCGAGCCAGGAGATCCGCCGCAGCGCCATCTTTGAGTTGATCGCCATGTACTCGCTGGAGCAGCGGTCCAAGGAGGCAATTCCGCTGGTCTGGTCCGTTTACCCGGAACATGCGGAACCGTGGCGATTGCTGATTGCCCTGGCCCGCCTCCAGGGTGAACCGCCCTACGTGGATCGCGCGGTAGCGGAGCTCCAGAAGGCAATCACGGCGGATCCAGACGACTGGTACTCCCATCGAGCTCTGGCCTACTACAACCTGAAAGGGGGCAAGTTCGAGGAGTGCATCCGGCATGCGCAGAAGGCGCTGGAGCTCGCTCCGGGTGACCTGACGGCCCTTGCGATTCTCTTCCAGGCCTATGTGGCTCAGGAGAACTATGCGGCGATCGACCAGTGGGTGCGGACAAACGAGATCCCTCGGCAGGCGCCCCAGGAGTTCTGGCGAGCGTTGGGACAGGCCTTCGAGGCTGGAGACAGGCTGGAAGAGGCACTTCGCTACTATACAAAGGCGCTCGAACTCGCCCCCTTCGATTACAAGAACCACTTCGCGGTTGGCAGTGTCCTGATCAAGCAGGGCAAGAGGAAGGAAGCCGAGCCGCACATGAAGCTGTTTCAGGAGCTGAAGGCGCACTACCAGGCGATTCAGCAGTTCCTGTCCAATTTGGGTGATGATTCGCAGGCCGCGACGTGGACGGTTCCCCCGCCGCAGCAGTGTGTGGAACTGGGTCGGCACTGCCTGGCTCTGGGCCGACCGCGCGAGGCGACCGGATGGGCCGAGATGGCCCTTGTTCAGGATAGGACGTATCGGCCTGCGGCCGAATTGCTGGACGATGCACTTCGGTGGGATCGAGACGCGGTGTTGAGGACGATGCTCGGACCCACCCGGCCTGAGTCGCGGTCCGGACCGACCGGATAGCATGTCGCTCTGTGGGTGAACGACACCGCGGCAAACGGCTTCCGCGGGGATGTGTCGACCGTTGTGCTCACGTCAGCCTGCGACGTGGATCCTCTGGTAGCGACCGTTCACGGCTACAGGCGGAGCCCTACCTCGTCAGCTAAACCACTTTTGATCGACCCGGCGCACCCAATGCGGCGGCCACGGTAGCCCAGGAGGCGACGCGCAGTTTGGCGTTTCTTGCGGGTGGCCGAGTGCCCACGCCGCGCAGGCACGTTCTGGGCACCGTCGCGGACGATCGGTCCAAACCGGTTTAGACCGCGTCTTCCTGTGGGTGCGACCGATTGATCTGGACTGCGGGCTCTGAGAAGCCCCCTCAGAGGGTGAGATACAACGCGGTGCCCAAAAGGGAGGCGCCCGTGGCTGGCTGAGGCACCGGGCGCCCCCCTCACACGGGGTGTGCCGTCGCTTAGTTCCCCTTCTTATTGGCTTTTGGTTGGCCGGAACGGAGAGGGATCGTGTAGACCAGGGCACCGACCGGTTTGCCGGCCGGTACATCTTTGTAGTGTTCGTGGCACATGACGCACTTCTTCATAACGACGGGTACCGGAGTAGCGGCCCGGTAGACGCGCCGCCCGTTAACGGTTTCGATGCGTTCGACGAAATCTTGCCCGGCTTTCAGGCGGCGCACGGCGAGCCGTTCGAAGGCATCCCGCGGTGCGTTGGTCTGGACTTCGGGCATGCCTGTGGCGTCGATCAGTCGCACCTTGTGCCAGCCCTTCTCGCCGATCGCTTTGAACCACTGCACTGCAGCCGCTCCGGCCGGAAAGTCGGTCACGTCGTGGACGTACTTGTCGGTGATCAGCACGATGGCCAGTTTGTAGATGTCGTCCAGCATCCGGACCTCACGCCGAGCGATCGCAAGGGGCACTTCACGGGGCACCTCTTGAGCGCGCTTGCTCCGGTTGCGTTTGGCCTGCTGTTGTTGGTTGTGGACGTCGCTGCTGGGGCCGTCCGCCGTAGCCTGATAGGCAGCCAATGTCGCAGCGAGCAAGGAGAACAGCGCGATGATCGTCGTTAGGCGAACTTTCATCGTTGCACCTCACCTCTACTTGTAGTCAACCACCTCTCCATCAAGGGGGCGCGCACCTCTGCCGCCCCCGTCACCAACGGTCGCGCCACGGGTAAGTGAGCAGTCGGCGGGCAGAAGAGCCTGGTACCAGGCGGGACTTCAATCGGTGGGTCGATAACGGGTGGCGGGGAAGCTACATGCTTTCCTCCGCCGCGGGTTGGCCATGTCGCGCAGGGTCGCGTTACCAAGGATCCGCTTCACTGCCGCCACGGCTTGATTGAGCCGGGCATGCAGGGGGCACAGTTCCACCGCGTGCTCCTCCAATCCCAGGGGGCACGATGCGTATTCCCGGAGCCGATCCACCTGCTCGATCACTTCGACGACCCGGATCTTCTCCGGGGACCGAGCAAGCCTGTAGCCGCCCCTACGGCCCCGCTTTGCCAGCACGAATCCTGTTTGCGCCAGCCGTTGGAGCAGTTTCTCGCAGAACGCCTCGGGTACCTGCGTGCTACCTGCGAGCTCCGACGAGCTCGACGCATCCGGGTAACGGCGGGCAAGAAACACGAGCAAACGGAGCGAATACTCGGCTGTCTGTGAAAGCATTTTCGGAGGGAAAAATCAGACCATCTCATCCGCTTATGCAGTATAGCGCACTCCGTCGGCAGGTCAACCCGTGTGCAAGAGGCGCTGCCGCGCGCAGAGCAGCTTGGACGAGGCGCTCTCAACGGCGAGAGGGTATGCGTCGACCACAATCCCCCCAGTCCTCGGGCATATCCCGGACGGCCTCACGCGAAGGACAAGCTCGTTCGAGGGGCCTCCACGCGCAAGGCAGCCCCTCAACAGGAGCCCTGTAGCGTCGGCCAATTCGCTTTCGTCTCTGCAGCGTTCAACGGACACGCGAACTGCCCCGGCAAAGCGGGCAGATGGAGTCCCCCTGAACTACGGACGAAGCCATTTCCGGTTGCGGATTGTGGAGGAGGAAGAGAGAGAAGGCAGGAGCGATCTGAGTCGTTTCTCACCTATCGCGGTGGGGACACGACTCGCAACTGCCGTCGCACAGCGTCGCGGCCGGGGGAAGGGGCCGTCCGGAGTGGAAAGCGACCACGTATTGCCGCAGACGCACACGGCATGCAGTGCAACCAGTGCCGGCACCGGTCCGTTCAATGATCTCCGCGACTGTGCTGGCTCCGGCCACCAGGGCATCCACAAGCTGCTTCTCGGTAACCCCTACACAGTGGCAGACGAGCGGAGATCCATCCGTGGATCGTTTCGGAGGCACGAAGACGAAATTGTGATCCCTTACCGTAGCCATGACCCGTTCCGCTCGCGTGAGCCTGAGACTCAGTATCATCAAGTAAATGTATGCCGCCCATGGCAGCCCGTCAAGACGGCAGTCCGTTGCATTTGCGTGACAGTTGCTGGAGCACCTCGGCGGTGGCCGGTTCACTTGGACGCGGAGTCGCAGGACGCACGAGCCAGCGGGTACCTCTGCGAACAAGCGAAAGGATGTACTGGAGCTCGCGCGATCGGACGCGAACGCGGACACAGACCTCGGCTGATGCGTTGTCCATGCGTTCGACCTCGGCAGCGGTTACCTCCGCCCGAACAGACCGGCCGAACGCGGCCTCCAGGACCGCACGGTGCAGCAGCCACCAGCGTTCGAAGGAATCCGTTGCCCCGGGGTCGATGTAAGATGCGGCCGCATCCTTGTCGCCCTGGAGGAAGGCGTCGACAAAAGCCGCAGCGACTCGTTCAACCTCCGGAGGGCCGGTGGAGAGAGGCATGCGCGCGAGCGTCACGGCCAAAAGAGTCGCCGTGAAGAGCCCCCCTGCGGTTAGGAACGCGGCCCAGTGCAAACGGGAGCGAGCCGGCGCCGCACGCGCCGGGTTCCCGAGGGCACCTCTCGGAACCCCGGAATCCATGGACCTCGTGCGGCGGTATTCCACAACGGCCGCGCGGCCGGAGAGGAGCCGACCGTCCGGGGCCACCCAGATCCTTTCCGTGCACGTCGGGCAGACGAGCAACCGTTCCAACTGCCGGGGAGAAACTCGACTTTTCGCCCCACACCCCGGGCATCGGACGTCCACCGTGACGCTGACCAAGCGTGGGTCCGGTAGCCGAACCCGGGCATGAGCCCTACCGCGGCGGTCGATGTAGACCCATCTCCTGCAGTTGGTGCAGCCCCAAATCTGACCAGCAGCAGCACGGGGTACTTCCCCCTCATTACCGCACCGGGGACAACGAACACGGAGGTTGTCGTCGGGGCGGGCATGGGCCGTCATTGCAGACCTCGTCGTTTCACGGCTGCGCAGTTCTGCCAGAACGGAGCCCGGCCGGCAGTTCCCCCTGCCGGCCGGAAACTCTAGCCCATGTGGCTCCGCGAACTAGTTGGTGCGCCACTGCTTCGGTAGCCACCGATGGGTGCCCGTACCGCTGAACCATTCGTTCGTGGCGCGCAAATGGTGTCGCTTGATCGCATCGGGGTCGGTGCTGACCGGGGCGCCAGGTTTGAGCAGCTCCTGCAGATTGTCGAAAGCGTACGAACCATCCGGACGCACGACGTAACCGAGATCCTCCGGACCCATCGAGTCCACGTGCCCGTCGACAAAGACCACGTTGGCATGACCAAGATGGCGAGGATCCACGGCAGAAAAGCCCGGACTACAGTCGCCAGAGCTCATCTTCCCGAGGAACAGTTGGCCCGAGTCATTCACAAACCAGGGGAACGGAGGATCCAGCGCGTAGGCGTGATTCCCCAACGCCTCGCAGCGGTTCTGCGTGCCCACGTACGGCTGGCGAAACTCCTCGGGAACTGCTGAGGCCGTCCCTAAGCAGTCGGCCACCATAACCGTCCGCGTTGTCACCTTGATCCGATTAATGGTCACCGGGAAGTTGACCCACGGAGGCCCATAGCCTGGGTGACCTGCCGGGAGGTTGCTGTCCACCCCCGGGTCAAAGAAGTGGCGGGTATTACCCAGGAACTGGTAGTTATACCCATAACTCGAATTCCGCGACGTGTTTCGTTCCGGAGTCTCCGGACAGACAAACACCGGGTTGCCGAACGGGGTGTAATCATCGTCGGTGCCAGGAATCTCACCGGTGTTCGCGTACCCATCACCATCGGGATCGAGAACCTTGGTATCGATGGAACCTTCCAGGTAAGGACCGATGAGGATGTTCCAGCGCGGTCGGGAGATGTACACGGTTTCCTCGC
>JALSID010000312.1 GCA_026981825.1 Planctomycetota bacterium
CTGGCCTTTCGCAGCGCTCGGGGATTGGGGCAGCGCTGGGCGCGGCGTCGCTACCGCGACGGCGAGAGACTTGCTTCGCCGGAGCTCTTTCAAGATTGCGCCGCTGCCCGGGCGGCCGGGTTGGGGGCGCGGCTGGTCGTCGACTTTTCGCCGCCGCAGGAGCGGCGACAGTACCGATGGTCCTTCGCCGCCGCGACGGAGGTCCGGTCCGTTCTTTCCCGGCGGTGCTTTTCGCACACGTGGCGCTTTCCGGCCGGCCAGGGGCCTATCGTCCAACGGATCGGGCCGAGCAGACGGATCAGATGGATCGGACCGATCAGCGACTCGGAGGAGCCTCCATGGGGCGTGCCTTGGTCGCTTTTCCAAGCGCCGCGGTGGGCGGCAGCGCAGCTGGGCGCCGTTGCCGGGGCGACGGACGTCCGGCCGCCTCGACGCGGTGCACCGGTCGGCTGGGCCCAGGCCGTACTTAGAGGCTGTCTCAAAAGTCGGTTAGGGAGGGAGGGCCGAAGCCGGCTCGGTGGGCGGTGCCAAGGTGGGGGAAATGGGTGCATGAGCTGTTTAGCAAGGCGGGGACAGGTCCGTGAGTGGGTCGAATAGAAACCGTCGGCGAACCTTTGGAACTTGAAAGGGGTAGAGGGCGTGTGGTGGCGCATACGCCGGCGCTGCGTTGTGTGGTGGAGCGAGGAAAAGACGCCGCTTCGGAGGGCCCGCTACGTGACCTGCACGAGACAGCGACGTGGGATGGCACGCAAAAGAATGGCGGACGCCGCGAGTAGGACGTGCGACGTGTAGCTCTCCAAATAACGTGCCCAGCAGACCCGGATGGCGCGAAACGCCTTGAACCAAGCATGTGTGCGTTCGGTAACGGCGCGAAGCCAGCGGTGGCGTTTGCGCGCCTTGGGGTACTTGGTGCCCCGGGGCAGAAAGCGCAGGCGGAAGCCCCGAGCCAGCACCTCGGCCCTGACATGCTGGTAGTCGTAGCCCTTGTCCGCCACGAGCTCCGGGTTGGCACCTAACCGACGGAGCAGTTCTTGGGCCATGTTGGCCAAAGTAGGCCCCAGCAGGCGGATATCGTGTCGATTCGCCTTGTCCACGTGAATCGCCAGCGGACGTCCATGTCGGTCCACCACGATGCTGATCTTTACCCCGGGCTTACCCCGGTCCGTCGGATTCGGCCCCGTAGCGGAGCCACCCAGCGGCGCAGGAACCAACGTGCAGTCAATACCCACAGCATGAAGCTTCCGCAAACCATGCTCTGCGTACAACGCTACCAATACGGCATGCAGCACCTCAAAGACGCCAGCCATCACGAGACGACGAAGCCAGCGATGGGCCGTGGTACCGTTGCAGAGATGTTCGCCCTCCGGAATTGCCTTCCACTGGCAGCCCGTACAAAGCCGGTACCAGATGCTGTTCATCACCTTCCTGAACGGTGTCGGCGGTCGACCACGACCACTCCGCTGGGCGCCCTGTTGCTCCTCAGCCGCTTGCAGTGCGAGTTGGCACAGTTGTACAATGAACGCTGGACAAAGCATGTACCGATCCGTGGTACGATTCATAATTCTCCTCCGTGCGCTGGGGCTTTTGCCAAAATCCACTGTGTCTTTTGCCGTTCCCAGCGCACGGATTTTTGAGACAGCCTCTTATGCTGTTCGTGGGAAAGCGGCGACCTCATAGCCCAGAGCCGCCCATACGGGTCTTCTTGCTGGGCACCATCTACTGTTCCCCGCCAGAGCTCATGGGAGAACCACGATGTCTTGGTGCCATCGCTACCGCGTGGTGCCGCATCCGTGGCTGCTGGAGTTCTTTCACGAGTTCCGCCCTCGGTTTCGGCGGCACCAGATACGATTCCTCTGGCGTATCGATCGCAAGGCATACTGCCTGTGGATGTGCGTGCCCCGGGC
>JALSID010000313.1 GCA_026981825.1 Planctomycetota bacterium
CGTCACGCTTGTGAACCCGGTCGTAGCCAAGGGATTGGCTGTAGCGGTGGCCGTCATCGAGCTTGCCCATCGCGAGCGTGCCGGCCTGAAGTTCCTGGTCGTGGAAGGCCGAGGGGGAGCCGAACTGCTCGCCGCTGCCGGCTTGAGCCCGGAAGCGGCGCGCCACGTGGCATGGATGCCGAACGTGAGCGATCCCCGGCTCTACCTGAGCCGCACGAAGCTGCTTTGGATGCCCTCGCTCTGGAACGAGAGCTTCGGCCTTGCGGCCGCAGAGGCGATGGTTAGCGGCATACCGGCGGTGGTGAGCGACCGCGGCGCGCTGGCGGAGGTGGTGGGCGACGGCGGCGTGGTCGTGCGCGTCCCACAGCAGTTGTCCGAGGACCGGGTCGAGCCCGTCGAAGAGACTCACGCGCGCAAATGGCTGGAGCTGTTCCTCCGCCTGGATCGGGACGAACAGCTCTACGGGCAACTCTCCGCGCGCGCAGCCCACCGCGCTGCGCAGTGGTCACCCGAACAGATCGTACCACGGTGGGAGGCCTTGCTGGCCGACTCAGTCGGCAGCTAAGAGGTGCCGCTGAGCCCAGAGACAGACCGCCGATATGCCCCCTTTCGTTCCGGTGGCACGAATGTGTCGACGGGGATCCTTTTCCCCGCCGCTTCTTGGCGGGCCGTAGGCCTTGGGGCGGACCCGCGGCCGGGTCGCGCTACCACTGCTCCGCCGTCGCAGCGGCGGAGGTCCGGTCCCGCCTGGCGGCGGGCGGCATGGCTGGCTTTTCCGGGCGATTGCGCATGGGAGAGGCGCAGGGGCTGCCCCCATCGCGGGCGCGACGCCGAGCAGGCTTACGGCCAGCCTCGCGGCGCGTCGCTGCGAGAGGGCGCGGCTGGTGGGGAACGCGCCTTTGCGCACGCGGCCGGGTGTGGGCGCTGGCTCGCGGGCAATCCCTGCCCGCCGGGGCCCGGCGGGCGTACCAATGCGCCGTCGCCGGCGCGACGGCGGTCCGGCTCCTCGGTCCCGCCAGGCGGCGGCCTCGGCGCCGCTTGGGCCCGGGCGCGCCCAAGCGGCGAGAGAGGGCGCGCGCCCTTGCCAGTCGCGCGACGGGCGGGCTGCTTTTCGCTCGGCGGGGCTCATTTCTGCCGCCGCTTCCTTGGCGCCAGCGCCTTGGGGCGGACCCGGGGCCGGGTCGCGCTACCACTGCTCCGCCGTCGCAGCGGCGGAGGTCCGGTCCCGCCTGGCGGCGGGCGGCATGGCTGGCTTTTCCGGGCGATTGCGGATGGGAGAGGCGCAGGGGCTGCCCCCATCGCGGGCGCGATGGCGACCAGGCTTACGGCCAGCCTCGCGGCGTGTCGCTGCGAGGGGGCGCGGCTGGTGGGCAATGCGCCTTTGCGCACGCGGCCGGGTCCGGGCGCTGGCTCGCGGGCAATCCCTGCCCGCCGGGGCCCGGCGGGCGTACCAATGCGCCGCGGCCGGCGCGACGGCGGTCCGGCTCCTCCGTCCCGCCGGGCGGCGGGCTCGGGGCCGCTTCGGCCCGGGCGGGCCGAAGCGGCGAGCGGGAGCGCGCCCCATTGCCCATCCCGACGGCGGGGGCTTTTCTGTAGCTCGGTGGCGGTCATAGCACAAATGGGCCCGGTCGCGGAGAGCCGACGCGTCACGAGGTCGTGGGAGTGTGCAGTCTCCTCCGTCGCAAGTAGACCGCGGCGCCGGCTGCCAGACCACACCATAGCGCCAGGGTACTCGGCTCCGGGTTCACGTAGAACTCAACCCGGCTGAAATGACCTTTCCCGACGTCATAACTGGACCCCGCTCCCCAGTAAACGTAGCGTTCAGACCAAGAAAAGCCCACGTATCCCGTGTACAGTAGGGTCCCATCGACGTACAGGTCGGCGGCGTCCGCCACAGGATCGTAAATCAACTCGTAGAGGTGATACTGGTTCGCCCCACCGGCCAACGTGAAGGCCGGACCGCTGGGGGGGCTTGTTCCGGTTATGAGCCGCACGATCGGATCACCGCTGGACGTCGTGCCAAAATGCATCTGCCAGCTTCTCGTGCCGTCGCGGTACAGGACCATCGGCGAGCCCGCCGGCGCCCCCGAGCCGGGCAAGACCCGAATGAAGGCGGACAACTTCCAGCCGTACGTGTTGCCCAGGCTGACTATGGCAGGTGAGGGCGTCTGCAAGTAGGCACCCAGGTCGCCCAAAGTTGCGCCGTTGTCGTAGACGTACCAGGCGTCGATGCCCAAGCCCAGATCGTTGATAACGGGCCCAAAGGTCACGTTCGCGCCGGAAGTGCGGGTCCACCCCTCCAGGATGGGGTCCGTGGCTCCCGTATGGGAAAAGACGAGTAGGCCAGCTCGTGCCCGGCCAGACGCAGAGACGAACAACAAAGCAATCAACAGACAATAACGACAGAGCCGCTCCCGCATCGCTCCACCCTTTCCTCCTGCCGGGCAACGGCTACCTCGCAGTGAACATCCTACCAAAACCGCGCCGGCCTTGCAACCCCCGTTCAACCCCGCGCTGCCTGCACACGCGTGTTCCTCACCGGGCATCGGCCGCGTTCGAGCAGATCCCGATCGGGGCAGCAGGTTGCCCCCCCATGGCAAGCCGCCACTCTCTTCCCTCCTCGCCCGGCAGAGCCCCAAAGCGACCGCCCTCACGTTCCAGCCATCTCTCGCAAATGCCGAACAAGTGCCCTGCCCGGCTTCCGCCCACGCCAGCCCCCTGCGCCGCCTGGCGTGGCCCCCCGTCTCCAGCAAGCCTCTACCTTGCCCGCTACCCAGTCTTACGGATGAGCATGTTCCCCCCGGCGTCCGGCCAGAGCTCCCGTGTTGCGGCGGCTCCCAGGCCGGACGGTACCGGCACTGCGGTGGCGTCCTCTTCGACAAAACACGCCGGATCTGGCCCTGTTTTCAAAACGTGCGATCAACGCTACACTTCGCTGTTGGTGGGTCACGAGGCGACGCACCTGGACGAGGGGAAGCGAGCAATGAATCCGATGTCAGATTGCACGACGAAGGGCGCAGACTGGGGCGTAGCGGCACAGGCCAGCTACCTTCTGGGCAAGGCGCTCGTCCTGGCGATGCGCTGTCACGCAGGTCAGACGCGGACCGTTCCATCCGATCCCGCGAGCGACTCGCAAGGTCGGGTACCCTACTTGGTTCATCCGTTCCGGGTCGCGGAATTCGTTCGGCGGCTCGCTGGGATCGGCGACCCGGAGGTGCTTGCTGCTGCTTTGCTCCACGACGTCATCGAGGAATCCGGTGCTCGATTTGATGAGGTAGAGAAAGCGTGCGGTCGCCGGGTAGCCCAAATCGTCGCCGACCTGACCAACGATTCGCGTTTACCCCAAAGCGAGCGCCACGAGGAGATGTTCCGCCGCCTGGAGCGCGCCAGCCGAGACGCGAAGATCATCAAACTGGCCGACCGCCTGGACAATCTCCGGACGTATGCCGAGAAGCCGGACGGAAACATCCAGCGGTACGTGGACGAAACGCGGCGGATGCTGGAGATCCTGCGCGGCGTTTGTCCCCCACTCGAGCAAGCAGTGCGCGAAACCGTCGAGGAGCTGGCCAGCAAACAGGCGGCCGGTGAGAGCACGTGAAGCCGGCACGAAACTGGACAACGTTCGCATTGCCCACAGCCGGCAAGCGAGGGCTCTTTGCGCCCCCGCCAGTGAACTTCCCCTCGTTGCCTGCCGCACCTTTCCGCTGGAGGGGTATCGCGCCCGCAGGCTCCAAAAAAGCGCACGGTCCCCAAGAAAGCGACATGGGTACGGAGTAGGCGGCGGCCCCCCGCGTTGTGAATTGTGCGTTGCGAAGCTATGGGCCCGCTCCCGCCCGTCTCACAGCTCGCGGAGCTGGGCCACGCCCTGGGGGTCGCCCACGACGAGGAGGACGTCCTCGTCGGTAAGTACGGTGTCGGGACTGGGGCTGAACCGGTAGTTCGTATCCTTACGGGCGTTCTTGATACCGATGACGAGCACACCGTACCTTCGGCGGAGATCGGCATCCTTAAGGGTCTTACCCACAAGCGACTCGGGGACACCGATCTCGAGGATTTCCTGCTGGGTTTCCGTGATCAAGCGGAACAGGACGTTGGGCCAGGTGATGCGGTCCGCCCACTGTTCGGCAATCTCCACCTCGGGGAACACCAGATCGTTAACCCCCAGCTTGGCCAGGATCTTCTTGTGGTCGGGGGTTACCACTTTGGCGACGATGCGCCGTGCATTGGCTTCCAGAAGGTGAAGGCATGCCAGGGTCGATCGTGCAAAATCTTCCCCCAGGCTCACCACCACGGCGTCGGCCTTCTCGACGGGAAGCTGCTCGACAGTCCGTGGATCGGTCGCGTCCGCCACCAGTGCCTCGAAAAGCACGTCCTGCAATTCTGTGACGCGCTCCTCGTCGATATCGACGCCGGTAACTCGGACCTTGTTCTCCGTCAGTCGACGCGCGACAGCGGCGCCGAAGGTGCCCAAACCGAGCACGATCACGTGATTCGCTTTCATGGTCGCTAGCCTATGTACACGGGTTCGGTCGGATACTCCAGGGCACGCCGGTGCAATGTGCGCGACAGCGCTATGAAGAAGCTTACGGGGCCCAACCTGCCCATGAACATCGCCACAATCAACGCGATCTTGGCCGGGACGGAAAGCTCGCTCGTGACTCCCGTGCTCAGCCCCACCGTTCCGAGCGCCGATATCGTCTCGAAGAACGCGTCCAGGAAAAAGACGTGCTGTGCGGACGTTTCCATGTAGTAGCTCTGAGCGACCAACACGGCGGTGAGCGCCACCATGCCGCTCACTGCAAAGAGCAGCGCCGTGCTGATCGCCTTGCCCACGGTAGCGGCGTCCACTGTTCGCCGAAAGGCGTAGACGCGTTCCTCCCCCTGCAGGCGGCGCATGGACAGTAGCACCAGTGTCATGAACGTGGAGACCTTAAAGCCTCCTGCGGTCGAGCACGGCCCGGCGCCGATCGACATCAACACCATGGAAATCCACAACGAGGCGCTGGTGAGCTCATCGGTGGGAATCGTGTTGAACCCGGCAGTTCGACAGGTGACCGACTGGAACAGGCTGGCGAGGAGTTTCGTTCCGAGCGGCTCGCCGGCCAGTGTATTCCCCCACTCAAGAACAAGAAAAGCCACCGTACCGAACGCGATAAGGACAGCGGTGCCGACCAACATGAGCTTCGTGTGCAGGGAGATGTGGCCCGGCTCACGGCGTCTGAGCCGCAGGAGGGTACGGCCAAGATCGGTCAGGACCGGAAACCCGATCCCACCGCAGACGATCAACAGGATCACGGTCCCGCAGTACCAAAAATCGCCTCGGAACTGTACCAGAGAATCGTCGTACAGGGAGAAGCCGGCGTTACAAAAGGCTGAGATCGAGTGGAACAGAGCCGGCCACCACCCCTCTGCTTTTGCCCCTCTAGCGAGGCCATGCAGACCGAGCAAAACGGTGCCGGCCGCTTCGAAAGCGATCACGGTCAGGAATACGCGGAGCAGAAGCCCACCGAGGTGGCTTCCCGGTGCGGCCCCCACCGCCTCCGCAGCAGCGACCCGCTGCCGCATGGTATCGCCCCCTCCAAAGCGAAGGGCCACGAACGTCGTTACGGTCACAATGCCAATCCCGCCCAACTGAATCAACAGCAAGATCACGGCTTGCCCGAATAGGGAGAAATCGTTGCCCGTCGAGCGAACGACCAGACCGGTGACACAGATCGCACTCGTGGCGGTGAACAGAGCGTCGATGAGGGTAATTGGAGGAGCGCCGGGAGCATGTGCCCAGGGGGTCATAAGTAGAAGTGCCCCCACGACTACCGCGCAGCAGTATGCAGCGAACGCGAATCGAGCCGGATAGTGCTCGAGGGCTCCAACAAAGCGCTGTGCCATACTCTCGAAACACCCTCAACCGAACGCACAACGGTACACGGGTTCAGGCTCACAGCTACACCAGCCGCGTTCGCCGTGCCCCCCCACCCGCTGTCCTCACCTTGCGTAAAGATCGCCGATACCGCTGTTGCGTACGAGGCCGGCGCAACCCCGGCGATGCTAGGGTGCAGCCCAATCTAGCAAGGCACAAACGGCGAATACGGATCGAGACCGACAACCTAACGTTACTTCATGGGAACGGAACCAGCGTCTGAGCGGCCTACGCGATGGGTGCTCCCTGGGGCATGAAGAAGACAGCACACCCGTCGACCGTCTTTAAGAGCCCTCTTCGCCTCCCGCTTCGTCAGTCTTCTTCCGGCGACGAGTTGTCTTCTTCTTTTCCTGGGCCGCAGAAGGGGTGTCCACGGGTTCCTCTGCCTCCGCCCCTTCCGCCTCTTGCTCTGTGAGGGCGCGTTCCACGCTTTCGAGCAAGCGCTCCATCGCGAACGGCTTGCGGATGTAATCGAACACGCCCAGCATCTCAGCGTACGCTTTGTGCCTGCTGCCCTCGTTTGCCGTAATCATGATGACCGGTGGGCTACCAGCCTTGCGGGCCAGGCTTTCCAAGACGGGAAAACCTCCGCGTTTGGGCATCATCATATCGAGGATGATCAGGTCGGGGGGATACTGATCGGCGATGACCTGGCCCTGGTAGCCGTTCGCCGCGCAAAAGACTTCGTAGCCTTCCGCCTCCAGGACAGTGCGCAGGGAACCAACGATTTCCGGATCGTCGTCAACAACGAGTATTCGTTTGCGCGTCGAAGCCGTCATGTCAGGTCCTCGCGTGTGCTCTACACCGTACATGGTTATGGTAGAGGCTGTCACCGCGGCGGAAAAGTCATTGCGGCTCGTTGCCCGATTCCGTGTGCTTACGCCGCGGCTCGCTGGGAAGTTTGCCCAGCGTCCGAGTAGATCGTAATCGGTTCGGCCCAGCCCTCGAACTGCGGCGAATGGCTCAGCAGGATAAGCTGCCGGGTTGCCGAAAGCTTCTCCCAAACGGTCCGAATCGCCGCGAGCCGCTCGTCGTCGCAATTGACGAATGGGTCGTCAAAAACAAACGGCAAGTCGAGGTTGTCGGCCAACGCCAGGTAGACGGCCAAGCAGAGCTGATCGCGGGCACCATGACTCAAATGAGCGGGGACGTACGTGTGGTTGCCAGGCTCGCGGATCATCACGCGCATGCTCTCATCCAGGACGACTCGGCGGTCCGGTTGGCAACTGAAACCGGCGAACAACGTGCTTATCCGGGCTTCCAACGCCTCGCGACACTCCTTTTGCAGGGACTCCAGTCGGTCCGTCACCGCCCGAAACTGAGCCGCAAGCTTGTCTCTCTCCTGCTCCAAACCGCGCAGCTCATCCTCAAGGGCGGCAATCTGTGCCGAAACCTCGTCTAGCTCGCGGCGTCGTTCCCCTGCCGCCGCTTGCCGTTCTTCTGCCTGGCGGCCTCGTTCCTCCAACAGCGCTTCCACCTCCGCTACCTCGGCACGGAGCTGCTCAAGTCGCTGTGTGGCATACTCCGGGGGCTGCTCGAGTGCCGCAACCAGCTCGGGGAACTGCGCCATCAGCTCTCTCGCCTGGCGGCGCAGTTCCATAATCTCCTCTTCGCCTGCTCGGTCGCTCCGTGCCCCCTCGATGATCCGTTCGAACTGCTGGACTACTTCCTCGACGTCGCCGTCGAACCGTTCCAGAGCGGTCGACAGCTCCGCTTCGTTCTCGACCGGAGTCTGCACCTCGTCCTGCAGCTCCTGGCGCTGTGCTCTGAGCTGATCGATCTGTCCTTCCAGTTCCGCGACCAGACTCGCCAGTGCCTTCGCATCTTCCAGCCGCCGCTCCAGCTCCTCCGGATCGGCGTTCTCATCCAGTGGGTTCAGACGTGCGCGCAGATCGTCCGCCTCTGCGCGCAGCCGAGCCAGCGCTGCCTCGGCGTCGAAGCCATCAGGGGGTTGGTCGATTTGAGAGTTCTCCTCCGGGCCAAGTCCCACGTTCTGCAGACTCCACCACACCTCCGCTTGCCATTGCCTCTTCGCCTCCGATCCCCGGTGCACGTGCTCTTGAAGCACCGTGCGCACACGCTCGCCGTTCTGAGCCACCCAACGGATGAGCTCCTCCAGAGTGCGCAGCTCTTCGTCACACGACACGATCTCCTCGGCTACGAAGCGCAGTTGATCGGGAACTGGGATCGACAGCCCACTGTCGAGCTGGAGCTGATCGAGGCCCAGCCGTCGGATGCTCCCAAGCAGCCGTTGCGCCACAGCGTGCGCCTCTTGCTCCAGCCGCTTGTCCAGATCGTCCACGTCCCGCAGCCTCGCCCGGTGCCCCTCGATCTCCCGTTCGAGAGACTCGATCGTCTCAGACAGGTCGCTCACCACTCGGTCGCGCTCCAAGGCTACCGCCTGTTCGCTTGCCTCTGCCCCCTGCAGTTCGGATCGAAGCCGCTCAAGAGCGGCCAGGGAATGCTCATACTCGGGCCAGAGTCGCCGAGCCCGAGCCTCCAGGTCCGGTTCGGGACGGAACCGAGTGCCCAGCTTCGAAAGAATCGCGCGGTTCTCCGCTTCCAGGTCTCTCCTCCTCCTGCGTAGCTCCTCCGCGTTCGCTCCGTGGTCGGGAGAAGGTGGGGGAAAGAGGCGAGCCGCGAGTGCGGTCAGCCCCCCGCATAGCGCCGCAAGCATCAGGTCAAGCCACCCGGTGGCGAGGACCACAGTGAGCACGGTTGAACTGACACCGAGCACAAGCAGGATGCGCCGCCAACGAACGCGGGATTGGCGTAACCGATCGGCCAGATCGCGCTGTTGCAAAGCCCGGTCGACCTGTTCAAGCTCCTGCTGCAGAGCATGCAGGCGGTCCCAGAGCATGGGCAGGCCGGGAGGAGCCCCCTGCAGAATTTCAAACCGCTCCCTGTGTTGTCGCTCGAGCACCTCCAGCTCCTCGCGCAACCGACATGCCTGACGATGCTGCTCCTCTGCTTCCAGTTCGTGTTTTCGGAGCAATTCCCTGGCCTGTGCCTGAGCAGCCTCGAGCCGGCCCAGTTCGGCCTCGATCTGCCCCCGTTGCTGACGGACGCTCTGACGCTCCCCCTGCAACTCCTCCCGGCGTCGCTCCAGTTCCAGAATCTCCGCTGACACCGCGTGGAGCTCCTGCAGCAGATGGACCTGTTCGTCCGTCAAGTTGCCGTCGGCGGCGGCGAGATCGAGCTCGGCGCGAACCTGTTCCAGCCGCTCCAGTTCCGACGCGATCGCTTTCAGCCGCAGCAACTCCTGCAGCATGCCCTCGAGCCTGGCCGGGTCCCCCGATGCCTCCTGGTCCTGCCGAAGCCCGTCGAGCTGCCGCTGGAGCTCCTCAATCTGTTCGGTCAGCCGCTCGATCTCTTCGCCAAGCCGTCGCCGCTCGGCAAGAGCCTCCAGCCGAGCGCGCAGCTCATCGGTCGACATCCCGTCCGCGGCAAGCGTTCTCAAGGCGCGCACGCCGTCGTCGTGCGCATCCCCCTCCCCAGCGCCGGCCCCCAGCGACCTCTCCGCCTCTGAACAGGCCTGGACCGCGCTCAGGAGCCTCCCCTGGATCGATACCCACTTCTCCCAGAGGGCAAGCTGGGCGCGAAGCTCCGCGAGTCGCTCCCGCAGGTCCTCCACCTCCGCCGTCGGGGGGTCGGATAGGTCCGCCAGCTCTGTCTCGAGTTCTGCACGACGCCGGCGCAGCCGTTCCAGCTCATCGTTTATCTGCTCGATCCGGCCCGGTATGCGGCCGTTGCGCCCGCCTCCAGCCGCAAGGGTAACGCCGTAGTCCCTTGTGCAGAACGTCAGCGAGCGGAAGGCCTCGTAGATTCGGCGACGCTCGCGCTCCAGCCCCGCTGCAGCTTCACCGTACACGTATCTCCAAACCCGCTCATCGATTTGGCTGCGCTGCAACACCGTCGACCGCTGGTCAATGCAGAAGATGCCCTCGTAGACCGACCGGTTACGGATGCCGAACCAGGTGTCCAGCAGATCGTCGTAGGGATCCTTGCGAGATTCGGAGGCACGTTCTCGATGCCGGTGACGGTTCAGCACAAGACGCTCGCCCTCGGGACTGCGGGCCGTAACCGTGACCGTGTCCCGGCGGAAATCGCGCAAGACGGTCCACTGTTCGCCGTTGCACTCAAACTCAACCCGCCCCCAAAACTCCTCAGGCCGATCCCAGTTGTAGTAACGGCGGAGGAAGAGCTGCCTCTTCTTGCCGCCGGGAACCCCGAAGAGCGTGTAGAGAAGCCCGCGTAGAAAGGTGCTTTTGCCCTGCTCGTTCCTGGCAACAAAGATCCGGGAATCCCGCGCCAGCTCGAAATGCGTGGCGTACCGGTAGCAGCCAAAGCCTGCAAGGCTTAATCGCTGCAACCTCACCTTGCGAACAGCCTGGCTAGCTGCGTTCACGCAACGCTTTCACCTCGCCCCGTTTGAGCTGCTTGCAGACCACCAGGACGGCAACCGGACGACATGGCAATGCCGAGCACCTCCCTATGAGCTTTTTCGACCTCAGCATCGGCCCGCCTTCATCCTTTCGCCACAGTCGGCTACTGTGCTCGGCCACGCTCAAACCCGACCGTGAAAGTGCTCTGGCCATCTTGCGTCGGGTGTGCTATCGGAAAGCTGAGCTTGGGCGACTCCAGGCACGTCTTCGCCGGGTGCCGTAGCAATTGCGGAGGAACGGATGCATTTGTCCAGCAGTGCCAGGGGAAAGCTTGTGCGTGCCCCCATGTCTTCGCTTGCGATCCTTACGGCCCTGGTATGCGTGGTCGGGTCGGCCACAGCCCAGCAATCGGCACGCGAACACGGCTGGGCGGCCGCTCCGAAGGGGGGCACCCACCTGCCCGCTAGGAGTGGTCGGATGTGGGCCGCTACAGGCGCGGCGCAACCCGCGCGCACGCGCACGCAGCTCGTACCCACCTCCTATCCTGCCGGCTTCCCGGCAACAGCTCCTGGAGCGACGTCGTACTCCTGGAGGGTCTACGACCTCGCGCAGGCCGTTTCCCGGTTGAGCGGGGTGGGCGGAAGGGAGGAGGCCCTGGCCAGATGGGTGACAGAGATGATTCGCTCGCGGTTTCCCGATGCGCGAGTTACGGCTATCGTCGACGGCACGAAGCTCATCGCTCGCGCCCCAGCGGCCATCCACCCGGAAATCGCGCGCCTGGCCGAGCAGCTCAACCAACCTGGCCCGGACACGTACGCCCACCTGACGATTGCCGAGGCCGTTGACCCGAACTGGCGGCGGGTGCTCGTCCGTGACCTTCCGCCCGGGGTGCGTGGACCCGCAGGTCAGGCACTGTGGTTGCTCAGCACAGCAAAGGGTAACGTCCTCCGCGCCGAAATCGCCGCGCAACGACGGCCCGTGCCCGACCTCGTAGCGGGCACCTACCGGCTCAAACATGGGGTCCCCGCTGTGTTCGACTACACCCTCCCCGTTCCATACACGGCAGCGATTCAGCCATCGGACCAGCCCGGTCTGGACCCCTATCAACCGGTGCTCGACCGTGTGGAACAGCGGCTTCGAGTAGTTCTGTTGCCCGTCTGGCAAGCAGACCACTCCGCCGTGGACCTCTATCTGGGCGTCGAGCTTTGCTCCGTGGAACGGCTGCGAACGGTAAACACGACGTTACAGGTGCCAGGGGGTACACAGCCGATCACCGTGCATGTCCCGGAGACGAGCACCATGGACTGGAGCATTGCGACCTCCTGGCGTCCCGGCCGGACGCTCGTCGTCTCGCTCGGCATCCACCCGTCGTTGCAGACGGCTCCCCCCACTGGTGCGATCGGCGCCCTGACCCGCCCCTCCGGTGAGCTGCTGATCATCGGAAACATCCGGCCTGCCACGGAGACAGCGGGCCGGGGACGTGCCCCCTTCGGCGGCTGGCGCCGCCGTTGAGCCGACTGGGCCCTGGGAGAAGAGCTATCCAATCCGGGAAGCGACCGTTGCGGGAGGGGGAAACCCGGCAGCCTTGCGGTCCGACGACCACGACGGTCCTGGGTATCGCACTTTCCCCTCCGACGAAGTATCAGAACCCAGAGTTGAGCCAAAGCCTGGTTGCGGCCGGCTAACCGGCCGTTCCCGGCTGCTCGGAACAGCCGGTCCCGCGGGTGGCGCGCTCCTCGGCTGAATTGTCCCCCTGGTCGGCCGCGCTGGACCGCAGGTCGTGCAACCGTCGAGCAATCTCGCGCTCGTAGCCGCGGCTAACCGGTTTGTAGTAGATTCGTGGTTCGGGCAGGTATTCCTGGGGCACGTAGCCGCTCGGATCGTCGTGGGGGTAGAGGTATCCCTTGCCGTGACCGAGGCGCGCAGCGGCAGCGTAGTGGGCATCACGAAGGTGAACGGGGACATCCAGCACGACACCCGAGCGAATGTCAGCTCGCGCGTTCCAGATCGCGGTGGCGGACGCGTTACTCTTCGGCGCCGTGGCTACATAGATCGCCGCCTGGCTCAGAATGAGCTCGCACTCGGGAAGTCCGACGAACTCGGTAGCTTGCGCGGCGGCGTTGGCAACCACAAGAGCATTCGGGTCGGCGTTGCCCACATCCTCGGCCGCACAGATCACGATGCGGCGCGCGATGAAGCGGGGATCCTCTCCCCCCTCCAGCATGCGTGCAAGCCAGTACACCGCGGCATCTGGATCGCTGCCCCGCATGCTCTTGATGAAGGCGCTGACCACGTCATAGTGCACGTCTCCTGCCCTGTCGTGGGGGACGTAGCGGCGCTGGACACACTCGCGCACAAGCCGCGCGGTCAGTTTCACCGGTCGCTCGGGGCAGGAGAGCACGGCGATCTCGAGTGCGTTCAGCGCTCGGCGTGCGTCCCCGCCGGCTAGCTCGGCGAGTAATTCCAGCGCCCCCTCCTCAACTTGAACGGGGATTGACCCCAGTCCGCGCTCAGCATCGGCGAGCGCAAGCCGCAGCAAGGCGACCAAATCCTCAGACGAAAGCGGTTCCAGCTTGAAGACCTGACTGCGACTGAGAAGCGGTCCGGTGCAGGCAAAGAAGGGGTTTTCCGTGGTGGCGCCCACAAGCACCAGGAAACCATGCTCGAGAGCAGGTAGAAGCACGTCCTGCTGCGCGCGGTTGAACCGGTGGATCTCGTCCAGGAACAGGACGGTCCGGCGAGCCTCCGCTCGTGCCTGGTTCTCGGCCTCTT
>JALSID010000314.1 GCA_026981825.1 Planctomycetota bacterium
AGCGCTACATGGGGAGATCATCGAGGTTCGCCGCCAGTTGCTGCCTGAAGAGTGGCGGGAACGGATCGAAAGGGAACCGGAGTTTGCGCACCACCGGTACGTTTTGTTCAAGACGGGGCTTGCGGGGATCACGCGCGCCGAACATGTGAAGTGTCTCCATGCTCATCTGGGGGACTTCTTGTGCCGTGGCACGAATCCGATCGGCGAGATCGTCTGGCAAGAGCTGCAACGCCGGGGCGTAGCCGTCCACGGTAGCGCAGCATGCTGGAAGAGGTGCATGCCGACGATTCCTTCAGAGCCGGCTGGACCTGGGTCCTGGCGAGGCGGCTCGTGAACGCCCCGTTCCGGCAGGCAGCCCCCGTCGGCTTTTGCCCGGTGAACCGGGCGGCTATTCACGGCCCGGCGATTCGGTGACCGCGGTTTGAAACAGGCGCCCGTGCGCGACCTGGTCCAGGTACGTGGCCGTCACGCTTATCGGGGACACGGCACTTGTGGGGGCTCGTGCCCCCGTCTCCATCCGTGGGCGATCTTCGGGGCCGGACCAGGCGATTCCGGTTTCCGAGCTCCTCGGCTAAGCTGTCTGTCGTCGGCCTCTAGAACTGCGGCTTGTACACGAGGTAGGGCATCTTGAGCAACTGGTGCTTGCCGAATTTCTTGCCGGCGAGTTGCTGGATCAGGCGTGCGATCTCGGGATCGTCCGTGCGATCGAAGGAGCCGACGGTGACCGCGCTGGCCTGGCGGCCGTGGAAAACATACGCCTCGTAACCGGCCTTTCGGAGCAGCCGGACGAGTTCCTCCGCGTTGCTAGCAGCCTCGAACAGCTTGTTGGACGGCTTGAGCTGCTTCTTGTCCGCGTCCGGGCCCACGACCACTTCACCGGTCCAAACGGCGACCTGGAGGGTGTACTTGCCCGGGCAATGGATGATGTTGTACGGCCCCTGGTTGATGCGCGCCAGGAACGTGTCCTTTTGCACCGGCTTTTTACGGAGTGCCGGAGGAATGAGGGGGTTGTAGACGAGGATCGCTCCTCGCAGCGGGAATGGGCCCTCGTTGGCGAGGCAATCGGGTTGGAGCCGCTTGATCTTGCGAAGCACACGCTGTGCCTCGCCATCGAGGTCGTCGAAGTTGCCCGCGAGCACGGCTACCTGGTCCATCTTGCTCAGCAAGCCCAACCGTTTGCCCAGTCCTTGCAAGCGGTTGGCATCCCACACGTAGATGTAGGCTGGAATGCCGTGCTTGGTGCGGAGTTCCCTGGCCAACTTGATCGCGTTCCGTCGCGCGGACGGGCCGAGAAACGTGCTGACCAGGACCATGTAGGGGCCGTTCCTGCTGGTCAGTTCCAGGTCTCCCAGATCGCGCGAGGAGTGGCTGCGAAGGGACAGACGTGGCAGGTGGAGGAAGTCATCAAAAGGGAGTTTTTTCTCCTGCGCGTGAGTCGCACTGGCCGTCCAAAGGGTGACAGCAACCAGGCAAAACACCCCGAATACCCTCATGGTTCTCCTCTGCACTCTGCGAACGGACTACGCTGACGCACGTCAGATTTGCCACCGATCTTGAGTTGGCTGGGCATGGTCTAAATCGCTGGCCTGAGCCTGTCAAGGCCGAACCGTGGGTGGAGCTGCCGCGGAGCATGCGATTACAGTCGCTCGGGCCCTGTCACGGCCTGGTGCCCGACTGACGAAACCGACACCCTGCGCAAGGCAAGGGGCCCGCTGGAGACTCAGGGGGCATCGGCCGAGAGTCGAGAGGTGGCTCGGCCGGTCTAGGCAAACGGCCAATCGCGTCCGAGGGTGGTACGTTGGATGTCGGTTAGTTGCGCGGTAGCGTGACGGGCTAACTTCAGCATGCGATTGAAGTGGCGCTGGGAGAAAGAGCTCCCT